>NZ_JAEHNY010000001.1:0-401527 GCF_016236975.1 Salegentibacter maritimus
ATGAAAAATAACAGACGTTCCTTTATTAAGAATTTAGGAATAGTGGGCGCAACTGCGGCCGTAATCCCGTCCAGTTTTGCTGCAGAAGCGAAAGAAGTAAATTTATTGAATAGAGCTGCAAAGACTTCAACAAACAAAATCCTTAAAATCGCTTTAATTGGTGCCGGGGGAATGGGTGTTGCCGATACCAATACGGCATTAAAGCACGAGAATATAGAACTTGTGGCCGTATGTGATTTATACGATGGGCGTTTAGAAGATGCTAAAAAACGTTGGGGCAGCAGTTTGTTCCTTACCAAAGATTATAAGGAAGTGCTAAACCGCAGTGATATTGACGCGGTAATAATTGGCACCCCCGATTTTTGGCACAAAAAAATGAGTGTTGATGCGCTTAATGCAGGTAAACACGTGTACTGTGAAAAACCAATGGTACATAGTGTAGAAGAAGGAAACGATATCATAAAAGCCTGGAAGAAATCTGGAAAAATCTACATGGTAGGTAGCCAGGGAATGTCTTCTTTGGGTAATGAAAAGGCCAGAGAACTATTGGCAGCCGGTGCTATAGGAACGCTTAATTATGCTGAAGGCTTTTGGGCCAGGAATTCGGCCTTGGGTGCCTGGCAGTATCCAATCCCCAAAGATGCCTCTACCCAAACCGTAGATTGGGAGAAGTATACTTCTATAAGCAAAGACATGCCTTTTGACCCTTTAAGGTTCTTTAGATGGAGAAATTACCTTGACTACGGTACGGGTATGGCCGGCGACCTATTTGTGCATTTATTCTCCAGTCTTCATTTTATTACCAATTCGTATGGCCCCAATAAAATTGCGGCAACCGGTGGATTGCGCCACTGGGATGACGGGCGTGAAGTACCGGATGTACTTTTAGGAATGTTTGATTACCCCGATACAAAACAACACCCGGCATTTAACCTTTCCTTGCGTTGTAATTTTGTTGACGGTACCAGCGGAAGTACGTTCTTAAAACTGGTAGGAAGTAAAGGTTCTATGGATATAGCCTGGGACAGCCTTACATTAAAGCGCAATGCCGGTGGAGGAAGTGATGATCCTTTCCTGGCAGAAAAAGCAAAAGAAAATTCAGGCAGGCCAGATCGTAAAAAGCTGGTTCCACCTTTAGAAACCGTTTACCGGGCAGAAGATGGCTACAAAGGAGCGCATTATGACCATTTTGCCAATTTCTTTATGGCAATTCGTGAAAATGGCTCGGTAGCCCAAGATCCTGCTTTTGGGTTCCGTGCAGCCGCACCGGCTTTATTATGTAATGAAAGCTATAAAAAGAATGAATTTATAAACTGGGATCCGGAAAAAATGAAATTAGGTTAAACCAATAACACTAATTAAACTGGAATAAAATAGAAACGGGTAGTAGAATCTTAAAAGTATTCCCTGCCCGATTTCAACTTAAAAAATACCAAATGAAAAAAATAATGATATGCATGCTGTTGGCAGCTTCAACCATAGCTTGTAAAAATTCAGATAAAAAACAGGAGCAATCCGAAACTAAGAGCCAGGAAAATACTGCTGAAGTTCAGCAAAAAGATCAAGATTGGCAGTATTTATTTGACGGTAGCAGCCTGGACGGCTGGAGAGGATATGGTGAAGAAGAAATGCCACCGGGTTGGGTAATAGAAGACAGTGTATTAACCTATAAAACCAAATTGGGCAAAGAAGAAGACTACACAGGAGGGCGAGATATTATTTATGGTGCCGAAGAGTTTGATAATTTTGAACTTTACCTAGAGTGGAAAATTCCAGAAGGTGGTAATAGTGGTATTTTTTATCACGTAAAAGAAGGCTATGCAAATCCGGCAAAAGTAGCTCCGGAATACCAGCTTATAGACGACGAAAACTACGAAAACATACACGATCTTACCGGTTACAACAAGAGCCTGGGCCATACTGAAAATCTTTCAGAATTAAAACCGCTCAACAAAACAGCAGCCGATTATGCCATGTATGAACCTGATACAACTAAGAAACAATTAAACCCTGTAGGAGAGTGGAATACCAGTAAAATAGTATATACCCCAGAACGTGTAGAACACTGGCTAAACGGAGAAATGTTGCTTTCTTTTAATCCACAATCTGAAGAATGGCAGAAGAAAAGAGACTCCGGAAAATGGAAAGATAGTCCCGACTATGCAAAATTTAAATCTGGCTATATTGGTTTACAAGATCACGCCAGCCCAATTTGGTTTAAAAATATTAAAATTAAAAAATTATAACCTTACCCCTGCCATGTACTAAATGGCTAATTAAGTATTAAAATAATAGAACATGAAAAAAATTAGTTTAGTTGCTATTTTACTAAGCATCGCACTTACAAGTTGTCAATCTGGAAAGGAACTTTTTAATGGAGAAAATCTGGATGGATGGAAAATACACGGTACCGAAAAATGGTATGTTGAAGATGGTTTATTGATTTCTGAAAGTGGTCCAGATAAAGAGTATGGATACCTTGCTACAGATAACAATTACAAAGATTTTGAACTAAACCTGGAGTTTAAACAAGAGGCCGATGGTAACAGCGGTGTTTTTATAAGGTCTGAAATTGAAGGTACAAAAATAGCCGGTTGGCAGGTAGAAGTAGCCCCACCTAACCTACACACAGGGGGGATTTATGAATCTTACGGTCGTGGTTGGCTTATTAAGCCAGATCAGGAAAAAGAAGATGCCCTTAAATACGGTGAATGGAACAAGTTAAAAATAAAAGTAAAAGGCGACCAGGTAACCAGCTGGCTAAACGGCGTGGAAATGGTTGATTTTTCTGATGAGAAAATTGGAGAGGCAAATGGAAAAATAGCCCTTCAAATACATGATGGTGGTGGTATTAAGGTTTACTGGAAAAATATTACAGTAAAAGAGCTTTAAACCTTTATTATTTTTGATAGAAACCTGCCCTGATTAGCTTATAGGGGAAAATTAAAGGCTGTCCAAAAAATTGGACAGCCTTTTTTAGTCTATCTATGTAATTCATTTTTATTGAAAACTACATACCTCGACCTATAAAAAATCTTCAGCCCCCAGTTTAACAAGCACTTGCTTCTTTTAAGTTTTAGCTAGAAAGAATATTAGCATTGCTTAAATCATCATTTCTGCAAGCTATAAACCTCAAAGCTATAATCCAGGCTATAAAAATCGTCTTTTCATTTTTAATATTTTCAATTAAAAATGAAACACAAAAACCGAAAAAACTGGAACTATGAAGAACAAGGTAGCAGAGACTTTAAAAATCAAGGTGAAAATTATGCTTTTCTGTAAAGGAGTACCTTAGTTCAATTTGGTGTTTTTCGGCAATGCTTTGTGCAATAGCCAATCCAATTCCATTAGAGTTTGCAGACTCAGAATTTTTCTGAAAACGTGAAAATAACCTTGATTCATCTAAGGCTTTCCGGTTGGAAACATTACTTATTCTAAAACTATTTTGAGAGATCTCAATAATAATTTCACTCCCTTCTTTACCGTGTATAATGGCATTTTTAAGTAAATTAGAGACTAAAATTCCTGCCAGATCTTTATTCATGGTATGCTTTAAGTATGAAGTCACTTCTATTTTAATCTCCATTTCCTTATGGCTGGCCAGGTCTTTATAATCTTTTTTAAGGTTGGTTACCAAATCTACAAAGTCTATCTCCTGTTCATCGGGAAATTGCCGATTTTCTATCTTAGAAAGTAACAACAAAGATTTGTTCATTCGGGTTAATCCTTCCAAATTATTTAAAACCGAAGCCACTAACTTTATTTGCTGCTCATTAAGCTCTTCATTTTCTACCAGTAGCTCCAGTTTGTTAATACTTATGGCCAAAGGGGTTTGCAGCTCGTGCGCTGCATTTTCAATAAATTGCTTTTGACTATTATAACTAGATATAGATTTTTCCAGCATTTGTTCTATGCGCGTATTCAGTAAATTGAATTCTTCTATATTAGAGGAAATAGTAAGTATTTTTTGATCTTTTTCGAGTCTAAAATTTTTAAGTTGCTGTAAAAGATTATAAAAGGGGTTCCAAACTCTTTTAAGGATCCAATTGTTAAGTAAAACAATACTTAAAATTAGACCTATATAAAGTAATATAAGTGAAAATAAGAGGTCTTCTATCAGGTCGTCTTCTTCTACCATAGAAGTAAAAATTTGCAACTTATAGAACCCATCCCCTTCTTTAAACACAGTTTCTAACAACCTTACCGGCTCAAAATCTTCTTCGTTGTGCATATACATAAGCGTATCGCGATAAGAATCTTTAAACCTTAATGCCTGCTCCTTATTAATTGTTTTAATCTTATAACTAGCTTCTTTAAAATCTAATTGCTTTATAGTTTCGGGATCATTTTTTACGCGGTTTATAATTAGCATCTTCTGGTTATTTAAACCATCATCCAGGCTATCGTATATTTCATCTAGCATTTCTACATAAAATATCACAGCCCATATTGCTAAAAGAATTAATAGTATTGCTGAAAAATAACTGGTAGTATAATTTAATAATTTCACCCTTCTACCAATTTATAACCAATACCGTAAACCGCTTTAATCTCTATATTTGCTCCGGCGGCATTTAGTTTTTTGCGTAAATTTTTAATTTGGGAATAGATAAACTCAAAATTATCAGCCTGGTCTATATGGTCGCCCCATACATGCTCTGCCAGTGCCGATTTGTTAACAAGCCTATTTTTATTGGATGCAAAAAATAACAAAATTTCAAATTCCTTTCTATTCAAAGCCAATACCTCTTCATCTATATCTACTTGATGCTCGTCTATATCTATACAAAGATTTCCAAGCTTAATTATGTTATTTCCCCTAAAATGGCTCCTTCTTAGTACTGCCTTTACCCTCGCGTTTAATTCGGACATATGGAAAGGTTTCGCCAGGTAATCATCGGCCCCCAGGTTAAGTCCTTCGAGTTTATCGTCCAGGGAATTTCTTGCAGAAACGATAATTACCCCATCCTCTATTTCCTTTTTTTTGAGATCTTCTAAAAGGCTAAAACCACTTCCATCCTTTAAGTTTATATCAAGCAAAATACAATCGTACGCATATACCCCAATTTTATTTTGTGCTTCAAAGACACTAGTGGCAGTTTCTACAACAAAATTTTCTTTTTCCAGAAAATCTTTCATGTTCTGCAGCATATCCAGTTCGTCTTCAATAATTAAAATTTTCATGATATAAAGTCAATTTTAATGAGGTTTCAACAAAAAAGAATACGAATTACATTCAAATACAGATAAGTTTAATCTTACAGGTGCAAATCTACTTGCAACCTATATACCACCTGATTCATTCCCGGATCTGGATTATCGTTAAAACTTATATCTGTTTGTACTTTAAGCTTGTGTTTTGATATATACTTAGAGACACCTAATGTATATTGATTTAAATTTGGAAAATGAGCCCCGGCAATAGTCTCATGAACATTGGTAAACCTCCCTACAAACTCAATGTTATTGTCCAATAAATAGCCTGCCTGGAGGTTAAAGGAATTACCAACATTTACAACGGCACCGGTAGGCGTGCCATCTTCTTCTATTGCAATTGGATTATCGGCATCCCTATGCGCAAACTCTCCAAGTACCGAAATAGCTTTATACTTAAACATAAAATCTGCAAAAAAGGTAGTAATATCGGTACGGTGCAAGCCATTCTCGGTAAACATATATTCCCCCATATTAGAACGGGTCTTCACGGCTTTATCATTATAATCGTAGGTAACTCCCATTGCTAGTTTAGGGGTTTCGTACCTTTCCAACGAGGCTTCGCTATAATCCTTAAATTCTCCAAATGGTAAAACCTCTAAACGGCCGGTGTATTGATAACCGCCCAAATTTCCTGTAACCACATTTCTTCCTTCCCCCTGCGAAAGAGCAAAAGCCTCTTTTATCACTACCTGGTTACCAAGGTCTATTTTATGGTGCAATTGTAAACCAAGGTCCCGGTCTATATTAAACTGGCCATTTAACAAAGATCTATCTACAAACTGAAGGTTCCCAGACGAAACCACCCTTTCACGGTTTCCCGGTAGTTTTGCCTGTCCTGCCCAGAGCACAAAATTTTCGTAGAAATTCCACTTTAAAACAGCGTCAAGCACATACCTTGGGGCATCACTTGTAAATTTAGAAGCTCCTGAAATATCCCTATTAGATAAACCTAATTCGATCTTATATTCTAACTTTGGAGAATAAGCAAATCCATTAAATTTTAAACGGGCACGACGAATAAGAAAATTCGAACTTTCCGATTTAAAACCTTCCAATTCAGAATTTTTCCAATTGCTTATATATAATGACTGGAAACGTGCTCCAAATTTAATACTGAAGGAACTATCTTTTGCCACTGAATTAATTATTCCATTCCCAAAACTATTTGAAGTTGTTTCCTGAGCACTAAGACAAAAACCAGAAATTAGGAATATGCAAGTAAAAACTAAATATTTAAGCTTCATTCTTCTGTTTGACATTTTAAAGATATAAGACATATAAAAAGGCGATATAAATTAAAAAATTCAAAATTGCATCTTTTTTTGCAATTCTCCATAGAATGCAAATATGAAGAACAAAACTGAAAAGAAATGGGAAACATTATTTTTTTACCCTATTTTGATCTTTTTCTAAAGATAAATTATCTACAGAAAGCCAACAAGGCATTAATAAATAGAAGTTTTTTTATCTTAAGGCAGGCCTCTATTTCTCAATAATTATAGGTGGCAAACCTCTATTATCGAGTTACAAATTTTGAGAAAATTTTAAGATTACACCTCCGGTTGTTCCTAATTCTTTCCAGTTTTCAACCTTTACTTCGCATAGAATTTAAAAAACAATTATTATGAAAAAAGTAATTTTATCAGGATTTTTCGCACTCTGTTCTTTTGGAATGTTTGCACAGGCAGACGCCAAAAATTTACCTTCAAAATCTAAGAGTTTTATTGAACAACACTTTTCATCAAATACGGTGGAAATAAAGGAAAATAGTAACTGGCAAATATGGGAGGACGAAAAATATGAAGTAAAACTCGCAAACGGCGTTGAACTGGATTTTGATGAAGATGGAAATATTATTGAGATAGAAAGTCAGGATAACACCGTTATACCAATTGAAGCGCTACCTTCAAAAATCATTTCTTATTTAGAAAAAAATTATGCTGATGTACAGGTAATTGGATGGGAAAAACAGAAAAAAGAGCAGGAAATTGAATTAGCCAATGGTATTGAACTGGAGTTTGATGGACAGGGAAATTTTAGAAAGATAGATTAAAATGTATTCTATACTTCTAAAAGTGAATCAATTATAGAGGCTGGCCAAAAATAAATAATGGCCAGCCTTATCTTTTAATTAAAACTAAAACTAGTTTAAGGCAAAGGAATTGCCAACAACGGAATCCTAAGATCGTCTATAAGGTCTTTCTTCTTATTGGCTGTAAATAATGAGTAAAGCAAGTTCCTCTTTTTATGACCAGCCAAAACCAGGTCTATATTACGCTCTGCAACAATCTTCTTTATAGATTTTACTACCTCCCCCTGAATCAAGAAACCTTCTATATCTATACTATATTTTTCTTTTACCTCTTCAACCCAACTTTCAATCTGTAATTGGGAGTCTTTACGCTCTTTTGCCCTTTTCTCGTAAACATATTGCGGCCCCGCTTCCCTGGCTAAAAAATCATCAGGTTCTCCCTCCATTACATGGATAATCCAAATTTTTGCGTCTGTAAGTTTTGCGATTTTTATAGCATGTCCAATTAATTGTTCCGCGTCTTTACGTCGGTCTATAGCCACAAGTAAGTTCTTCATAAGATTGAGGTTTTTATAAAATTACACAAAAGCTAAGCATTTATCAATCAAAGGCTCACTTTTGTTATTCATCAATTTTTAATAAATAAATTTGTATTATTCTATTTAATTTAAAAAATCGAAAATAAAAATTCCTAAACTTAACAGCCTATACTTTTAAAGAATTCTTAGCTTTTTTTCAATTTAAAATAACAATATCATTCTTTTAATCCTCCAGAAACCCCAAAAGGCAATTATTTAAATAAAATTTAAAGCTTAAAAGCAAATAAAATCGAGATAGTAAATAAGCAAATAAGCGCCTGTTTTATAAGCATAAAAGCAGCTTTAGCCACTAAATGTTTACTTGTGCAATTTGCCATTTTGCAATATCTTTAGACACAATTTTAAAAAAATAAAATCTAACATGAAAAGATCTATTACGTTTGTTTTATTCTTTGTTTTTCAGGGACTGTTCGCTCAGCAAAGTGGGCTTAGTCCAGAAGATGTAGCAAACATCAGTCAAATTTCAAATGCAGTAATTTCTGCCGACGGAGAACATATAGCCTACCAACTTTTGGTGCCGGCAAATCCTAAAAAAGAAAATGTACCTGCATCTACCCAACTATACGTTTATAATACGGAAACCAAAACAACTACACCATTTATAACCGAATATAGCGTTTCTAATCTACAATGGAGACCGGGACATAATAGTATTAGTTTTACCACTAAAAAAGAAAACGATAAGACTACGGCTTTATATGAAATTAGCCTTCAGGGAGGTGAAGCACAAAAAGTTTATGAATTTGAAGGAAATATTTCTTCTTATAACTGGCAGACCAACGGAAATAAGCTTGCTTTCGTATCTGCAGTTAAAAAAGACGAGGACAATATGCTTCCCTATCAACCCGAGATCTACGAAACCAATTTAAAGCAGGCATCTGGATATATTGTAGATCTTACTAATAAGAATGCTAACAAGTTAGAAGTAGAAGGCCATGTAACTTCGGTACAATGGAGCCCGGAAGCTTCTAATCTTATGGTAACCGCTGCACCTTCTTCTTTGGTTGACGATTTTTATACAAGCCAGAAGATTTATTTTGTAGACGCCAATACTTTAAAAGTTACTGCCCAGGTTGAGCATAAAGGTAAACTAGGAGCCATAGATTGGAGTCCCAATGGTAAAAGAATAGCTTTTATTGCCGGTGAAGATAAGCACGATCCTATTGATGGTCGTATTTTTATAGCTGAGACCTCAGGTGATACTCCGCAGATGCTTCAGGAAGATTTTGAGGGGCAATTTCACTCGCTTAGCTGGAAAGATAATAAAAACCTTACTTTACTTGGAAGTGAAGGAGTTTATAGTAGCTTATTCAACCTGAATATTAATGATAAAATTAGCAAGGTTTTCACATCTCAAAACCTAAATATCACCGGGTTTTCTGCGGCTACAAATAAGCATATCGCTTTTACTGCAAATGCAGCCGAACATCCGAGAGAGCTTTTTGTTTTAAATACCAAAAACTCGTCAATTAATAAAATTACAGACTCTAATCCCTGGTTAAAAGACAGGAAGTTAGGAAAACAAGAAGTGATTACTTACAAGGCTAAAGATGGTCTTGAATTACAGGGAATTTTAATTCATCCTTTAGAAAAATCGGGAAAGACTCCCCTTATTACTGTAGTACACGGAGGTCCTGAAGCTCATTATGACAATGGTTGGCTTACAGCATACAGTATGCCCGGACAGGTGGGTGCGGCAAATGGATATGCAGTTTTCTATCCTAACTACCGAGGAAGTACAGGTAGAGGTGCCGAGTTCGCTAAATCCAGTCAGGGTGATCCTGCCGGAAAAGAGTTTGATGATATTATAGACGGTATAGACTATCTTATTGAAAATTATAATATTGATAAAAATAAAGTAGGAGTTACCGGTGGTTCTTATGGAGGTTATGCTACTGCCTGGATGTCTACCCGACATACAAAAAGATTTGCTGCCGGGGTAATGTCGGTAGGTATTAGCAACAATATTTCAAAATGGGGCACCAGTGATATTCCTGAAGAAATGTTTCTTGTACATAGTCGTCAGCGAATTTGGGAGGATTATAAGTTCTACCTTGAACGTAGCCCTATTTTTTATGCAGATCAGGGTGAAACCCCACTTCTTATACTACACGGTAAAGAAGACACCCGTGTAGATCCCGGACAATCTTTTGAGTTGTACCGCCATCTTAAAACCAGAACAGAAACACCTGTTAGACTGGTACTTTACCCCGGCGAAGGCCACGGAAACAGAAAAGCTACCGCCAGGTATGACTTTATGCTTAGAATGATGCGTTGGTTTGACAGCTACCTTAAAGAAGGTGTAAGTGAAATTCCGGCAACAAAACTGGAACTTCAAGAAAAATAATACAAACTATTAGGTAACTAAAAGCCGGTTTACACAAAATGTAAACCGGCTTTTTTATTAGCATTCAATTTATAGAGCTATTCTAGAACTTAAATTAACCTACTGGTTGGACTCCGGCGAAAAACTTTTATAAATTTTTACTGCTATATTTATAAGTAGTAGCACTATAAAACCAACAAACAGGCCGGTTAAAAATTCTACAATAATTCCGGGAAAGGGTATATTTTCAATTAAATCATGATAAAAATGAATATTATGTACAAAAATACCTCCCGAAACTAAAAGTAAGGCTATAGTCCCAATAATAGATAAGCCCTTAATTACCTTGGGCAATGCACTAACCAAAAAGCGTCCAAATTTATCTGAAAAGCTGTTATCTTCCTCATTCAGGTTTATAAGTTTAGTACCAAATTCATCCATTCTTACAATTAAAGCTACAATTCCATAAACACCTACTGTAGCTACAACAGCTATCACACTAACTACCAGCACTTTTGTTAATAAGGGTTCATTTCCCACAGCTCCAAGAGCAATGATAATTATCTCTACCGAAAGTATAAAATCGGTTAAAATAGCCGATTTTATTTTATCTTTTTCCTGGCTTAATGCTTCTTCTTTGCTTAGTTTTTCCAGTTTTGGCTTCTCTTTTTTATGAGCATGTGGAAAGAAATATTCGTAAATTTTCTCGGCACCTTCATAAGCCAGGTAAAGACCTCCAATAACCAGTATAATAGTTATAGCTGAAGGTAGAAATGCACTAAGCAAGAAAGCCAGTGGTAAGATAATAAGTTTATTTAAAAAAGAGCCTTTTGTTATAGCCCACAACACAGGTAGTTCTCTAGAAGACACAAAACCTGAAGCTTTTTCGGCATTAACGGCTAAATCATCCCCCAATAAACCAGCTGTTTTTTTTCCTGCCACTTTACTCAGCACCGCAACATCGTCCATTAAAGTTGCAATATCATCTAAAAGGGCAAATATTCCTGAAGCCATAGTTTTTTGTTTAAAGGGCCAAGATAAGTGTAATTAACAAACTGAAATTAAAATAATTTCGTAAAGTTTTCAGGAAATTACGACCTATACCATCTGCAACATTTACAAAACTCTAACGTCATTCTATAAACTACTATCCATATTTCTGCTAAATAACTATTCTATTAAAGCAAAACAAACTTATGCGAAAACTTACTATTTTCTTAGGCCTAATAATAGTTACCACGCTTTCTTATCTCTTCAATTCTTTTGAGTTTATTTTAATAGCAGTCATTTTAGTAATTGCTGTTTTTTTAATCCTGCTTAGACTTCTTCAGCTTTTTAGAAAGGTAAACTACCTTGGAGCAAGCTCAAGAGGCATTCGTTGGAAACAAATTTTTAATTTCGAGGCAAGCCTCGGAGTATTACACCCTTTGGCGGTGCCAATAAAAGCGTACTATTTTAGAAACTCTTTATTGCTTATGCTGATTTGTATCTCTGGAGTGTGCATTTCACTTATTAGACCTTATGATAAAGCTGTAATTCACCAGGGAAGCCTAAGTGAGAAATTAAAATTTGCTTACGAAAGCGACCAAAAAGATAGAATGCAACTTAGGTCTTTTCTGAGTTATTTTAGCAAGTTAGAACACAGAGACTTAAAAAGGTTAAACCAGGTAAAAAATATTAGAAAAATATATACCATAAAAAAGCCACAAGATAAATTCTATGCAGCCTTCATTTATCATCATGGTAAGGATAGTATTGATTATAAGATAGCTTCAAAACTAGCGACAGAAGCTGCCCTCCACAGCTCTCTAAAAAATGATTATAAAGTACAATGGTTAAGAAAAGCTGCCTGTGATCGTTATTTATTAGCTATAGGAAAGCAGGAAAAGTATAATACCCAAAACAATTTCAGCTTTGATATAGAATAAGCCACTTCGCCCTTAAATTAATAAGAAAAAGCAAACATCTTTAATTATTTTCCCCAATCCAAATTACCGGACATACGCCTTTAAATAAACGATTAGGTTTAGTATATTGATATGTATTTAATACTGGAATAAATTTCAGTACGATGGTCTACTATAGTTTTCGCTTAACCACTATAGTTATTTAATATAGAAATAAAATAACCATAAGTAAAAATTATAGTATTTTTAAAATATTAAACATTAAATCTTTTCAATTATGGAGAAAAATCAATCAAAAAATCCTGATAATCATAAAGTTTGGGACGTAAATGAATCCAGTAAATGCCCATTTATGGGAGGGGCAGTAGAAAAAACCGCGGGCATGGGCACTACTAACAGAGATTGGTGGCCAAATGCTTTAAACCTGAATATACTAAGGCAACATTCCAATCTATCCAGTCCTATGGATAAAGATTTTAATTATGCCGAAGCTTTTAAAAGTCTTGATTTGGCAGCAGTTAAAAAAGATCTAACCAATCTTATGACTGACAGCCAGGAATGGTGGCCAGCAGATTATGGCCATTATGGACCGTTCTTTATTCGTATGGCCTGGCATAGTGCTGGTACCTACCGTATTGGCGATGGCCGTGGTGGAGCAAGCTCTGGTTCCCAAAGATTTGCTCCTTTAAATTCCTGGCCAGATAATGCCAACCTGGACAAAGCCAGACTTTTACTATGGCCAATTAAACAAAAATATGGTAATAAAATTTCCTGGGCCGATTTAATGATCCTTGCCGGTAACGTGGCCCTTGAGTCTATGGGACTTAAAACCTTTGGTTTTGCCGGTGGGCGTGAAGATATTTGGGAACCTGAAGAAGATATCTATTGGGGGTCTGAAGGTGAATGGTTGGGAAACAAAGAGCGATACCAGAATGGGGATGACCTGGAGAATCCATTAGGAGCTTCCCACATGGGACTAATTTACGTAAACCCGGAGGGACCCAACGGAAAGCCAGATCCTATTGGAGCGGCTAAAGATATTAGAGAGACTTTTGGCCGAATGGCGATGAACGATTATGAAACAGTAGCATTAATTGCCGGCGGGCATACCTTTGGAAAAACCCACGGTGCTGCAGATGCCAATGAATATGTGGCTGCTGAACCTGCAGGAGCCGGTATAGAAGAAATGGGACTTGGTTGGAAAAACAGTTTTGGTACCGGAAATGCAGAGAATACAATAACCAGTGGAATTGAAGGGGCCTGGACGCAAACCCCCACAAAATGGAGCAATAGTTTTTTTGATAATCTTTTTAAATACGATTGGGAATGTCACAAAGGACCAGGCGGTGCTTACCAGTGGAAACCAAAAGATGGTGCAGGTGCCGGAACTATTCCAGACGCGCACGATGCCAATAAAAAACACGCACCTTTTATGCTAACCACCGACCTTTCTTTAAAAGAAGATCCCGCATATTTAAAAATATCTAAACATTTTCATGAAAATCCCGATGAATTTGCCGAAGCTTTTTCAAAAGCCTGGTACAAACTTACACATCGTGATATGGGACCAACCTCGCGCTACCTGGGACCGGAAGTACCTACCGAAGAACTTATTTGGCAAGACCCAATACCTGCTGTAGACCATGATTTAATAAACGATAAAGACGTAGATGAGCTTCATAAAATGATTCTAAACTCAGGCTTATCTGTATCTCAATTAGTATCAACTGCCTGGGCTTCTGCTTCAACGTTTCGAGGCTCGGATAAACGTGGCGGTGCTAATGGCGCACGTATTCGCTTAGAACCACAAAGAAATTGGGAAGTCAATAATCCTCCGCAGCTACAAGAGGTATTAACAAAACTTGAAGGTATTCAACAGGAATTCAATAGTGCTCAATCTGAAAATAAAAAAGTTTCCCTTGCCGATCTTATTGTACTTGGAGGCTGTGTTGCAATTAAAAAAGCCGCTAAGGAAGCGGGTCACAATGTAGATGTACCTTTTATTCCGGGGAGAACTGATGCTACAGCAGAGCAAACCGATGTTGAAGCTTTTGAACCTCTGGAGCCAAATGCTGATGGATTTCGTAACTATTTTAAGAAGAAAGATAAAATCTCTACCTCAGCTGAAGAAATGCTGGTGGATAGAGCTCAATTGCTAACTTTAACTGCTCCCGAAATGACAGTTTTAGTAGGTGGCCTACGTTCCTTGAATGCAAACTTTGATCAATCTAAGCATGGAATTTTCACAGAGAGACCGGGACAGCTTACCAACGATTTCTTTAAGAATATCCTTGATATGAAAACCACCTGGAAAGCAACTTCAGATTCTCAAACCGTTTTCGAAGGCCGCGATCGTGCTACTAATAAGGTTAAGTGGACTGGTACCCGTGCCGACCTTATTTTTGGATCAAATTCGGAGCTTAGGGCCTTGGCTGAAGTATACGCAACTATGGATTCAGAGGAAAAATTCATCAAAGACTTTATAAAAGCCTGGGATAAAGTAATGAACCTGGACAGGTTTGATTTAGAGTAAGCTATTAAACTATATAAAAAGGAAGAGGATGTTTGAAGAATTTTGAAAATTAGTATCTCCATATTGAAACTGAAGCTTCAATAAATTAATAAGTATTGAAATGAAGTCTGCTTACTCTATACGATAAAAAATATTTCGTCTTTAGTGAGCTGTGAGATTTTCTAATAACATTTTTTTCAAACAACCTCTTTTTTATACAATATAAGACCTTACTGGTATTTTAAAATAAGTTTATTTACTAAAAACTAGATCTATTTTTCTATAAATAATTTGGAACTTTATCATTTAATTTTATAAAAAATCTTAATCTTGCACTTTTTTTCATATATTAAACCACTATAAAACAGATTAGTACCTATGCGAAACAACTCTTATCTGGTTAATGAGCCCGCTCCCAACTCATATTCATTTAAGGATCTAAATTCGGTTTTAGAAAATAAAAAAGAAGAAGAGCTCAAAAAGCCACACGAAAACAATAACAGTAAAAAATCAAACTTGTTTAGCGTTTTGATTTCTTTCTGGAATCGCCTGGTAGCTACACCCAAAAACTTTCCTCAAGCTGCCCATACAGAGATAAGTAGCATTCTAAAAACTGAAAAAAATATTGTAGCTGATAAAAAGATAAAACTCGTACTATCAAAAATATTAGACTTGCCCGTAGACTCAGAAAACCTATTAAAAGCTGTAGCAAACTCTAAGAAAATTTTTCATGAAGATTATCCCTTTGATTTTATATTGGAATATCAAAACAAAAGATTGGGGATGATGCTATTAGATGTATGCTATAACGAAAAGAATCAGGAAGAAATAGACTATAATTTTAATCCCGAATTAAAGAGCTTTAAAGGATTATTTTAATTGGCTAACAAAGTACATATAGTGCCTGCTAAGAAAGAAATTGGTTAATTAAGTCCATTCCATCTCAGGTTAACCCTTCAGCTCAATTACCGAATCTATTTTTGCTCAATTCCAACACAAAGCTTCAGACGTTAATTTCAAATAAATTTTTATTTTGTAGCCTACTTTCTCTCAACATTTTTTCGGCTATTGTCGATACATATTTTTTTTCTGTGGAAAATACTCACACTAAAGTCAAAAACTCTACACAATAATTATCCTTTGCGGCATTAAACACAAAACTTAGTAAATAAAATTATCCGCGTTATGCTTCTAAATTCAGCGGGTTTATTTCGTAATTATTAAGCTAAAATTTCCTGGCATAATATTGACTATATCTTTACATACCGAAGCATAAGTATTCTCTTACATATTTCATAAAAAATTGATTTATAGATGTTAACAGCATTTTTAAATGATTAAATCACTTGTTTTATCGGTTTTAATAATTAGTTTCGCGCAAAATTTTTCGCAAAAAAAATATAGTAAAATGTCCCTATCCCTACAAGTTTATGAAATGCTTAATTACCGTACTTTTTGTACCAATTTCTTATTGTGTAAAAATCAAATAGCACAAATCAAATAATCCAAAAATTAAAAACATACACAGTAATTAACATCATGGATGATAATTTTCAGTGCATATTAGAAAATGATACCATTGTTCTATTAGCCAATTATTCGTCTATTGATAAAGCAATACCTGTGTAAGATTAGAAACTATTAGTAATATTTAAATTATTTATAATGAAAAAACTTTTTTATGTCTTGTTACTTGCCATAGCTGCCTGTTCACCGGATAATGAAACCTTAGAAGAAACTACTGCCGAAGACTCTCTGGAGTCTATAGATTTAGAATCGGAACCACCTTTATATCAAGATTCTGGCAATTTAATTTATATAGAAAATTTTGAAAACCCCGATTTAAACAAGAATCCACAATCGGGTGATTTTTACCTTGAACACGCCGAAGACCATAGTTTTCAGCTAGAGGAAAATATTGTAAGAGAAGGTGCTAATTCAGGTAGATTTGAAATCAAAAAAAGTGATACTCAAATTTGGGGTGGTAACCGAACTGAGATGTCACAGGCACAAAGTACTACACAAAGTGAAGGTTGGTATGGCTTTTCACAGTTTTTCCCAACTAATTATACTTCTGATGCCTCTGGAGAAGTAATTGGACAATGGCATGTACAGGCAGATAAAGGGGAAGCTACCAACAGAAGCCCTTCCAATGCATTAATCGCTTCAGAAGGGAAATTAAAATGGATGTTAAGATGGGATGCCGATCGTATTATGGAAGATGGTTACTCAGACGGACTAATCTATATAGATCTTGGAGCCATACCTAAAGGCAAATGGATTGATTGGGTTGTACACATTAAATATTCACATACCAATACCGGTATATTGGAAGTATGGAAAGATGGCGAGAAAGTAATTGATAGGCAAAACATGCCAAATACTTATAATGATGAAAAATATCCTTATTTTAAATTTGGTGTCTATAAATGGTCTTGGGGAAATCTTTCAACACAAAGAACCATCTACTACGATGAGGTTAAAATAGGTAATAGATATAGTAGTTACGATGAGGTTGCAACTAGTACAAGTACAATAGACAATGGAATTAACATGATGGTAAACAGTTATACCGTTAATTGTGTTGCAGAAATGGAAGGCACCTGTTTACTTGTTCAGGAAGGTAATATGATTGGTACCGAAAACTGGGAGAATTTTTACTTTGTTGATGGTATTGAAGGTTTTAACTATGAGCCCGGTTTTGTATATGGTCTTAAAGTGAAAAAAACAGAAATAAAAAACCCTCCGGCCGGTGGTTCTTCTATTAGATACGAGCTGGTGGAAATCGTTTCTAAAGAAGCAAAATAGCTATTTGGTAAATAATATATTTGGTAACTAAGAACCGGTACTGTTCACGTGCCGGTTCCTACCAATTTAAATTCCCACATAAGCTTTCTAAATAGCAAATCAACAATAACATAGGTTTAGCCATTTCTTTCCTAAATTTTACTCGCTTCAACGAATCACAAAGCACTGACTATCAGTTAAGTCATTTATTTTTTTAGTATCTTACTTATAGATTTGAAATTATATAATTGATTATAGACAGCTTTAGCCTCAAAGCTCAAAATTTTCTATAACTGATTAAAAACCGGTAATGTAGATGCAGTTAGAATGGGCTAATGCCTATTTCATAGCAGAAGAACTCCATTTATTATAGGCTTCTCATTAGAAAAATGTTAGCAAGCCAACGAGCGGTATTAAATGATTTCATTTCGATTTTGAGATAAGTCTGTGTGTATTATCACGATTATCGGGTACTATCTATGTTGTCATGAAATACATTTGCTATTTATTACTTTTTTCGGTCTTTGTTTTTTTACAGGGATATCAGTTTAGCATTGGTAAAAAGCAAACGCTTACTTTTTTCCCTCCCCTACCTATAGATCAAATTTCCTCAAATTTAATTTTAGAGGAAAGTTTTGAAAATATTGTCCTGGAAACAAATCCACAGGCGGGAAATTTTTACCTGGAATATGCCAAAAATCATAGTTTTCAGCTTGAAAAAGATATTGTAAGGAAAGGTGCTACTGCCGGTAGATTTGAAATCAGAAAAAATGATCCTCAAATTTGGGGTGGTCATAGATCAGAAATGTCCCAGGCTCAAAGTACAACAAAGAAAGAGGGCTGGTATGGTTTTTCACAATTTTTCCCAACTAGCTATACTACTGATGCTACCGGGGAAATTATTGCACAATGGCATGTTCAAGCCGATGAAGGAGAAGCTACCAACAGAAGCCCTTCCAATGCATTAATCGCTTCCGAAGGTAAATTAAAATGGATGTTAAGATGGGATACCGATCGTATTATGGAGAATGGACATTCAGACGGACTTATCTATATAGATATGGGAACTATACCTAAAGATAAATGGGTTGATTGGGTAGTGCATATTAAATACTCCCATACCAATACCGGAGTATTGGAGGTGTGGAAAGATGGTAAAAAAGTAATTGACAGACAAAATATGCCGAATACTTATAACGATGAAAAATACCCTTATTTTAAATTTGGTATTTATAAATGGGAATGGACACCAACCTCTTCCCAAAAGGTAATCTATTATGATGAGGTGCGTATAGGAAATGAAAATAGCAGCTACGATGAAGTAAAGCCGGGAGCCAATTAATTGGCAAGGGTTATGCCCTTGTTCTACTAACTTTCTTATCTAAAAATTTACTTTCCGGCTGTCAAAATGATGAATTGTAGCTACCGTATTTTCAATATTTGCTTTGGAAGATGCTCCAAAAAGAATGGCCTCAATATTAGGTAATTTACAAACATACTCTAAGGCTTCTTTGGGTGGGATTGCCCCACCACCTAAGACTTGCATGGCAATGGCCCTAAATTTTCGAGTTTTAAGTGTTTCTTCGTATAAACCTTTTCCTCCACTCATTCTAAAATTAAGCTTATTCATGGAAAAACAAATAATAGGATTTGTTATTCCGGCGGTTTCAAGCATAGTTAGCAACCTGGGCATATTCATAGTGATAAATCCGGGCTCTGCATCGTATTTTTTCAAGATATAATCGTAAAAACCTTTCAACACCTCAACCATTCCCAACCCTAAGAGTAGATCGGTGATTACGTTTTGCAGAAAAATAACCGGGGTATTAATTCCTTTAAACATTTTCATTTCGGCATCGATAAGCAGCTCCATAATTTTTAGAAAATCTTTTGACACAAATGCCATTCCTCCTTTAAATAGGGTACCAAAGAAATTTCCGGGAACATATTGCTTAATAGTGCCTTGAATCCCCAATTCGGTTACGGCATTGGCATATTTATGGGCATAAGGCATACAAGGATAAATTTTAAAGTTTTCATATTTCCCGGGATTAGCCCTAATTATATCACAAATAGTGGCTATCCTATCATGAGTTGTACACATAAAGGTATTGAGACCCGATGCCCTGGCAGTATCTATAGTATTTATAATAGCTTCATCGGTTTTAAATTTTATAGATTGCGCCATAGATTTGGCATCAGAAATATGACTTACCGCAAAAAACTGATTGTCTCCGTATAATATTCTATCCATCCTATTTTAGTTTTGATTCCTTATTATTGAAATAGCCCTATCGGTAAGCCAGGCACTTTGAAAGTTATTTACATTATTAGGAACCGTTCCCTTTACGGCTTTTATAAAATAATCGACCTGTGCCGAATATTCTTCTCCTCTGAGGTAAAAATTTACCGGCTCGGTTAAATCGGTTACATATTTTACATTCCAACCTTTAGAGTAGCCTGTAGGGCATTGATTTTCTTTAAAATAGACTTTTAGTTCGTTGGCATCAGATATTATTTTTCCTTTATTGCCATTTATGGTAATTGAAGTAGACATTTTTCTGTAAGTTTCGTCGCTCCAGTTTACAGAAAGTACTCCGGTGGTTTTATTGGAAAGCTCCAATATAGCATAGACGGCATCCTCTACTTTTTTAGAGTAAACAGATTTTAGAATACTTCCTTTACAGGCTGTTACAGGCGATAGAATATCGTTAATTAGGTCTATTACGTGAGAGGCATAATCCATTAGGCAGCCTCCGCCTTCGGTTGGACTAGAACGCCAGGTTCCTTCTTTCTTCTTTGTAACCACCGGCCCATAGGCCTCACCCAGAAAATGGTTAATTTCTCCTATGGCACCATTTTCTACCAATTTCTTGACTTCTTTAAAAGTGCCTATAAATTTATTGTGATAACCTACCTGGTTTACTACATTTTTCTTCGATGCCAGGCTAGCTAGCTCCAGTCCTTGTTCCGAACTTAAGCAGAAAGGTTTTTCAACAAAAACATGAATGTTTCTGGCTAAAAGTTCCTTCACAAAATCAAAATGAAATTTGGTAGGTGTAGCTACAAAAACTGCATCGGGTTTTTCCTCTTCCAGCATTAGTTGATAGTCTGTATAACAGCTGAAGCTACTATATTTCTCCAATGCACTAAGCACAAGTTTAGAAGTTTCACATACCCCAACCACCTCTACATCTGGATGAGCACCTAAAATTGATAAATGAGAGATGCCCATTTTTCCCGCACCTATTAAGCCGACTTTTATCATAAGGTTCTAATTATTTAAGGTTATAAATCTTTACAAAGAATCGATATATTCTTCTAAATGATCTATTATATTTTGCTTCGTGGAAACGTAGGTTGTTGGCTCAAAAGCATCTACTTTGGGGAGTATGTCCTCCAAAGCAATATCTTCGGTCCAGGGTAAGATATAATTCTGTTTAGCAAACTCTTGTAGTATCTCTTCCTGATGGTTATCTACCACTTCTTTATATTTTGCCAGTCTGGGAATAGCAATTATCTTTTTTTGCAGCTTCATTCCTTTAATTAAAGATCCTGTACCGGCCTGTGTAATTACAAGTCGGGCTTGTTTATAGAGTTCGGTCAACTCATCGGGGGCAATAAAAGGTCGCATGTCTAAATAGTTCGAATCAAACCGGGTATGCCCGCTTTGTACAATTACCTTTTCGTTTATAATGCCATCTCTACAAAGCCTGTCTATTTCAACAAGTGGCCGTTTAAAAGCAGTTGGAAAAGTGCCTAATAGTACAAGTATCATAGTAAAAATGTTAGTCTGAATAATTAATATATCCCTCCAAGATAGATGGCTTTCTTATAAAATTTCTGTACTCCCGGCCATTGAACTATAAATTTATTGGCTATCGGATAAATTATATCTGCCGAAAAAGCCCTTGAATTTATTCTGGCGTAGCTAAGAATCCAAATAATCTTAGCTCCTACCAATTTCCCTAAAAAACACATGGGAATGGCTGTATGACTTCCGGTTGTAATAATAACTTTAGGATAATGTTGCATTAAAATTTTTAGGGAGAGAAAAGTATTTACAAGTAAACTAAAAATAAAAGATAGATTTCTTTTTTGTCCCTTGGACCTGCCTTTTAAGTATCTAATATTATACTTTTCTTTTAATGGAATTGTAGCCTGGGATTTTTCTGTAACAATTAGGTAATTGTAGTTTAAAAACATATCCCTTAACTCTAAAATTTGGGCAAGATGTCCCCCATCAGAACAAATAAGTATAATTTTTTTCTTTTTATCTCCCATAATTTCAAGTTTTTACTGGAAAATTCGTTTTAAAAAGCCCTGGTTTGCCGCAAGCTGATTTATTGAACCAAAAGGCTTTGGTAGACCTCATAAATACTAGAACAAACTTTTTCTTGATCTAAAGCCAACTGTGTTATCTTTTCACTACCATTAGTAAACCTGTCTTTGGGAGCTAATTTTAGTATTTCACATACTTTTTCTGCCAGCAGGCAAGCATCAAAAGAATCTACTACGGCACAGTTTTTTACTCCATTTAATAAATTTGCTACATCCCCTACCCTGGTGGTAACAATGGGTACACCACAAACCATAGCTTCTTTAACAATTTGGGGAGAGCCTTCACTAAAGGAGGTCATTAAGAGACAGTCTAATCGGCTTAAATTTTGAGCCATTTCTACTCTACTGAAATTGGCAAATTCTAAAGTTTCTATTTGAAATCCCTTTTCAAGCAAAATATTGACCACGGCTTTAAACAAAGGGTAATTTTTCACTTCCCTGTTTCTATCTGAAGGGAATCCAATTACTAGTTTTTTGTTCTTTAAGTTATTGCGTGTTACTTTAAATATTTCTGTATTTATTCCGCAGGGAATTTTAACCGATTTATTTTGATATTTCCCGAGTTTAGAGGCCATTTTATCATTTAGAATAATAATCTTATCGGCCCTGGCAGCAACCATTTGGCTAATTTTCTGCATTAATCCCTCCCTTTTTTTAAATGAAATTATATCGCTACCATGAAAGGTTACAATTACAGGTACTTTAATTAAAGGATTTAGTAGTAAGAAAATCCCGGCCAGGCCAAAATGTATATGGATAAGATCGAAATTACCTTTAGAAATAACATTCTTAATTTTAAAAATACTGCTGAAATAATTTAAATATTTGTGCCGGGAACGATTAATAACAAACAGTTTATAGTTGATACCATATACTTTATGACAATACTCAACCTGTTCTTTGATGAACACTCCTTCAAAAGGTGTAGCTTCTGAAGGATACATATTGGTTACATATAGAACATTCATAAACTTCTACAGAATGGTATTTTATAATTATTAATCTTTAAAAAACCGCTGCCATACCCCCATCATTCGGCAAATAGCTTCAGCTTTAGATATTCCTTCATAAATGCAGAATCGCGGTAGTTCATAAATTTTCTGAAGCTTTTCTTTAGTAAGGTATTCAGGCTTTGTAGTATATGCTGAAGAAAAATTCAACTTTTGTAAATAATTGATTTCCCTTTCGGAATAATCTCCGTTGGGGTAAGCGAAAGAAACAACCTTTCTGTTCAACCATTCTTCAATTTGAAACTTAGAATTCTTAATCTCCCTGAAAGACTCCCCATCTTCACAATTTATAAGAATAGGATGATGAACCGTGTGGGCACCTATATTTATATACCTGGATTGCGATGCCTTTTTTAGTTGCGATAAATCTAAAGCCTGCCTTTCTAAACTAATTCTCTTTTTTATGTTGGTTACTACCCTTTCTCGTTCCTTATTTGAAACCTGCTTTAACTTTTTGACGGAAGGAAAATCCATTCCTAAATCCCGGGCTTTTGTAATATATGGCCACCAATAATTCCCATGTTCAATAGCATCTGTAGCTACAAAAATTGTAATGGGCACCTGGTGTTTTTGAGCTATTTCAATAACATTTTTTTCATTGCTTAACCAGCCATCATCTACAGTTATAACCACTCCCCCCTTCGGAAAGGATTTCTCGTTATTTGCAATGGCCAAAATATCTTTTTCAGATAGAAAAATAAATTTGTTTTTTTTCAACCATTTAATGCAAAACTCAAATAGGGAGGCATCAGGTGCATGAAAGTAAATCGAAATTATAAAATCCCCACGAAGCGCCTTGTTTTTAAGCCTTTTTGAAAGCCCCAAAAAAATAAACAACCTCGAAATGATAGAGGCGTAAAAATTTTTAATATTATTTCTCAAAAGGTCTATAATTATCTGTTACTTTCTTCTTAAGAATGCTAATTGGCAAGCTTTCTCACCAAAGGAATAAAATGATTTTTCACGGCATTCTCCCAGGTATTGTTGGAATATGCTTTTATAATTCTTTCACTACAAAACTCCTTTTTTTTCTCCTGAAGCTTTATAATTCCTTCACAAAACGAATTTGGCGTATCCTTAACAATAACTCCAGACCAGGGTCTAATAATTTTCTTATTTTCAAAAGTCGCGGTTGCGATTACGGGCAAACCGGAAATTAAATATTCAAAAGTTTTGGTGGGGGTTTGATATTCGTAATATGGCAATATGGGCACATAAGACACACCTATGTTTGCATTCTCAAAATAAGGTTTTAAATCTTTTTGAGGTATATACCCCAGTATACTTATATAAGGTGAAAGCTTGTAAGACTCTACATAAGCCTTTAGTTCTTCTAATTCGTTATTTGGCCCGTCCCCAATAATTTCAAACTTAATACTATCATTCTTATAACCTATTTTCTCCAGGAATTTGTGGAAACCTTTCACGCAGTCTATCATATTTCTATTATCAAAAGTGCCCACGTATAATAGTTTTAAGCTATCAAAAGACTTATGATTTGTATTGAAGACTGCCCCACCCAGCGGAAGTATCTCATATTTGTTTCTATTTAAAAGTTTGCCGAGCCCACTATTAATCACTGCTACATTTTTAAAGAAAGAGGTTTCAAATTTTAGCATAAGATCATAGACATATCTTTTGCTGGCATTTGGCATCACGCCAAAAGTATCTACATACATTAAAACCTTAGCTCCCGGATTTAGAAGTTTCACCAAAGAAATTCCTCTTACATAAGTTGTTAGCACAAGGTTATATCCCAGCGAAATCTCTTTATAAAAAGCCTTTAAAAGTTTAAAATTTCTTTTTAACAGGTTGCCCTTTCTGCTTACATATTTCACTTTAACAAGAGATAATTCTATTTTTGGTAATTTGTAATCCCAACCTACATAGGTTATATCAAAATCATGCCTAGCATATTCACAATATTTATAGGTTGTTGTAGAATAACCAAACTGCGCAGACCCCAGTATAAGTATTTTTTTCTTTTCCTTTTTCAAATTAAAAGTGCCTTAGTATTAGCCGAAATTCACCAACCGTATCTATTTCTAACATGTTTAATTCAATGTTCAGGTATCTATAGAATTATACAAAAACCTTAAATAAGGAAATCATATCTTATTATTAATCAGAGAAATAATTTGAGATACCCCCCTTTTTTTATAAATTTAAATAGCTTACCAAAGCGCCTACTTAAGTGAAAAGAAGTAATTAAATAATAAAACCTATTGCCTTTAGAGTAATACCCATGAACATAAGCTACCTAATTCTCGCTCACAAAAATCCATCTCAATTTCATAGAATGGTAAAAAAACTAGATGCAGAAAATGTTTATTTTTTTGTTCATATAGACAAAACTGCAGATGATGTTCCTTTTAAACAGGCATTTATAAATTATAAAAATGTTTTCTTCATCGAAGAAGAAAAGAGAATGATAACGCCCTGGTCCAGTATTGGGATCTGTAAAGTCACACTTCTTCTTCTTAATAAGGTAATTAAAAAATTTACTTCCAACACTTATTGTGTGCTTCTATCTGGGCAGGATTATCCACTTAATAATAATAAACACATCTATAATTTTTATCAATCAAATTATGGTAATAATTACATTGTAGCGGAAGAGATTAAAGATATTTGGCCGGAATGGGCAAATAGATTTGAAAGATATAATTTCCACCTTCCCAATAAACGTTTAAATAGAGGTATCTTTCCTATTTTCGACTCCAGGTTCTTAACACTTCGTAATTTTAAACACATATTTTATCTACTAAGAAACCTTGGTTTTACAACTACAGTTAATACAGTATTTAAGCCTAAAAGAATTCACCCAAATTACCTGGAACCTAAAGGCGGTGACACCTGGTGGGCCCTCCCCGTGGAAACAGTTATTGAAATAATTAATTATTTAAAGAAAAACCCAGACCTTTTAGAGTACCATGCTTATACCCATGTTCCCGATGAAACTTTATTTGCGAGTATTGTAAATAAACTAAAAGAAAAAGAGCAAATAAAAACTACAAATACCTATACTAACTGGCTTAGAAATGATGTTGAACTACCGGTAACTTTTAAAGAAAATGATTTTGAAGAATTAAAACAAGCCAGTAAAAATTATCTATTTGCAAGAAAATTTGATGTTGCACAGGATAGTGCTATTCTCAACAAATTAGATCAGTATATCAATCATCAAAAAACTAATATTTCCTCTTAAATGAAACTTTCCATAAGCTTTTCATGTTAATTTAAATTCAAATTTATCATATTTCAAAACACATCTAAGGGCTAGCTTAGAACAGGCTATTGGTTTTATAGACCAGCAATTTTTTCGTGATTTTTTAACAAAGAAGGATAAGGTCTTTAAACCAAAACCAGAAGCTTTTTTAGATAAAAAGAAAAATTGCTCGGCCACAATATCATTAAATACCTGAGTATCATATACCATTTTTTGATGGTTTGCAAGTTGTAAGTTTTCTAACCACGAACAACATTCCTGAAAACGAGAAAACTTAGAGAACATTTTTCTTGAACAAATAGCATGATGTAAACGCAATTCATTTTCGGAAGCACGAATATCCAAATTTACCAAAGCCTTCTTATAAACTGTTTTTAAAATATGAAAAGTTTGTTCTTCTCTATCTTCAAAGGATTTCATAATACTGGTTTCAGAATCGCGATAATGATATAGAACTTCCTGGATATTAGAAAACTTTAAATATTGAGAGCAATTAAAAATAAAATCGTAATCCTCACTTATTTGAAGCCCCTCATCATATTTTAAATTGTACTTTTTTATTTCCGATAACCTTAGCATTGCGGTTGCATTTGGAACACTGGCCGGTTTAAATAGAAGTGATGCTTTTATCTTTTCAGAACTTTTAAAAGCCTTTGTTACATAATACGTTTTAGAGTCTTTAAACCTGGAAAGCCAGGTACCACAGCCGCCAAAATCTAAGTTATTTTGTAGAAAATTCAGTTGTTTTTCAAATCGGGTAGGTTCGTTAAGATCATCACTATCTGTCCAGGCAATAAATTCGCCCCTGGCCTGCTGCA
The DNA here is from genome assembly GCF_016236975.1 of Salegentibacter maritimus. Lineage (NCBI taxonomy): Bacteria > Pseudomonadati > Bacteroidota > Flavobacteriia > Flavobacteriales > Flavobacteriaceae > Salegentibacter > Salegentibacter maritimus. The sequence goes on from NZ_JAEHNY010000001.1 coordinate 26,779, forward strand.
AAGCAAGATTTCTACAGTGGGCTACCCCTCTGTTTTCTTCAAGATTAATCAATCTAATACGTGCGTCTTTATATGAAGAAACTACGCTATGGGTATCATCTAAAGAGCCATCATTAATTATTAGCAATTCAAAATCCCTGAATGTTTGATTAAGCACACTTTCTATAGCTTCACCAATATATCTTTCGGCATTATAGGTTGGCATTGCTACTGTTAAAACCGGATTTTTCATTTGGAAATCATCATTTCACGATCTATCTCTTTAGCTGGCTCTGGCTCTTGTGATTTATCATTTCCCTGCCCTAAATAAACGGCCTGGTACATATATAGCACGTAAACCGTAATTATTAAATAGTGATAGTGGTAAGTAGTATACCAGGTTAAACTGGTTAAAAGCATAAACCACAAATAGTATTTTAAGTATTGAAAATTTTCCGGAAGCGGAATTATAAAGCTTTTTATAAAAATAAGTAAGTATGCTATAATGGCGAGTACACCAAACATAACATAGACTGCTATAATACCTACATCAGATAAAAAATATTCCTGTGTTACCCCTAAACTGTCTACATACAGGCCAAAATTTGAAACTCCAAAATACGGCACCCCATTTCCCAAAATTTGAGTGCTTAAATTCGGAGAGAAATCGGTTAAAAAAAATTCTCCCGCCAAAACACGAATATAATTTGAACCTAAATTAGCATCATTACGGGTAGAGTCTATTAATCCATCAATAATTGGATGGTTTACATATTGTAGAAAAATTATAATGCTAACCAAAGAAGCAAATACCACTAATTTCTTCCAAATTCTAATACTTCTTATTACGTGATATAGATAAATTAAAAGTATTCCTACTATAAATTGCCGTGTTACCTGCATTACCGGGATAACAATTCCGGCAATTGCTAAAAGCAGCCAAAACCACCTGTTTTTATCCTGGGAGGTTAATTTATTAATCGCAATAAAACTGGTTAAAACAAACACACCGCCTCCCGGAAATATAATTCTTGTAATTCCGCGAGAAACTAAAAATTCATCTCCCCACAGCGGTTTTCCAAAATAAACGGTGCCACTGGTTACAAACTCGAATACGTATAAAAGGATGTACAGTGAACCATAAAATACAATTATTTTTTCTAGAATATTTACAGGAAATTGAATATGCCATAAATAAAAAAAAATAAATACAATTAAATATGGTGCTACTGCTATTAGACTATCCAACAAGCTTTGATCCCAATATAAGCCCGCCATTATTATAGAAATAAACATAGCTATAAGCAATAACTGCACAGGAAAAACAAATCCTTTATTAGGCGGTAATACATAGGGAACAGAAATAAAAACTGTAACTATAAGGGTTAAAAACAATAAATAATTAAGAAGACTATTATCTAAAAAACGTGCATCAAAAAATTTTAATGAAATAATAATCAGCAGGAAAACAAAAGCTATTTCAAAATGTCTTTTCATTTAACAAATAAAGGCTTATAGATTTTAAAAGAATATGGAAGCAATAAGCTTAAAATAGTAAAGCATATTATTAATTTATAGAATAAAGATATCCCTGAAGCTAGATAGTATGATATTACAAATAAACTTATAGCGAGTAACCAAATTCTAAGGTCGTACTTAATCTTTATATTTAAAGATTTTTTAAATGTGAGCCATACATAAATTAAACAGGCACCGTAAGAAACTACATAGCCATAAGAAATTCCAAGCGCACCATATTTACTACTAAAAAAGAGTACGGGAGTACATACTAGAAAGTAAACAATACTAAATCTTAAAATAAGCTTTTCTTTATTTGCTGCTCCCAGTACTACGCCTACCATACTATCTACCGATGTAAAAAATAAATACCACACCTGCATTTGGCAGACTTTAATTGCGGGTAAGTATCCATCAGGAAATAATAATATCACTATTTCTTTAGAGAAAAGGGTAAATATGAAGCAAATAAGCATAGAGGCAATCATATACACCCCAAAACCAATAGATAAATACTTATAGAATCTAGACCTGTTATTACTCCACATGGCCGATAAATTTGGAAATATAGCACTTAGAGACATTCCCACTACCAGTGATATAGGGCCTAACAATCTTTCAGATAAATTAAAATATCCAATTTCGTTATTGGTAGAATTTATATCTAAAAAATTGTTGGCAAGACTGGTTAAAGGCAATAGAATAAGAATCATCGCAAAATACGGCCAACTTTCCTTAATTATTTGCTTAGCAGAAACCCTAAAGTTCTGAACCTTGCCTTTAAATAACTTATAATATTTAATAAAAGCTAAGTAAAGAATAGCCTTTACCAGTGTTATTGAAATATAAAGCAAAAAAATGAAGCTAATACTTATGCCTTCGTCGAGAATAAAAAATACAATTACAAACCAAATAAGGCTATAGGTTAGATTAATAACCGCAGAAGGCAGCATTTTTTGATTTCCATGAAAGATTAATTCAAATAAATTTGCAAAGCAACCAAACAGCGAGAAAACAAAAATTAAAAACAGGTTATTAAACGATAAACTTCCGAAGTAATAATTATAAATGTAGTAAATAAACGATAGAGCCATTATGGCCAGTACCCTTAGAATTGCCCCATTAACCAATAAATCATTAGTATGTGATGAATCTCTGGCAATGGTTCTTATTACAATATTTCTATTTCCTAAATCCCCAATTCTTAATAACAGCATTCCCTGAGCTATAAGAAAAGTAAACAGGCCATAATCATCAGGATTTAAAATACTGGTAATTTTAAGTACCGTAACCAAACTTATAAGTTGAGCTATAATAGTACCTATGGTTAGGTAGGAGAAATTTTTAAATACTATATTACCCAGGATTTTTTTTATCATACGAGAAACCAAAATCAAAATTCTGGCTATTATTCTTTATAGTTCTGGTTAATTAGAAGTATCCATAAAATCATATTGCTTTCGCTATTGTTTAGCATAAGAAGCCATTCTATGTTTTAAATCATAACCATAGCCATAATCGGTTTCAATCATTCCTCTATTTTTTAGACCATTAAAAACTATAGAAACATTTTTAAGGGCCTGTATGCCTGCAGATTCGTCCAGCCTTTTAAGAGATTCTTTTGAAGTATAGCCGTGCCTTATAACCAATAAGGTTTTTTCGCAAAACTCTGCTATAAGGTTTACTTCGGCCAAAATATTTACAGGAGCAGTATCTATAATAACATATTCGAAATCATTCGACAGTGTATCCACTAAAGAAGCCAGGTTTCCGTTTAGGAGAATTTCAGTATAATCATCTGCTTTGGCTCCGGTACCAATTACAAAAAGGTTGGGGTTAACCTTAGAGGGATGAATAATATTTTTATAAGTTTCTTCACCTTTTAAGTAACCAATAATTCCGCTAGAATTAGATACATCAAATAATTCTGATGTATGATGTTTTCTGAAATCCATATCAACAAGCGCTACCCGCCTTCCGGTTTGGGCCAGGCTAAAAGCCAAATTAGAACTCACAAAACTCTTCCCTTCCCCAGAAATTCCAGAGGTTACCAATATTCTCTTATCATGGATATCCTGACGGTATAAGCCCAGCCGCGCACCCAACTGCCTAAACTGTTCTATTAGCACAAACTCCTTTGGTTTTGTAAATTTCTTCGCCTTTGAATTTTTAGCGTGAAACAGTTCTGCAATCACCGGTATTTTGGTGTGATCCTCAATATCTGATCTATACAAAACTTTGCCGCTAAGAATTTCTTTTCCAACCACATACCCACTACCTGCTCCCACAGCAAGAAACATCGCAATTAAATAGGCGAAAAGTGGCTTAGGGCTTACCGGTTTTATAGAAGCCTCAGCTTTATCAATCATCGCACTATTTTCATTTGTTGGCACATTGGCCAGGGCTGCTTCTTCTCTCTTTTGCAGAAGATAAGAGAACAAATTATTCTTAATTGTTTTTCGTCTGTTTATTTCCAAAAGGGTTCTTTCCTTTCCCGGAATATTCCTCAAAGTAGAGTTAAACCTTATATTGTTAGAATTTAAACTACTTAGCCTTGACTCTAAATTCTGTCTTTGACTTTTTACGTTTTCTAATATACTGGGCCTTATTTTAGATATTTGATTAGAAATAGAAATTAAAATCGGATTATTCTCCCCAGTTGTTTTCTTTAATCTTTCATATTCTACTTCAAGGTCATACAGCTTCTCGATAAGCTGCGATAATATGGGATCGCTAATTCCAAGTGTAGAAGGAACCATTCCCCCGGCGCTACCTTTCGAGATTACATAGTTTTCAACATTATTTAATACCGCCAACTGAAGCTCGAGTTCAGAAATTTGCTTATCGTTCTCACCAACATCTTCAAGGTATAACCTACCTTGCTCACTCAAATCTATTACCCCCTGGTTCGATTTATATTCCTGTATTTTATACTCAAGCTCGGCTAAATCTTCTTCTACATTTTCTATTCTTTCATCTATAAAAGTCATTGTATTTAACGCAAGTTCATTCTGGTCCTGAACAATCTTTTGATTATACTGCCAAATTAATTGATTAAGAATATCTTCGGCTTTTTCTGGCACCTGATCCTTTATGCTTAAATTAACTACCGATGAAAGCTTATTGGAAGTACTTATATCTAATTCATCAATTAAACCTGCAGTAATTATTTTAGGATTCAATAAATAAAAAAACAAAGGGTCTTGTGCTGTTTTATTGACGTTTTCATTCCTGGTAAACATAATACTATGCCCACCAGAAATATTTAACCAAGTATTCAAACTATACTCCTTTCCTAAATAAATAACCTTTTCTTTCTTAATGTTATATTCAAAAAAATGCTTTTCAGGTTCTTCATCTGCAAAGCCTATCTTCCCAGGGTTTTCAACAATCACTTTAATTGGGCTCGAAGTGTAAGCCGATTTCGTTTTAATTCCGGCATCTTCATAAATAGGTGCATAAAGCCCCAGGTTTTTCACTACGCCTTTCATTAAATCCCTGGACTTTAAAACTTCAATTTCATTCTCAACAATCTTTTTGGAATCAAAAGGATTTATACTTTCCATTATTTTAGAATCATCTACCCCTTTCTTTTCGTCCTTAATCATAATGGAAGCAGATGCCTCATAAACCGGAGTGGTATATTTTAAATATCCCCAGGCTGCGGCAATACAAACCACAATGAGTACCAGGAATAAAGGCCAAAAAGGAAAAAATGTTTTTATGATGTACCTGAAAAGATTATCCTCTTTTCCTGTTTTAGAATTGTATTTCATGGCTTTGCTATTTAATTATAGGAACCTGTCAAAAGCAATGACAGCGAGGGAGAGGGTACTAATGATAATAGGTAACCATTGATTGATTCTACTTGTAGAAGCGACCTTAGATTTGTTAGCTTCCACATAAATAATATCATTAGATTTAAGATGATAATATGGCGATGTAAATATTTCTTCCGAAGTTAAGTCAAGCCGGACTAACTTTTTTACATTTCCTTCTTCCCGTATTAGCAAAATATTGTCGCGTTTTGCATAAACGGTAAGATCTCCGGCAAGTCCCAATGCTTCTAGTAAGGTTACTTTTTCGCTAGGAATAGTCACAACCGAAGGATTTTTTACTTCACCCAATACTGAAACCCGGTAATTTAGGTACCTAACGTCTACTATTGGTTCTAATAAAAGTTTTCGGTCTATTAATTCTTCTGTTATTTCTTCCCGTAATTGCTGTTTTGTTTTTCCTGCTGCTTTTAGGCTACCCAAAATTGGAAACCTAATAAATCCCTCGTGGTCTACCAGGTAACCTGAAGCCTGAGTAGTAGTTCCTGTAGCTGTTGAAGTTTGCGTTACCGAAACATTAGATGCATTAAAAACTTCGGTAGCTTCAGGGTTTAAACTACTAACCGAGATACTAAGCAAATCGTTTTCCTGAATTACAGGTTCCATATTTTCAAATCTAGACCTGAATTCGGTATCGGGAATATCATTAAAATAGGTGGCTTTCTTAACATTCACGCAAGAGCTTAGTGAAATTATGGAGATAAAGATTAATATCTTCAATTGAAAGCTTTTTTTAGGGACAAGCGCTAAGGGTGGAGTTGAATTTTTCATAGGAGGTGACTAATTTTATAAAAAGGATTGCTAACATTTAATAAGCTTTTTCTTCGCCGTAAAAACAATTATAAATAGTTTGGTAAATAATTTTCAGGTCTAATAATGCCGTCCATTTTTCCAGGTAAAAAATATCCATTCGGGTTCTATTAATAATATCTGATTTTCTTATAATTTCGCCCCGATATCCCCTTACCTGGGCTAAGCCGGTTATACCGGGTTTTGCAAAATGCCTTACCAGGTATTTATCTACATTATGCTCGTACTCTATGGTATGAAGCTCCATATGGGGCCTGGGACCAACCACACTCATATCGCCAAGAAACACGTTTATAAATTGTGGTAATTCGTCTATGCTGGTCTTTCTCAGAAATTTTCCAATTTTAGTTACTCTTAAATCATTACGTGTACACATTTTACTATTAGCCTCAGTATTTACGGCCATAGACCTAAACTTATAGCACCAAAAAATCTTTTTGTCTTTCCCGTGACGTAATTGCTTAAAGATAACCGGCCCTTTAGACTCAAAAAGGTTTAGTATAAAAAGCAGTGGTATTAACCACGAAAGAATACATATAATTACAAAAGATGAAAAGACTATATCAAAAATGCGCTTACCATATTTTGCATAGTTTTTTTCAAGTGGGGATTTTCTTAAATTAAGAATGGGCAAGTTTTCAAAAATTTCAAATTCCATAGAACTTGAATAAACCCCTTTATTATCTGGAATTAATTTTAATTTAGCTAAGTGATTGTCTGAAAACGCTCTAATTCTAAGCAATTCTTCTTTAGAAAATCGGCTAACTGAACAATAAATCTCATCTACCTCCTGATTTATTATAAAACGAAAACAATCTTCAAAACTACCAAGATAATTACCTACAGCCCGCTTTTCTTTTTTATTGTGGAAATACCCCAGGTATCTATACCCATAATCCGGATCATTAAAAATATTCTCAAGCCGAGTTAAATTCGAGTCATTTCCTAGAATTATCACTTTCAAGGAGTTACCACCACCCTGACGATAGAATTTTCTAATCTCAAAAAAGAACCACCTGTAAAACAACAGGAAAAACAACAACGACAATAAAACTAAAATTTGTTTTTTCGGATCAAAGTCAATCTTTAGGAAAGCTAATACACTAAAGTAAGAAAGCACAAAAACAAAAAAGTGCCGTAAAAACTTGTGAAATTTATGTCTAAATTTCTCTTTTCTATCAATGCTGTAAAAATTTAGCCCAACACCTATTAACAACCAGGAAATATTGATACTTATAGCCAAGGTTTCGGTATAAGTTTCGGGTGTTAGAAAATACAAACTCAGATTGATAATCATTAAATGAATAACAACTGATAATGGAATAATAAAATAAGACCCCTTCACAATTTTAATATTAGATTAATAGTGTAATTGTTTAGATGAAGAACATTTTGTAAAATGCTCAAAATTCATCTATTGCGGGGGGTGGTAAGAGTATTTTAAATCTTCAAAATTTATCATGACTTCGTCACAGTGAGTCCCATTTATAATGATACCGGGGGTTCACTTTAATTCTGAAATAATAAGTTCAATTTTAGATAAAATAGAAAATGGGGACTTCTATATTTTATACGTTAGCATAGCTTTATTGCTATTCTATTGGGATAGTAAATTTTATTTTTTTAAAATTAAGGGTAGCTGGGGGGGGAAAATAGGAATAGAAGGTGGAGGCATCTTATTCCTACATAAATTTACATATAATTAGCATCCACTTGATGTTTTTTCGATATAATACCTAAAACATTGTTAATCAGCATTATCATTCAAAATAAAAATAAGCACTCCCTAAAAAAGCATACGTAAAAACGAAACGTTTTATTGATAAAAATCAATCTTTATCCAAAAAAAGAAAGCATTTTAATTAAAGAAAAACAAAAGAAAAAAAATTAAAAAACTTGACAATTTTGAAAATTTTAAAGAAAATTCCTACAATTAACACTAATAAAAACGCCTAATTTAATTCAAACTTCTGTTTAGGACGGCGAAGCAGTTCTTCTAAACCAAGAAGTCGCAGGATAAAAATGCCAATTAGAATGGTTAAAGCAATTTTAAAATAGTTTAGGAGTGTATGCATACCTGAGTTAGATTTGTAGTGAGCCAAAAGTTCTTCTCCTACCTCTGGCTGAATGCGCGCCATATTATGTAAATCTAAATCCAATATTTTAAAATATTCGTTGGTATTCTTTTTAATAAGATAACGCGCCGTATTATAATCGTTCTCCTGTAGATTTTTAAGTATGGTATTTTCCAGTATTAGATATTCCTGGTAATGTTTATTAAACTCTTCAAAATAAATAGCTTCCCTATCTACTAAATAAGTGTTCCCATATTCTTCTACTAGCTGATTAATCCGGGCATTATAAGCTTCAATTTCCTCTAAGTTTAATTTGGCCACAAAATCACCACCATCTTCAATATTTTCAAAAAACATTCTTTTTTCGTGGAGTATCCTGGAGAGTTCATACATTTGGGAGGCAGGTAAAAGCCTATCTTGATAAAGGGAAGAAAAATCCTGGTCTATACTTTTTAAATTCTGTTTTTCTATAAATTCTGTAATTAATAAAAGAGCAAAGAATATACTTAATATTAAAATAAGGCGTTTCCGCTTTTTTGGCTTTATGGAATACAAATCTTTCATTTTAATAAATTAAGCATATAAATACACCTATCAATTTAATAATTTTAACCGTCATATTTATAAAAAACACCAACAAAAAAAGCCTTAATTGAAAAATTAACAATTAAGGCTTTTTTTTATTTTAAAACATGTTATTTAAAAATAACAACCTCTTCCCCTCCTTCGGCCTGTATTAGATTCGCTGTCGCCAATCTTAAAACTAAGGCTTAATAGAAATTGGTTTACCCTTAAATCATCATATTCGGTCAAATTAATACCATACTGTCCATTATTAAAGTCAAGGCCTTGTGATTCCTGACTTGCCAAAGACCTATCGTATCTCACGCCCAATTCAAACCTTCCTATGCTAGCTTTAATTCCGGCCTGCACAGCAAGAGGGGTGTTTTGCACAATTATAGTTTGGTTCACCGGCTCGGTACCTTCAATGGTGGCATTCATAATGTTTTGATAAGCAGGCCCCGCATAAACATCTATAGGCCCCCAAACATTATATCCAAATAAGAGGGGAATACTTAACTTTTCTACCGCGTATATTGAATTTTGCGCGGGAAATTCGAATTCCATCTCCATAGAATTGAATATCACCTCAGGACGCACAAAAAACTTCCCAAAATTCAATTCAAAAAATACCCCTGCATGGAAACCAACTTTGGGTTGCCCTTCAACAACTCCATCAAAAAAACCTGCACCTCCCGAGGAACTACCGTCAATTTCGCCGGTCATAGAGTAATTGGCACCTCCTTTTATTCCAAAACTATATTCCTGTGCCTGAGAGACAGAGACACAAAAAATGCTAATAAAAATTAGTACAACATATTTGTTCATAAAAATAGATTTAGTAGGTCTGTTCTTGTGGGTAAATATATCATATTATATAAAATAATTATAGAGTTCCCGGTTTCTTTTTAACGAATAAAAATACAATTGCGTATATCTTTACCCCATAAATCCCTTTTCCGGCTTTGATTAAAGCATTTTTAAATACGTAAAATACCCGCATAAAAAAAACGTCCGCTAAGGGACGTTTTTTTAACTAACTAAATCAACTATTAAAATTACGAAATATCAATCATTCGTTTAGGTTGCACTTTAGCTTCCTCTCGTTTTGGAAGTTCTATCGCCAAAACCCCATCTTCATAAGAAGCTGATATTTTTTCGCTATTCACAGAATCTGGTAAGCCAAATGCTCTTTTAAAAGTACTGTAACTAAACTCCTTTCTGGTGTATCTTCCATTTTTTTCTGAAGTTTCACTTTCTTTTTTCTCTTCAGAAGAAATGGTTAAAACATCATTATCTAATTCAATGTTGAAATCTTCCTTGGTTTTACCAGGTGCGGCAACCTCTACTTTAAAATGGTCGTCGGTTTCCTGAATATTTACAGCAGGAATGCTGGTTCCAATACTGTTCACATTTGTAGTTCCTCCTAACCAATCGGTTTTAAACATATCGTCAAAAACAGATGGCAGCCAGTTGGCCTCATTTCTTTTAATTAAACTCATAGCTTTATAATTTTTGTTAAACTTTATTTTTTTACTTCTTCTGATAATCTATTAGCAAATTAAATTCCAATTCAAATAACATGTCTTTTTGACATCTATACGGTGAAAATAAATGCCATTTTGGCAAAATGAATAAAGAAACCTATCTTAAAGCATATTTAAGTACCTTTCCAAAAAATTCTATGAAGCATTTTTTTAATCGCATTTATATCATCCTTTTTAACCTGCAAAGCAAAATTGCATTTTACCCCAGTGTATTTGCTATTCTAGGTTTTTTATTCGCTTTTATACTCATCTATATCGAAAATAAAGGCATTTCAAAATACCTGATAGAACATATCCCAATGCTGGTAGTAAATAATGGAAATACAGCATTAAGCATATTAACCGCTTGTATTACCGGACTTATTTCTATGATGGTTTTTAGCTTTTCTATGGTAATGGTTTTACTAAACCAGGCCTCCAGTAATTATTCGCCCAGACTACTACCCGGACTTATCTCTGATAAAAATCATCAAATTATCCTGGGGATCTACCTGGCTACAATACTCTATTGTATTTTTGTGGCCGTTTCAATTCAACCCGAAGGAGATTCACATCAAATACCAGGTTTTTCAGTATTGGTAGGAATTATTCTTACTGTTATTTGTATAGGATCTTTTATCTATTTTATTCACAATATTTCGCAAAGTATTCAAATTAACAATATCCTGGATCGCATTTTTCGTCAGGCTAAGAGCCGATTAAATTTGTTAGTGAAGAATGAAAAAAAAGAAGTTCAGGATTTTCCGGAAACCAAGAACTGGTACGAGTATCATTCACAGGAAAGCGGATATTTTCAAAATTTATCTTCAAAAAACCTCCTGGATATTTGCAAGGAAAAAGAAACACAAATTGAAATCTTACCCGTAAAAGGAATTTTTATTTTAAACGGGATCCCCCTTTTTAAATCAAAAAAAGAGTTAGACGAAGAAACCATAAAAAAAGTACTGTCTAATTTTAGCCTTGCACGCGGCGAGTTGGTTAGTACAAACTACGTTTTAGCATTTAAACAAATTACCGAAGTTATAGTAAAAGCTATGTCGCCGGGCATTAACGATCCCGGAACCGCCTTAAATGCCATAGACTATTTAACCGAGCTACTTGCGTTAAGGATGCAAAAGAAAGACACCGAATTTTTAAAAACTGAAGACCAGGTGCTAATAAAGATGCGAAGTGTGGATTTCAAAGAATTATTATACCAGGTTCTGGCTCCCATAAGAGCGTATTGCAAACATGATATTATTATCGTACAAAAAGTGGGGATGCTCTTTTATTACCTGAAAAATCAAAAAGCTATTCATAAAGACTATTATAAAATAATTGATAATGAGGCTAAAAATTTTCTTACAGACGCCAAATCAACAATAGAAAACAAAGCCGATGTAGCTAAAATTACTGCCATTGAAAACCAATTAAACCTGAAAAACTAAAAACTAAACCCGGGAAAAACTATTTTTGCACTATGGGATTAACAAACAACGATATTTTTAAAAAATTACGGGTCGCTCACAAATTAAGAGACGACGATATTGTAAAAATTTGTGCTTTGGTAGATTTTAAAGTTACCAAAAGTGAATTGGGTGCTATTTTTAGAGCCGAAGACCACCCAAAATATGTAGAATGTGGCGATCAATTTCTTCGGAATTTCCTTAACGGACTCATAATTCACCTTCGTGGTCCAATGCCTCCAAAGAAGAAAAAGAAACCAGAGAGAGAATAGTATAAAAAAGCCTCACAGATTTAAAAAACTGTGAGGCTTTTATTTATAAATCAAATTAACGTCATTTTGAACTTGTTTCAGGATCAAAGTTATTGTTACTAAGCATTTTAGAACCTAAAATAAATTCAGGGTGAAATTGGCTTATCTCACCAATTTCTTATATTTAATACGTTTCGGCATAATATCGCCACCTAAACGTTTTTTCTTATTCTCCTCATAATCAGAGAAACTTCCTTCAAAGAAATAAACCTGAGAGTCTCCTTCAAAGGCTAAAATATGTGTACAAATTCTATCCAGGAACCAACGGTCGTGAGATATAACTACTGCACATCCAGCAAAATTTTCTAAACCTTCTTCCAGCGCCCTAAGGGTATTTACATCTAAATCGTTGGTAGGCTCATCAAGCAGTAACACGTTACCTTCTTCTTTAAGCGTCATCGCTAAATGAAGTCGGTTGCGTTCTCCACCAGAAAGCATATTTACTTTCTTATTTTGTTCGCTTCCGCTAAAGTTAAATCGGCTCAAATAAGCTCTTGAGTTTACCTGGCGGCCACCCATCATAACTAATTCCTGCTCGTCGCTAAAGTTTTGCCAAATAGTTTTTTCAGGATCAATGTTAGAATGTGCCTGGTCTACATAAGCGATTTTTGCAGTCTCACCAACTTCAAAACTTCCTTTATCTGGCTGCTCTTCTCCCATAATCATTTTAAAAATTGTGGTTTTACCGGCACCGTTTGGACCGATAACCCCTACAATTCCAGCCTGCGGAAGTTTAAAATTTAAAGCTTCATATAGCAATTTATCACCAAAAGCTTTACTCACGCCATTGGCTTCAATCACATTGGTACCCAGTCTTGGTCCATTTGGAATATAAATTTCCAGCTGTTCGTCCATTTGCTTTTGATCCTGGCTCAATAGCTTATCGTAATTTTTAAGCCTGGCTTTTTGCTTGCTTTGGCGACCTTTAGGGTTCATTTTTGCCCACTCCAACTCACGTTCAAGCGTTTTTTGACGTTTGCTGGCTTGCTTTTGTTCCTGTGCCATTCGTTTAGACTTCTGGTCTAGCCAGGACGAGTAATTTCCTTTCCACGGAATACCTTCTCCCCTATCTAACTCTAAAATCCAACCGGCAACGTTATCAAGGAAATAACGGTCGTGCGTTACAGCAATTACGGTTCCTTTGTACTGGGCTAAATGATGTTCTAACCAATGTACAGATTCGGCATCAAGGTGGTTGGTAGGCTCATCAAGCAGTAAAATATCCGGTTCCTGCAGCAATAACCTACACAGGGCTACACGTCTTCTTTCTCCCCCAGAAAGCACCGCAATTTTTTTATCGGCCTCGGGAGTGCGAAGTGCATCCATCGCAATTTCTAATTTGGTATCCAGCTCCCAGGCATTAGAAGAATCAATTTTATCCTGAAGTGCCGCCTGCTTATCCATAAGTTTCTGCATTTTTTCAGCATCCTCATATACTTCAGGCAAACCAAACTGGTCGTTTATTTTATTATATTCATCAAGAATAGCAACCGTTTCGGCCACACCTTCTTTTACTACTTCAAGAACTGTTTTTTCTTCATCTAATTTTGGTTCCTGTTCCAGATAACCAACAGAATATCCGGGAGAAAAAACCACATCGCCCTGGTAATTTTTATCCTCACCTGCTATAATTCTAAGCAAAGTAGATTTACCAGAACCGTTTAAACCTAAAATTCCAATTTTTGCACCATAGAAAAAACTAAGGTATATATTTTTCAAAACAGGGGTATTCGCATTTTTAAAAGTTTTGGTTACCCCAGACATTGAAAAAATCACTTTTTTATCATCTGCCATATACTATTTTTTTAATCTGTTTAAGTTTGCAAATATCTAAAATAAAACTCACACCACCCCACTATTTATAAAGTCCCAGTAGACGTAAAACAATGAGCATTTGGCCCGTGTGATAGGCCGTATGTTCTATAACCAGAACCACCTCCCGAAACAAGCTATGCTCTTCAGAATTAATAACCGGATTATTAAGCTCGTTTTTGGGATCTAGCAGGAATTTTTCCAGCAACACCCTATTATCAAAATATTCCTTCTTGAGGTTATCCCAGGCTTCCATGCTATCAGGCGCCAACCGTTCAGGCCAATAATCATCGGGCCAATTAGGAGCTTTGTACTCACTTGAAATAGCATAATCTACGATGTCTTTTTGGGCAAAAACCACATGGTAAAAAAGTTCATAGAATGAATATGGTAGTTGATAGGGACGCTCCCCCAGTTTCTCAAAAGGAATTTCATCTATAAAACTCTCTAAAGAAGCAAAAGCTTCTCCACCTTTTAAATGCTTAAGCAGTTGATCTTTTGCAGCACTCATAGCTTATAATTTCAACTTAAATCCTGCCTTTTAGAGCATTAAAAGCCCAGGAAATTGCAAAAAAACCAATTCCCACCACCGAGAATCCAATAGCATAATCCCTATATTTAAGTACGCCTAATAAAATAATTGCGGCTCCAATTAAAAACAAAGCAAAAGATGCCCAGGCGAAGATGGTATTTTTATTCATTCCCATAATAAAAGGTTTTGTACAAATATCGAACATTTTAGCCTCAAAATCCACTTTAAGAATAAAGCCTATTTTGTATTTTAGCCAAAAGAGAACGAAGTTTTCGCTTTTTACTGAAAAATTGATAAAAATTTTAGCAGTATTCAAGTTTATTTAATAACAATAAAGCTCGAAACTTACAATATATGAATATGAAATTCAATAAGAATGAAGATCATAACAAACTTTTGGTTTCTTCATTAAATCATAAACTTAAACGCGTAAAGCTGGGAGGAGGTGAAAAACGTATTGAAAAACACCACGCCAAGGGGAAAATGACAGCCCGTGAACGTATTGATTTTTTACTGGACGATAAATCGAATGCTATAGAAATTGGCGCATTTGCCGGTGAAGGTATGTACAAAGAACACGGTGGCTGTCCTTCAGGAGGCGTAGTGGTAAAGATTGGCTATGTATCAGGGAATCAATGTGTTGTAGTCGCTAATGATGCTACTGTAAAAGCAGGTGCCTGGTTCCCTATTACCGGAAAGAAAAACCTGAGAGCCCAGGAAATAGCCATTGAAAATAAACTCCCCATCATTTACCTGGTAGATAGCGCCGGGGTTTACCTTCCCATGCAAGACGAAATTTTCCCTGATAAGGAACACTTCGGAAGGATTTTTAGAAATAATGCAGTAATGAGCAGTATGGGAATCACTCAAATTGCAGCCGTAATGGGAAGTTGTGTTGCCGGAGGTGCTTACCTTCCTATTATGAGCGATGAAGCCCTTATTGTAGAAAAAACCGGAAGTATTTTCCTTGCCGGAAGTTACCTTGTAAAAGCTGCCATTGGAGAATCTATAGACAATGAAACCCTGGGAGGAGCAACGACACATAGTGAAATTAGCGGCGTTACAGATTATAAAGCTACAGACGATAAGGATGCCCTTACCCGCATAAAAAACATCATGGATAAAATGGGCGATTTTGATAAAGCCGGATTTAACCATAAAAAAGCCGTAGCACCGAAAGAGAAGCAAGAAGACATCTATGGAATTCTACCTAAAAAGCGAAGCGATCAATACGATGTTAGGGAAATTATCTCCCGACTGGTAGACGGTTCTGAATTTGAGGAATATAAAGAAGGATATGGGCAAACTATTATTACCGGCTACGCCCGTATAGATGGTTGGGCCGTTGGTATAGTCGCCAATCAGCGCAAAATTGTAAAGACCAAAAAAGGAGAAATGCAGTTTGGTGGAGTGATTTATTCCGATTCTGCCGATAAGGCCACCCGTTTTATCGCAAACTGCAACCAGAAAAAAATTCCTTTGGTTTTCCTTCAGGATGTAACCGGTTTTATGGTAGGCAGTAAAAGTGAGCACGGCGGAATTATTAAAGATGGGGCCAAAATGGTAAATGCGGTTAGTAATTCGGTAGTACCAAAATTCACTGTTATTATGGGCAATTCTTACGGTGCAGGAAATTATGCGATGTGCGGAAAAGCTTACGACCCAAGACTTATCGTAGCCTGGCCCAGTGCCGAGCTTGCTGTAATGGGCGGCACACAGGCAGCAAAGGTTTTAGCACAAATTGAAACCGCTGCCATGGAGAAAAAAGGCGAAAAAGTTGATGAGGAAAAAGAAAAAGAAGTTTTTGATGCGATAAAATCACGTTACGACGAACAAACTTCTCCCTATTATGCGGCCGCAAGACTATGGACAGACGCTGTAATAGATCCTTTAGACACCAGAAAATGGATCTCTATGGGGATTGAAGCCGCCAACCATGCGCCTATTGAAAAGGATTTTAACTTAGGAGTGATACAAACATGAAATTACAAGCCCCCTGCCCTCCCGAAGTGAATTCAGGACAGGCTTCAAAGGGGGAATATATTTCTGGAATGCTTCTGAAAAGTAAGAGATAAAAAAACTTCTAATTATTGAAGGGTTAAAGAGGAATTCAAATTTTAATCATTCAAAAATCAGATTTCGAATTTACACAGATTAGTTCCTTTTTTTTTATTTCAAATCATAATAAACAAATAATGAAACCAAGCCTATTAACTTTTATACTTTTAACACTTACACTCAATTTAAGTGCCCAGGTTTTAAGCAACAAAGACGGTAAATATACCGAAGCCGATTCCTTAAGGGGCTCTCTAAGACCTGAACGTGCTTTTGACGTTCAGAAATACCATTTAAAGCTTAAGGTAGAACCCGAAAAACAATTTATTTCGGGCTCAAACACCATTAGCTTTATTGCTGAAGAAAATCTTTCGACTATTCAAATAGATCTTTTTGAGAACATGAACGTAGATTCTATTCTTCAAAACAATAAAGCCTTAGATTTTAAACGTAAACATAATGCGGTTTTTATCGAATTAGATGATTTGGTAGAAACAGATGAACAGGGCGAAATTCAGTTCTATTATTCCGGAAAGCCTATTGTGGCAAAAAATGCACCCTGGGATGGTGGTTTTGTATGGGACAAAGATGAAAATGGCAATCCCTGGATTGGCGTAGCCGTGCAGGGAACCGGGGCAAGCCTTTGGTATCCAAATAAAGATCATCAAAGTGACGAACCAGAGGAAGTGCAACTGGATATAGCCGTTCCAAACGGACTAATGAATGTTTCTAACGGTCAATTTTTAGGTGAAAAAGATTTGGATAACGGCTTTACCGAATGGAGCTGGAAAACCGTAAACCCTATTAATAACTACAACGTGATGATTAACATCGCAAATTACGAGCATTTTTCAGAATCCTACGGAGATCTAGATTTAGACTATTATGTTTTACCCTACAACCTGGAAAAAGCTAAAAAGCAATTTAAAGAGGTAAAACCCATGATGGATTGCTTCTACGAAAAATTTGGTGAATATCCTTTTGTGGAAGATGGTTTTAAGCTAATAGAAACCCCTTACCTGGGTATGGAACACCAAAGTGCTGTGGCCTACGGAAATGAATATAAAATGGGCTATAAAGGCAATGATCTTTCGGGGACCGGGATTGGTCTAAAATGGGATTTTATTATTATTCACGAATCGGGTCACGAATGGTATGGCAACAGTATTACCGCTAGAGATATTGCCGATATGTGGATTCATGAAGGCTTCACTTCTTATTCTGAAGCAGTTTATATAGAGTGCCGTTGGGGTAAAAAAGAAGCGCAGGAATACCTTAAAGGCACCCGCAGCGGACTTGGGAATACCTCAAAAATTATTGGCGATTACGGCGTAAATAGCGAAGGCTCCGGAGACATGTATTTTAAAGGAGCTAATTTGTTAAATACCATTCGTAGTATTTATGATAACGATGAATTATGGTGGAAGACCTTAAAGGATTATACTGAAACCTATAAGCATCAAATTATTGATACCCGAACTACCGAAAATTTCTTTAATGAAGCAACTGAAGTAGATTTACAACCAATATTTGACCAATATCTAAGACATGCTGCCCTACCTAATTTGCAGTTCAGAAAAGAGAATGGAAAAACACAGGTTAAATGGGTGACAGATGTTGAAGATTTCAAAATGCCTGTCGATATTTTTATAGATGGAAAAGAAATAAGGATTAATCCTACTAACCAATGGCAAAACTTAAACTACAAAATAGCTCCCGAAGAAATTAAAGTAAATGACCTAGAGTTTTATATCGAGGTGAATTAAAATAAGTAGCACGAGCTACTTTTAAAAATGGCTTATTAAGAAGTGATTAGATTCAAAAATTGATACTTTTGACCTCTTAACAAGCCATTTACTATACTTATAAGTAAACTACCCAGGGCAAGCCCACAAGGCATTCTTTGGAAACAAATTTTTAATTTCGAGGCAAGCTTCGGGGTATTACATTCTTTAGTAATTTAGTGGTGCCAATAAAATAATAACAAATAATTACCACAACAAATCATTAATTTTCAGTAACTTAAGGCTATATAACTTTAAAGCTAGAGATATGACAAGCGTAAAATCCCTCAATAAGTGGGCAAATGCGCACACTTATTATTTCATTGATATATTAAGAATTGCCCTGGGAGTTTTTCTTTTTATAAAAGGAATCAACTTTATTTCTCAAACAGAAACCCTTATAGCCCTTATAAAGCCTCTTGAAGGTTACGGAGGCACCATGTTTACGGTGCATTATGTAGCTTTTGCCCATTTAATTGGCGGTGTACTTATAGCGGTTGGCCTACTTACACGTTGGGCCATTATTGTTCAATTACCAATTATTCTTGGTGCCATTGCCATAAACTTTATAGGTGTTATGCAGCCTGGCAGATTGTTAGAAGCTAGCATCGTACTAATTTTAAGCCTGTTTTTTCTATTTTATGGCTCTGGTAAGCATTCTATGGACTATTCAATGAAAATGCAGCAATAAGAAGATTTTGTTTGGTATTAAATTAAGATACTTAATTCATCTTACTTTTAAACGTATTTTCTCTATGTATTTTCCCGGTGTGAGTTTCTTCAAATTTTTCGATAAGATAAATCTTTTTTGGTCGTTCGTATTTCTCCAGGCTTTTTAAAGCTTTAATCTCTTGCTGTAATTGAGCCAAAAGAGCTTCAGAAAATTCGTTTTCAACAAATAACACCAATTTTTCTCCCAAAGAATCATCGGGCATCCCAATTACAAATAAGCGCTGATCTATAATTTTTGAAAGCTTTTTCTCTATTTGCTCAGGGTGCAGTTTTATTCCTCCCGAGTTAATTACATTGTCTAACCTGCCTTGCCATCTAAACTTTTTATAGGTAAGAATATCAACTACATCATTTGTAACGATAATATCATCTGAAAGTTTAGGAGCTTTAATTACCAGGCAACCCCTATCGTCTTTTGAAATATTAATATTAGGCAAAACCTTAAATACGCGTGACTTTTTCTTGTTTTTTGACGGATTTAATCTTTTGGCGGCAATATGGGTAACCGTCTCTGTCATTCCATAAGTTTCGTAAACTTTAGTATCTACATCTTTTACCATTTTTTGCAATCTTGGGGAAACTGCCCCACCTCCCACAATTAATTTTTTTATAAGATGTAAACGCCCCACCGAATTATCTAATTGAAACGGGGTCATGGCACAAAAGTCATATCGCTTAAAAACCTGATCTAAGGGGTTGGAGGAAGGCGGTACCATATCTAAATGCCAACCTAATACCATTGCCCTCACCAGCATCATCTTTCCGGCAATATAGCTAGCGGGTAAACACAATAAAGCAGTTGTCTTTTCGGGTAGGTCGAAGAACCGGGAAGTAGCTATGGCCGAATTAATCATAAACTCCTTTTTAATTCTTATCACTTTTGGAGTTCCGGTAGAACCCGATGTTTTTACTTCTACATACTTAGAAGGCTTGATCCAATCTAACAGGAAACTTCCTACTTTTTCTTCAAAAGCTTCTCCTTCCTTTATAAAACTATAAGCAATAGAATGTAATTCGGCATTGGTAAAATGTCGCTTATTCAGCCTAAAATCTGGATGCGTTTCCGGTAATTTATAATTATCTGCCATATTTAAAACCAAATATGTTACATTCCTCTATACTGAAAGTTAATAAATTGTAATGATAAATTTAAACTTCTTCAACAGGTTTTATTACTTCAGGCTTTTCTACGCGACCAAAAAGTTTATTTTTCCAATCGCTCCAACCGTATTTTTTGGCCATGATATAAAGGAAAAGAGGGTATATTATAAATACCGGCACCAACACGTCAAGACCGGCAGTTGGATCGGAAATATCCTTAAAAATAGATTCGGTTTGGAATGCAGTCCAATCGGCCGTAATTAACAAGGCTGCGGTAAGGTTGTTTCCGGCATGAAAGCCTAAAGCCAATTCCATACCTTCATCCATTAATGTCATAATTCCCAGTAAAAACCCTGTACCTATGTAATAAACCATGATTAAGTTTCCCATTTGGGTTACTTCAGGATTAAAAAAATGTAAGCCTCCAAAGCAAACTGAAGTTACCAGTAAAGGTACCCAACGATTTTTGACCAATACCCCCAGGCCCTGCATAAAATATCCCCGGAATAAATATTCTTCAAAGCTGGTTTGTAACGGAATCATTACTAAAGCAACTGCCACAAGAATAGCAAAAGGAACCGGTTTAAAATTCACCAAAAAGTCTTCAGGGCTTAGCATATACTCTATCAAAGTAACACTAATTGTAAAAGCAGCTACAAGCCCGAAACCAAACCAAACGCGTCCCCAGTCAACTTTTTTACGGCTGGTGGTAAGCGACTTTAAGGTTTGGTTATGCAATAACTTTACTACCAAAATCAGGACTCCCAATCCTGCAGCAAAAGTTAATAGGATTAGAAATAATGTAAAGTTAGAATCTAAAACCCGCATAAGTTCTCCCTCAGTCATCGATGCTATTTCCATTCCCCGCTCCAGAAAAATAGCTACACCTAAAGGTATTTGGCCTATAAGAACTCCACCAACAACCAATATTGTTCCAATGATGTATCGCCAAAATTCGTGGCGATATTTAAAAGCTTCAGCTATATACATGGTTTAAAAATTAAAATCCCAATTTTTTGTTGGGTTATATTGAATATTTCCTTTAGTGACCTCTAACGGACATGCTATATTATTAGTATACAAACTCCCCGTTCCCAGGCCCTGCGGCATTTTATTATTTTTGGTAAAGGTAAATTGAGAAATTGCATTTAACCCCAGATTGCTTTCCAGGGCACTGGTAATCCACCAGCCAGTATCTTGCTTTCCGGCAAGATCAATCCACTCTTGAGCACCTTTAAAACCTCCAATTAAGCTAGGTTTTAAAATAATATACTGCGGTTTTATTGTATGTAACAATTCTTTCTTCTTCGTTACATCAAAAACACCAATTAATTCTTCGTCTAAAGCTATAGGAAGCGGAGTCTCTTCGCATAATTGAGCCATTTCTTCCACTTGCCCCTGTTTAATGGGCTGCTCTATACTGTGTAACTGGAATTCACTTAAGCGTTTTAGCTTCTCCAAAGCTTCGGTAGGTTTAAAAGCTCCATTAGCATCTACGCGTAACTCTATTTCTTCAGGAGAAAATTCGGTTCTTATATATTTTAAAAGTTCCAATTCGGCCTCAAAATCTATGGCACCAATCTTCATTTTAATACAATCAAAACCGGCTTCAATTTTTTCCTGAATTTGCGACTTCATAAAGGGCTTTTCGCCCATCCATATCAATCCGTTAATTGGTATTGCCGATTTCCCACGGGTAAATTCAGAAGGGTATATCTCAAAAGGATTGGCTGAATGTAAAGACCTAAAAGCCATTTCTACCCCAATTTGAATGCTGGGAAATTCTTTTAATTCTTCCCAAAGCATAGTTTCGCCTAAATTAATATTGTTACAAACCCATTGTAGTTTCTCTTCATAATCTGGCCTGTCGTCTACGCTAAGGCTTCTAAGAATTCCACATTCTCCATACCCGGTTTTACCGGCATCGGTAATTTTTAGGAACCAGGTTTCTTTAGTAGTAAGAACGCCCCGCGAAGTTCCGCTGGGGCGTTTAAATTTTAAGACATACTTCTTGTATTCTGCCTGCATATATTTTTATTGTTTAGCTAAGTTGTAACTAAAGCTCCAAACTTTCTCCAATTTCCAGCAGCATTAAGTCTTTACCTTCATCAAAAAATTTTCTTTTAGCTTCTTCGTGGTTAATTTCAATGTAGCCAAAAGTATCGTAATGGCAGCCTAAAACTTTATCACATTCTACAAAATCACTGGCAATAATAGCGTCTTCTACTCCCATGGTGAAATTATCTCCAATAGGAAGAATTGCTAAGTCCAGGGTGGTATGTTGGGGTATTAATTGCATATCCATGGTTAGCGCCGTATCTCCGGCAATATAGATATTTTTATGCTCCCCTTCTATCACAAAACCTCCGGGCTGGCCACCATATTTTCCATCTGGAAAAGAACTGGTATGTACGGCATTTACATACTTCACTTTTCCAAATTCAAACTCCCAATTACCTCCGTGGTTCATAGGGTGAACTTCTATGCCTTTTTCTTCGTAATGATTGGCAATTTCAAAATTACTTACAATTACAGCTCCGGTATTTTTCGCAATTTCCTCTGCATCTAAGGTATGGTCCTGATGAGCGTGCGTTAACAAGATATAATCGGCCTTTATATTCTTAATATTAATTTTATCCTTTGCCAACTCATTACCGGTAATAAATGGGTCTACCAATACATGGATATCCCCAATTTTAATTCCCAAACAACTCTGTCCGTAAAAAGTGATTTTCATAACTTAGTTTTTATGGTTTTTTCTAATTTAAGCATTCAATAAAAATTACTTCAAATCACCAAATATATAATTTTGTTAAACTTGCTACCAAACCTGTCCAAGTCCAAAAAGTATGGAAGTGGCAAAAGTAGAAAGTGCCAAAACTTTTAATTCGGGATCCAGGAGTATTGCATTTTCATTCTCCACCACTCTTTTAAGATGAAGGATTAATGGAACGAGAGCCGGGATATAAAGAAAATCGTTTATACTTTCTAAACTAAGCACGGTAAATAAAATTAGGCAAAAGATAGCAGCCAGGATAAGCGAATAGTGATAAGTCTTGGCTTTTTTAGCTCCTAATTTTACAACTAGTGTAATTTTCCCCGCCTTTTCATCTGATACGCGATCGCGCATATTATTAAGGTTTAAAACCCCCACGCTTAAAAGCCCTATGCTAAAAGCAGGTAACAATACCAACCAGCTCCAATGGTGTGCATATAAAAAATAAGAACCATACACGGCCACAACTCCAAAGAAAAGAAAAACAAAAACATCGCCCAATCCACGATATCCGTATGCCGATTTACCAACGGTGTACTTAATAGCGGCAGCTATTGCAGCTATTCCCAAAAAGAAAAAAAACAAAGCATAGCCTAAATTTTCCTTTCCAAAAGCGGCATAGATAAGTAGTATAGCAAAAAGCAGGGTAACAATAGTGGTGATAATAATTCCCTGCAACATTTCTTTTTGAGTAATTAAGCCACTTTGTAAAGCACGTTGTGGCCCCACCCTATCCTCATTATCTGTTCCTTTAACACCGTCTCCATAATCGTTTGCAAAATTGGAAAGCACCTGCAAACCCAGTGTTGTTGCCAGTGCAAGACTAAAAACGACAAGGTTAAAAACACCTTCACTAACTGCTATAGTGGTTCCCACAATAATCCCTGATATAGAAAGTGGCAATGTTCTTAACCTGGCAGCACTAATCCACGTATTTATTTTACTCATATTAGTTTAAGATCTTTACCATTAATTCCTTGAGCAAATCTCCGTGAGAAATATTCACCGCTCCCACACCTTTTCCCTTCACATCGCTTTCGTGCAAAAGTCCAATTACCTGGCTTACTTTTTTCATAGGATAATTTTTTGCCGCAGCTATATAATCGCCTACAAAATAAGGGTGTACTTTAAGCTGCCTGGCCACATTCGCTTTAGATTTATCGGGTAGCCCATGATACTGCATAATTTGAGAAAAATAGGAAAATAACAAGGAAATGGTTACCACCATTGGATTGTCTTTAGGATTCTGTGCAAAATAATTCACAATGCGATGTGCCTTTAAAGAATCTCGCATTCCAATAGCTTTTCGCAATTCAAAATTATTAAAGTCTTTGCTTATTCCTATATTCTGCTCTATAAGCTCTGGAGTTATTTGGGTACCTTCAGGGGTAATAAGTTGAAGTTTATTAAGTTCATTATCAATTTTCCCAAGATCAATTCCTAAAAACTCTACCAGCATTTGTGCGGCTTTGGGCGAAATAGTATAATTTCTTGACTTTAAAGTCTTCATAATCCAATCGGCCACCTGGTTTTCGTAAAGACGTTTACTCTCAAATAAAACTGCATTTTTCTTTAAAACCTTAGAAAGCTTTTTACGCTTATCAAGGCTTTTGTATTTATAACAAAAAACCAACGTAGTGGTAGCCTGCGGGTTTTCAGCGTAACCTACCAGTTTTTCTATACTTCTCGATAGGTCTTGCGCTTCCTTTACAATAATTACCTGTCTTTCGGCCATCATGGGATAGCGCTTGGCATTACTTACAATTTCATCTATGTTGGTATCTCGACCATACATAATAATTTGATTAAAACCCTTTTCTTCCTCCGCCAGTAAATTTTGTGCTATAAAATCTGAGATCTTATCTATATAGTAGGGTTCTTCGCCCATTAAAAAATAAAGCGGAGATACAGTTCCTTTTTGAATATTATTTACAATCTCTTTTGCTTCTTCCATGTAGGTGAAGGATTTTTTAATTTTAAATTATACTGAAGCTTGCCGCGCTGTGGTTTTCTTTTTTACTTTTGGCCTATGTTAGCGCTTAATTTTCCCAAATACTCGTTTCGGTTCAAAAATAGTGAAAATAAAGTAGCCGTTTTTGATGAACTCAGGAAAAAATTTGTGATTCTAACCCCTGAAGAATGGGTGAGACAACACGTGGTAAGATTCCTTATTTCAGAAAAGAAATATCCTAAAAACCATATTAATGTTGAAAAGCAGCTTAAACTGGGGAAGCTAAGCAAACGTTATGATGCCGTAGTTTTTTATCCTAACGGAAAAATAAAAGTAGTGGTAGAGTGCAAAGCTCCACATATAAAAATTACCCAGGAAGTTTTTGACCAAATTGCCCGGTACAATTTAAGTTTAAAAGCAGACTATTTAATGCTTACCAACGGCCTGCAACATTATTTTTGCAAACTGGACTACGAAGAAGAAAAGTATCAATTTCTGCCCGAAATCCCAGATTATTTTACAGCTGAAAAAAGATAAAAAACAATGACAATAGCGGTAGTGGTTTTAAATTGGAATGGACGCGCTTTGCTAGAACAATTCCTGCCTTCGGTAATTCGCTTTTCAGAAGAAGCCAATATATACGTGGCCGATAATGCTTCTACAGATGACTCTATAGAACTTTTAAAGGAAAAATTTCCTGGGGTAAAAATTATTCAGAACAAAGAAAATGGCGGATTTGCCAAAGGCTATAACGAGGCACTTTCTAAATTAAATGAAGATATTTTTGTATTGCTAAACAGCGATGTAGAAGTTACCGAAAACTGGCTAAAACCTATTATAGAAATTTTTAAAAATCAGCCTAAAACCGCGGCTGTTCAACCTAAAATCCTGGATTTTAAAAGAAAAAACTATTTTGAATATGCCGGGGCTGCGGGAGGATATATAGATAAATACGGCTATCCCTTTTGCAGGGGCAGGATCTTTGACAGTTTGGAAGAAGACCATGGGCAATACAATGACGATGCATCTATTTTTTGGGCCAGTGGTGCCTGCCTGGTAATACGTAAAAATGTTTATTGGGAAGTCGGTGCACTAGATGAGGATTTTTTTGCGCATCAGGAAGAAATTGATTTATGCTGGCGTATTCAAAATTTAGGCTATCAAATAAAATCTTGTGGCAATTCTGCCGTTTACCATGTGGGTGGTGCAACCTTAGACAGCATGAATCCCAAAAAAACCTTTTTCAATTTTAGAAATAGCCTGTATATGCTTTTAAAAAACATACCGACACCAAATGTGTATGGTATATTGTTTATTAGAATGGTTCTTGATGGAGTAGCAGGAATCAAATTTATTGCAGAAGGTAAGTTCTCTCATTTTTACGCTATCCTTAAGGCCCATGCAGGATTCTATTCAAACTTTAATAAAATTCGATCAAAACGAAAGAACCTAATAAAAAACAAGCATTATTTCCTTACAAAATCCATTATTTGGTCTTATTTTTGCTTACGTAGAAAAGAATTTTTAAAATTAAAATAAAAGGAATCAAACTTATGCTAAAGCTTCTTTTTCTGCTTTACTTTTTTTGATACTTTTGAAACATCTAACATTAATTACAATTACAAGATTATGAAACGAATTATGCTTTTATCGGCTACTGCCGTTCTTTTGTTCTCCTCTTGCGTATCTAACAAGAAATATGCAGAGCTTGAAGAAAAACAAAAACAAACTCAAGACGAGTTAAACACTGCTACTATTAAGTTAAATGCATGTTTAGAGGACAAACAAGACCTTAACCAACAAATTTCAAGACTTAATAACACCAATGCGGCACTGCTTAACAACGTTGGCGATCTGGCAACTCTTTCTAAGAAAGAAGCAGAAAACCTTGAACGTTCTTTAGAAAGCATTAAAGAAAAGGATTTGGCTATCCAATCTATGCGTGATGCCATTAGCAAAAAAGATTCTGTAACATTAGCTTTAGTAACCAGCTTAAAAGGTGCTTTAGGTAATATGGCCGATGAAGACATTGAAATTAATGTTGAAAAAGGTGTAGTTTATGTTTCTATTTCAGATAAGCTTTTATTTGATAGTGGTAGATACAATGTTACCAGTCGTGCCAAAGAAGTACTTGGTAAAGTTGCTACTGTAGTTAAAAACAAGCCAGACATCGAGTTTATGGTAGAAGGCCATACAGACGATCAGTCTATCAAAACAGCTATGTTTGAAGACAACTGGGATCTTAGTGTAAAAAGAGCTACCTCTGTAGTTAGAGTTCTTCAGGACGAATTTGGTGTAGAGCCAGCAAGAATGACTGCCGCTGGTAGAAGTTACTATGTTCCTGTTGCTACAAATGAAACTGCTGAAGGTCGTGCTAAAAATAGAAGAACAAGAATTGTAGTTCTTCCTAAGTTAGACCAATTCTACGGAATGATCGAAGAAGGAATGAAGTCTGCTAAATAAGACCTAATTTCTAATAAATATGAAAAGGCCCTCTAAAAATTTAGAGGGCCTTTTTTATTCTTACTAAAAAATATATTTAAACTATAAGTTTTCGATACTACCTTTTCCCTCTCTTATCACTTCCGGTTGGGAAGAAGTTAAATCTACCACTGTAGAAGGAATATTATCTCCATAACCACCGTCTATAACAAGATCTACTAAATGGTCCCATTTTTCTTTAATCAATTCGGGATCTGTGGTATACTCAAGTACCTCATCTTCGTCGTAGATTGAGGTAGAGACAATAGGATTTCCTAAAGTAGAAACAATACTTTTACAAATAGCATTATCGGGAACTCTAATTCCCACGGTTTTCTTCTTTTTAAAAACATTTGGCAGGTTACTGTTTCCAGGCAGAATAAAGGTAAAAGGACCGGGAAGGTTCCTTTTAAGCACTTTAAAAGTGGCAGAGTCTATTTGCTTCACATAATCTGAAAGATTGCTAAGATCTTCACATACAAACGAGAAATTAGCTTTTTCCAACTTTACCCCCTTAATTTGTGCAATTTTCTCCAATGCCGAGGTGTTGGTAATATCACACCCCAAACCATATACGGTATCTGTAGGGTAAATTATTAGTCCGCCGTTTCTTAAAGTCTCCACAACTTTATTAATATGTTTCTGACTTGGATTTTCATTATAAATTCTAAGTAATTCAGCCATAGTTATAAATTTTAATTCTCGAAAATTTACAAATTTTCGAGCAGATATTTCTAAAATTGGTTTTAATTAATCTTCTTGAGAAACTTCAGTTTCAAGCTTCAGCACTTTACTACCATCTTTCTGTTCAATAAAAAGGGCTTTATTCCCAGGCTCACCTCTACGTGTAATTTCACTTCCATCTATGGTTTTGGTAATTTCTTCTGTATAGGTTTTAATCACTTTTCCGCTCGCTTTACCATTTCCCCATTTCCATTGAACTTTACTACCTTCTCTAGTCATAGTTTTCTTTTGAAGATAAAAAGAAAGCCGCTTGAAGCGGCTTTATATAACAGAAGTTTAACGAAGCTTAAGATATAAATTTTAATTTCGCAAACCTTAAAAGCAAATTCTTAATCCCCCCATTTTCAAAATCAATCTCCGCTTTTTTATCCTGTCCAACACCACTTATAGCCAGTACTTTTCCTTTTCCAAATCGCATATGTTCCACAACATTACCAACTTCCAGTTTAATTTCATTTCTGGCTTTTTCAGGCTCGGGACTGGCGGGCTTCAATTTTCTAAGTTTTCTTAATTGAGATTCGCTGGGCTTATGGGCCGGTGGCGGGGTTCCCTTTTTAGGTTTAGTTTGTCGTAATTTACTTTTATCAACCTCATCGCCAAAAATATCGGTATCAATAAGCGGTTTGTATTTATAATCATCTTGCGGAATCATATAATCTACATACTGCTCATCTACCTCTTCTATAAACCTGCTGGGCTCTGCATCTATTAATTTTCCCCAACGATAGCGTGATTGCGTATAGGTTAAATAAGCCTGTTTTTCGGCGCGGGTAAGTGCCACATAGAACAATCTTCTCTCTTCTTCCAGTTCACTTCGGGTGTTCATACTCATTCCTGACGGAAAAAGATCTTCTTCCAGCCCAACAATATAAACATACGGGAACTCCAGGCCTTTTGCCAGGTGAATGGTCATTAAGGCAACCCGATCGTCATCACCGGTATCCTTATCCATATCGGTAGCAAGCGCCACATCTTCCAGAAATTCTGCTAAAGACCCATTGGCATCTGCCAATTCTTTTTGTCCCTCTACAAAATCTTTAATCCCGTTTAATAATTCTTCAATATTTTCAATCCTGGCAATCCCCTCTGGGGTACCATCTTTCTTTAGTTCCTGAACCAAACCGGTTTTTTTGGTCACGGTATCGGCCACGGTAAAAGCATCGGCATTTTCAGCAAGAATCGTGAAACTCTTAATCATATTCACGAAATTATCAAGCTTGGTACGAGTACTCTTAGTAATCTTTAGATCAAGATGATCTATATTTTCAATAATTTCAAATATCGATTTTCCATATTGATTCCCAGCAATACTTAATTTATCCATGGTGGTTTGTCCAATTCCGCGGGCAGGATAATTTATTACCCGTTTTAGCGCTTCTTCATCTTTAGGATTTATAAGTAAACGTAAATAGGCCAACACATCCTTAATCTCCTTTCGCTGGTAGAATGAAAGCCCACCATAAATTCTATACGGAATTTCCTTTTTCCGAAGCGCATCTTCTATAGCCCTACTTTGGGCATTGGTTCGATAAAGAATAGCAAAATCGCCATTATTCAATTGATTTTGCATTTTATTTTCAAAGATAGAACCGGCAACAAAACGGCCTTCTTCCCCATCGGTAAGCAACCTGTTCACTACAATTTTGGGTCCTTCATCATTCGCCGTCCAAACTACTTTTTCCAGCTTGGTTTTATTCTTTTCAATAATAGAGTTGGCGGCATTCACAATATTTTTGGTAGACCGGTAATTTTGTTCCAGCCTATACATTTGCACATTCTCGTAATCTTTCTGAAAATTCAGGATATTGTTAATGTTTGCTCCGCGGAAGGCATAAATACTTTGAGCATCGTCTCCCACCACACATATATTCTGAAACTTATCGGAAAGGGCCTTTACAATAAGGTATTGTGAGTGGTTGGTATCCTGGTACTCATCTACCAAAATGTATCTAAACCTGTTTTGGTATTTCTGAAGCACTTCGGGAAACCTATTTAAAAGTTCGTTTGTTTTCAGCAATAAATCATCAAAATCCATAGCACCGGCTTTAAAACAACGCTCTACATATTCCTGGTAGATTTCACCCAAACGTGGCTTTTTAGCCATCGCATCAGCCTCCTTTAGTTCGGGGTTTTGAAAATAAGCCTTTACGGTAATTAAGCTGTTTTTATAGGAAGAAATTCTGCTATAAACCTGCTTATATTTATATACGTCTTTATCTAGGCGCATATCTTTTATAATAGACCTAATTACACTTTGTGAATCCTGGGTATCGTAAATCGTAAAGTTTGAAGGATAACCTAATTTATCGGCTTCAAAACGCAAGATTTTAGCAAAAATGGAGTGAAAAGTTCCCATCCAAAGATTTTTTGCTTCACTGTTTCCAACAATTTTAGCAATACGGGTTTTCATTTCCCGAGCTGCTTTATTGGTAAAGGTTAAAGACAAAATATTAAATGCATCTACACCCTGGCTCATTAGGTAAGCAATACGGTATGTAAGTACCCTAGTTTTTCCAGACCCTGCTCCTGCAATCACAATCATGGCACCATCCTTTTGCAATACAGGTGCGCGTTGTGCATCATTTAATTCGGCTATATAAGATTCCAATCTCTTTAATTTTTTAAATGCGTGAAATTAACCAAAATGAGACAAATTATAAACCCGATTTCTACTTTGTTTTAAACAACAAGATTTAGAAGAGTGATTATCTTAGTTTTTAATATCTTTAAATTCCTACAATCCCCCTTGAATACAAACCAAAGCTTATGAAAAAGAAATAGAAGAACAAACAATCGAGTATCTAAAGGGTTTTTATTGTTTTACTAATGAAAAAACTTTAGCTTGGGCCAATTCAATTTAAACTGAAGTGCCTGCTTTCTTCCTAAATAAATATTAGGAAAACCAAGTTGAAGAAGTAGCTCTAAATCGGTATCGGATTATTTAAATAAATTATATGGAAGATATTTTAAGTTCAATTCCCTGGTGGGGATGGGTTTTAATTTTTTTTGCCTTCATAGCGATTAAAGATATATTCTTTAACCGCAAACATACTATTAAACACAACTTCCCAATTATTGGTCACTTTAGGTATATTCTTGAAGGGATTGGACCCGAATTACGGCAATATATCGTAGCAAGTAATCGCGAAGAACTCCCTTTTAATCGTAGCGAACGCGGTTGGATCTATGCTTCGGCAAAAAATGAAAACAACTATGAAGGCTTTGGCACCGACCAGGATATTTTTTCTACCCACTACATATTCATCAACAATGCCATGCTTCCTTTAAAGCTTAAAGAAGATCATCCCAATAACCTGGATCCGGGCTTTATTGCCTGTGCAAAAGTTATGGGCGAATTTAATAATAGAAAAAGACCGTTTAGGCCGGCCTCAATTATTAATGTTTCGGCCATGAGTTTTGGATCACTTTCGGCCAGGGCCATTGCAGCTTTAAATGAAGGCTGTAAAGAAGCAGGTGCCTATCATAACACAGGCGAAGGAGGGCTCTCACCTTATCATCAAAAAGGAGCTGATGTGGTTTTTCATTTTGGAACAGGTTACTTTGGCGTTAGAGATAATGAAGGTAATTTCTCTATGGAAAAACTAGTGCAACTGGTAAATGAAAACAAAGAGATTCGTGCCATAGAAATTAAATTATCCCAGGGAGCCAAACCTGGAAAGGGTGGCGTTTTACCCGCTTCAAAAATTACTAAAGAAATAGCAGCAATAAGAAATATTCCTATTGGTAAGGACGTATTGTCTCCACCAAGTCATTCTGCTTTTAGCAATACCCAGGAGCTGGTAGACTTTATTGAAGAAATAGCAGAGGCAACAGGCCTTCCCGTAGGGATTAAATCGGCTGTTGGAAAACTGGACCAATGGAAAGAGTTAGCTTCTATTATGTCTAAAACAAAAAAAGGTCCAGACTTTATTACCATTGATGGTGGTGAAGGCGGAACCGGAGCTGCACCACCCAGTTTTGCAGATCACGTGTCCCTACCCTGGATTTATGCTTTTACCGATGTATATCAAATTTTCCTAAATGAGGGTATAGCTAATAGAATTGTATTTATTGGGAGCGGAAAATTAGGCTTTCCTGCCAATGCCGCCATGGCATTTGCCCTGGGTGCAGATTGTATTAACGTAGCCCGAGAAGCTATGATGAGCATTGGCTGCATACAGGCACAATCCTGCCATACCAATACCTGCCCCACCGGTGTTGCTACACAAAACAAATGGTTGCAGGCGGGTATCAATATAAAAGACAAAGCCCGGCGTGTTAATTTTTATTTCACAAAATTCAGAAAGGAACTGCTGGAAATGACCCATGCCTGCGGTTATGAACATCCCTGCCAATTTACCATGGATGACGTTGAAATAAACCTTAGCGACCAAAACCTGGCAAAAAGCCTTGCAGGTACTTTTTCGTATCATAAAGAAAAAGTACCTTTCGAGGGTGTTCATGTTCACAAGAAAGATCCCAGTTTGGGCGCTATTTATAAAAGAAAAGAAGTAATTACTAAAGAGGCCGAAACCAAAGAAACTTCGCCCCATAATAAAAACCAATGAATCAAATAGAACTTTCGCAAATCCTATTAGCCATTCTTCCAGCCCTAATTGTTGGAATAGTAGCCTTTTATTTTTTTAGCTCTTACAATAAAAATGAACAAAACAGAAGGAATTTCTTATTACACCGGGAAACCCAAAAAACGGCACTACCCCTAAAATTACAAGCCTACGAAAGAATGACACTCTTTTTAGAAAGGATTTCGCCCGGCAAAATACTATTTAGAATAAAGCCAAACTCTAATGATAAAGAAGCCTACGAGCGCTTATTAATTCATACTATTGAGCAGGAGTTTGAGCATAACCTAGCACAACAAATCTATCTTTCTACTGAAACCTGGGACTATATAAAAACAGCTAAAAACGCGACTATAGGCATTATTAGAAAAGCCAATCAACAAGAAAGCGTCACCGATGCCGATAAATTAAGGAAAGTAATCCTTAAAAACCTGATAGAAAAGCAATCCCCAACCGAAGCTGCACTTGCTTATTTAAAAAATGAAGTAAAACGCTTTATTTAAAATAAACCAAAAAAGCCTTTTCTTTTAGTGGCCAAAAATTGTAAATGTTTTTCTTTGGCGTGATCGTAACCTTGTTGCCACCACTCACCCATCAATTTTTTATTAAAAACAAGGGAGTTTTCCGTTAGTTTTGTAGGGGTATAATAGGTGTTTAGCTTTACTTTTTTATTTAAAGCGGCAAGTTTTCCTTCTACGATATCGTGATATTCTACCTGATCCAGGAGAAAACCAAAAAGATTTATCATTAAAGAAAACGGATTTTTCCCAAGCACTTTATTATACTCCATATTTTCTGCTTCCAGGATTATAGCATCAACTTCTGTTGCCCCGCGTTTAATGGCTTCACGAATGGGCACTACGCATCCCAATCCACCATCGGCATATTCAAATCCGTCTTTTTTCGCCAAACTCATAAAAGGGATATAATTACAACTTATCCAAATCCAATCGCAAAAATCCTCGTAAGTAAAATCGTGGATAGACTTATACTCTACGCGATTTTTAGACAAATTAGAGACCGTTACTACTACATCTCCCACCTGGCTTTTAAGCTGGCTAAAGTTTTCTTCAGAAAAATTACGCTTAATATGTTTTCTAAGATTCTGGCTTTCCCCAAAGGTTCTTTTCTTCCTGATAAATTGCCAGAACATATTAAAATAATTAATTGTTACATACTCCCTCCCTTCCTTTCGCTTCACCACAAAAGGATTTATGCTAAAAATTTTACGCTGGTTTACATTGGTGTAGATATCGTAAACCTTATCAATGTTCCCCATGGCAAGATGCGGAATTAATAAGCTTCCGGTAGAAGTGCCCAAAAATAAATCGTATTTCTTGCCTTCTTCCTGAATTAAATATTGAGCAACGCCGCCAGCAAAAGCGCCTTTACTTCCCCCACCCGATATGACCAGTGCACGCATTAAGGTTCAATTTGGTTTATTTCCTCGCTTTTTTCCCTGGCATAAGTATAGCCGGTTTTCCACCAGGTTTTCATTTGTTTCTCATCAAAAATAAGGGAATTGGTAGTTAATACCGTAGGGGTAAAGTAAAAATTTATGGTCGCATTTTTATTTGCTGCTGCAAATTTCCCAATTTGAATGTTTTGCTTTTCTATTCTATCTAACATAAACCTAAATAAATTAGTGATGAGACCAAACACATTTTTGGAAGGCATTCTATTATAAAAAGTGGCTTCGGTTTGTAATATAACTGCATCTATATGTGTTGCTCCTCTCTTAATAGCTTCTTCGATAGGCACCATGGTTCCCAGGCCCCCATCGGCATATTCACAACCATCTTTTTGTACCAGGCTCATAAAAGGCGTATAGTTACAGGAAATCCAAATCCATTCACAAAATTCTTCGTATTCAAAATCTTTAATAGATTTATATTCTACCGTATTAAGCGAAATATTAGAAACCGTAACCACAATATCTTTTTTACTAAATTTTAATTTCAAAAACTCGTCTTTGGTCAGGGTTTCAGCTATAAGCTTTCTTAGGTTTTTACTTTCTCCAAATGTTTTTTTGCCTTTAATAAAGTTACGAATTACGCTAAAGTGGTTAATACTAATTTGGTCGTAACCGTAACGTTTTTTTATAAGAAAAGGACGGTTACTAAAAATACTATCCTGGTTTACCGAAGTATAAATTCTTTTAATCTTTTCGCACTTATTTAAAGCCAAATGAGAAATTAATAAGCTCCCGGTAGAAGTTCCCAGGTAAAGATCGTAATCCCGTTTTAATTCTTCTATCAAATATTGGCCAACACCGCCGGCAAAAGCGCCTTTACTCCCTCCACCAGATATCACCAATGCCCGCATTGATTAAAATTTAGTTTGCAAATAATCCCTCTCTTTTTGAGAAAGACGTTCATCTAAAGCTAAGAATTTTTGGCGATATTCTTCTTTCTTTAATAAAGCCGTAAGCAATTGCCTGCTATAGTCCCTAAATCTATATGCATGATGCTGGGTTCCTTGCAATAAATCTAATAAGTTCTGGGTGGTAAAACTATTTATTTGATATAAATATCCAAAAGCATTTTCCCTCACCTCCAGGGGATAATGTACTGCAGTATACCCTGAAAGTTCACGATAATTTTCCTGCTGTTTCCCGGGTTCATAACCCGGACTTATAAGATTTAAAGTTAACCAGAGCATACGTACATTTTTATTACTAAAGCCGTTTACATCCCTGGTTTTATCTAAGTAAGCAGCAATTTCTTTGGGAAAATTCATCCATAACTTTAATAGGGACATCTCTTTGGTTAGGTATGATTCGTCGTCTAACAAAGATTCAAAATCACTTTTTAGTTCTTTCGGAATTCTCTCCATGCTACTGGCAATAGCCTGCCTAACATACACATTATTGGTGGCAAATGCTTTTTTATAAAGCTTGATAGCTGTTGCTGAAGTTTGCCCCTCTAGTTGAAAAACCACTTCCTGCCCGGTATAATCGCTTACCGGAAAATCTAAGGACTTGCTCAGTTCGGCCTCCTTTTTGTCCAGGGGTGTTTCCTGCAATGCTAGGATTTCTAAATGCTTCTTTATAAATTCAGAGTTTTTTAAAGAATTTAAGGCCACAAAACCCTGAAAAGCAGTCTGATTTAACCAATTTGATATAAAATCAGATAAATCAATATTGGCCGCTGCCTCCACTTCAGCAATAAAATTACTGGTAGTGGCGCTTTTAAATTTATATTTAACAAGGAAATTCTTTACGGCCGTATTAAAAGCTTCCCTGCCCACCTTTTCGCGCAAAATATGCAAAGCCCAGGCTCCTTTTTGGTAGTAAGTAAGTGAGCTTGCTTTAGCTTTGGTGATTGCTTCACCCTTACCCTTATCGCTCAACTCTTTTAATTGTTCGGCAGATAGGTAGAGTTTCCAGTAATAATAATCGTCTCCAAAAATTTCCCGCTCTGCCAGCAAAGCATAAAAAGTAGCAAAGCCTTCATGCAACCAATGATCGTTGGCTGTTTGGGCCGTCACTAAATTTCCAAACCACTGGTGGGCCAATTCGTGCGCATTTACGCCTACATAATTTTTATCTTTAAAAGCTATAGAATCGGTAATAAAAGCATTATCAAAAATCGTTGCAGTAGTATTTTCCATTCCCGAATAAAGAAAATCCAATACCGGTGCCTGTTTATAATTCTGCCAGGGGTAAGCCACACCAATTTCACTTTCCAGGAAATCAAAAATTTGTTTGGTATAACGGTAAGTGGGCTCTAGCCTTTCCTTTTGGCTAACCGGCATATAAAATTGCAAAGGAACGCCCGAAGCAGATTTTGTTTCTTCTTTTATATAATCGCCTGCTGCAAAAGCCAGTAAATAACTACTCATAGGCCGCTGCATATCAAAGGCCCACTTTTTTAAAGAATCGTTTTTAGAAATAGCTACAAGCTTTCCATTGGCCATTACTTCCAGGCTTTCAGGAAACCGGTACGAAATGTCAAACTCTATTTTCTCTCGCTGATCATCAAAGGAAGGCAGCCAATTAGAGGTATATCTCCCCTGCCCCTGCGTCCAGATTTGTTTGGGTGCATTTATTGCTTCCGGAATGTCCCAATTTATAAAATAAACGGCCTCCTTTGGCTGCGCCGAGAATTTTAAAGACAAAGTGTTTTTTTCAGAAACTGCTAAATTATTTTTTATCCAAATACGTTTTCCGTTATTTCTTGATGTTGCGGGCTCGTCATTAAGCAATACCTCATCTACAATCATACTCCTGGCATCTATGTAAAAGGAATCTAGCGGTTTTAAAATTTCAAAATTATACTTTACTACGCCTGTAATTCTTTTTTCCTTCGGAATAACAAGGATTTCAGCTTCTGCTTTTTGAAAATTTATACTGTTTATTTGGTCTAGCGAATCTGCTATTGGCGACTGGCTATATGTACACCACGAAAAACAAAATAGCCAACTAAAAAGGAAGTATTTCATAATAAAAATCTACCCTTGCAAATTACAAAAACTATAGAAAAGGAAGGCTTTAGAAAAATTCAGATTTATTTTTAAAAGAAATTCAACCTAAAAAAACTGATTTTAATATCTTCGTTTTCATGAATGCTAATATACTGCAAACGCCTATAGATTACTTAAAAGGAGTTGGCCCAAACCGGGCCGATTTACTGCGGAAAGAACTTGGCATTCATACCTATCAGGATTTAATAAATTTCTTCCCAAATCGTTATCTGGACAAAACCCGTTTTTATAAAATAAATGAATTACAACGCAACTCGGCCGAAGTACAGGTAGTAGGAAAAATTACGCATATAAAATCGGTAGAACAAAAACGTGGCAAACGCCTGGTAGCCGACTTTGTGGATGAAACCGGTAAAATGGAATTGGTTTGGTTTCGGGGACAAAAATGGATTCGGGAGAATTTAAAGATAAATACACCTTATGTTATTTTTGGGAAAACCAATTGGTTTAACGGGCTTTTTAGCATGCCCCATCCCGAAATGGAACTGGTAGAGGAATACAAAAAGCAGCTTCGCACTGCAATGCAGCCTATTTATCCCTCTACCGAAAAACTTGCAAAAGCTGGAATTAGCAACCGGGTGGTTCATAAAATAATGCAGCAGCTTTTTATTGAAACCAAAGGTAAATTCTATGATACGCTTTCAGAAGAACTTTCTTCAGAATTAAAATTGCTCCCAAAAGCACAGGCAGTATTTAATGTGCATTTTCCACAAAACCAGGAATTATTGGCGAAAGCCCAATTCCGTCTAAAATTTGAGGAACTATTTTATATCCAGCTGCAATTGCTCATTAAAAATATGTTGCAAAAACAGAAAATAAAAGGTTATGTTTTTGAAGCGATTGGGCAAAATTTTAGTGAATTCTATAACAACCACTTGCCATTTGAGCTAACCGGTGCCCAAAAAAGGGTAATAAAAGAAATTAGGGCCGATTTAGGAAGCGGGGCGCAAATGAACCGATTGCTGCAGGGTGATGTAGGTTCAGGGAAAACCATTGTAGCTCTTATGTCTATGTTTATTGCTTTAGATAATGATTTCCAGGCC
This sequence comes from Salegentibacter maritimus, assembly GCF_016236975.1. Classification (NCBI taxonomy): domain Bacteria; kingdom Pseudomonadati; phylum Bacteroidota; class Flavobacteriia; order Flavobacteriales; family Flavobacteriaceae; genus Salegentibacter; species Salegentibacter maritimus. Next base: position 64,940 of record NZ_JAEHNY010000001.1, read on the forward strand.
TGCTTAATGGCTCCTACCGAAATCCTGGCCATTCAGCATTACAACGGACTTGTAGAACTCTGTAAAAACCTGGATACCAGTATTTACTTACTTACCGGTTCAACTAAAACGAAAGACAGGCGCGAAATTCACGAGAAATTAGAAAATGGCGAAATAGATATCCTAATTGGTACGCACGCCTTACTGGAAGATAAGGTGAAATTTAAAAATTTAGGCCTCGCGGTTATAGACGAGCAACACCGATTTGGAGTTGCACAACGTGCAAAATTATGGCGAAAAAACCAAGTGCCGCCGCATATTTTGGTCATGACGGCCACCCCTATTCCCAGAACCCTGGCCATGAGCCTTTATGGCGATTTAGATATCTCGGTAATTGATGAGCTACCCCCCGGCAGAAAGCCTATTAAAACAGTACACCGTTACGACAGTAACCGGCTTAAGGTATTTGCATTTATTAAAGATGAAATACAAAAAGGCCGGCAAATCTATATAGTTTACCCATTGATTCAGGAATCTGAAAAAATGGATTATAAAGACCTTATGGATGGTTACGAAAGTATAGCCCGTGAATTCCCGAATGAGCAAATTTCTATAGTACATGGCCAAATGAAATCTGATGCCAAAGATTATGAAATGGATAGATTTGTACGCGGGGAAACCCAAATTATGGTGGCCACCACCGTTATTGAAGTGGGTGTAAATGTGCCAAATGCCAGCGTTATGATAATTGAAAGTGCCGAACGATTTGGCCTATCGCAACTGCACCAACTTAGGGGACGTGTAGGCCGTGGTGCCGAACAAAGCTTTTGTATTTTAATGACCGGCCATAAATTATCTAAGGATAGCAAAACCAGGTTGGAAACCATGACCGCCACTAATGATGGTTTTGAAATAGCCGAAGTTGATTTGAAATTACGAGGTCCCGGTGATATTATGGGCACCCAACAAAGCGGGGTTTTAAATCTAAAAATTGCGGATATTGTAAAAGATAATGATGTTCTAAAACTAGCACGGCATCACGCAATGCAAATCCTAAAAGAAGATCCCAGTCTTTCACTGGAAAAGAACAAAGTGATTCGTTTTACCTACGCACAATTGGCAAAACATAAAAATATCTGGAATTATATTAGCTAAAAATCAACTTTACTTCAGAAAAAATACTACTGAATTTCCCTTAATTCCTGCCAAATTTAAAAATAGTTCCCCATAACCTCCCATAGGCCTTCATCTTACTAAAACTAAGGCTTCCCAACTATAAAATTAAAATTAGATCTCTAATTAACAGCTACTTACTGTATTGATCAAAAATTATTTAAAGCCATTATTGCGTAAATTTAAGTGTAAACCAAAACACACGTCATTATGAAAAAAGAAATAATTTTTAGAAAGTTGATAAGTCTGGTCATTATTTTATGTGGCGGATTAGTATTTGCCCAGGAAGAAAACAAAACAAGCCTGGACGAAAAATTGTATCAGGAAATTAAAAGTAATGGACTTGAGGAAGCCATGAAAATGTATGAAAAGCATAAAACAGTGGCCTATGAAGGTTTGCAGGAACCTTTAAATCTATTGGGCTACAAGTTAATGATGGAAAATAAAGACCTTGAAACGGCAGAAATAGTTTTTAAGGCGCAAATAGAAGAATATCCTGAACAGGCCAATCCTTACGATTCTTATGGCGATTTATTGTTGGAAAAAGGAGAAAAGGAAAAAGCCAAAAAACATTTCAAAAAAGCAGCAGAGTTAGCTGAAAATATACAGGATGAAGCTGAAAGAAATGAAATGAAGCAGGCCTCACTTTCAAAATTAGCACGTCTGGAAAACAAGCATCGAAAATTAGACTTTCTTACGGGCGACTGGGAAATAACACAAACGGGCTACAGAGATGGGCAACCTGTAGATATCCCAAAAAGTACGCAGAGTATATCTTATTTACCGGGCGAGTCAGTTTTAAGAGTCACACATACCAAAGAAGGTAATACTGCCTGTTGCGAAAGAATCGTGGCTTATGATGCGCTAGATGACACTTACGAGATGGCCTACATTAGTGCTGTGAACCCAAACGGAATTCAAGTATCTGATATTCACATAAAAGAAAAGGGCAACGGGGAATATGAGTTTATAGAAGACTATACCCAAAATGGCGAACAAAAACAAGCTAAACATATAATCTCAAAAAAAGACCAAGATCACATAGAATGGCAAGTTCTTATTCCAAAAGAAGGTTCACAGAACTGGGAACTCGTAAATAAAATGGAGTTTAAAAGAAAAGCTTAATTATTAGTTTAAGTTTAATTAGCGTTAAAAGGAGCAACCTGGAAGCTCCTTTTTTCATTTAAAAAATTACGAAATAAGTCATAAAATTAAAATTTGAAATTATGTCAAAACTATTCGTAATACTATCTTTGCCAACTGAAAATATTGAGACATGAAAATTTCATATAACTGGCTTAAGCAATTCATTAAACTTTCTGAAACTCCGGAAGCAACCGGGGAGTTACTTACCGATCTTGGTCTTGAAGTAGAAGGCCTAAATAGTTTTCAAAGTATTAAAGGCGGTCTTGAAGGAATTGTAGTGGGGCATGTACTGGAATGCAAAAGTCATCCTAATGCCGATAAATTACAAATTACAACTGTAGATCTTGGTAATGGAGAACAGGTACAAATTGTTTGCGGCGCACCCAATATTGCCGCGGGACAAAAAGTTCCGGTTGCCACTATTGGCACCGTGCTGTATGATGAAAAAGGAGATGCCTGGCCTATTAAAAAAGGGAAAATTAGAGGCGAAGCCAGTTTTGGTATGATTTGTTCAGAAAAAGAACTTGGTCTTGGACAAAGTCACGAAGGAATTATGGTTATGAAAGAAGACCTTATTCCAGGTACTCCCGTAGCCGAAATTTTTGAAGTGGAAAACGATCAGGTTTTTGAGATTGGCCTAACCCCAAACCGTGCCGATGCCATGAGCCACTGGGGCGTTGCCAGAGACCTTAAGGCCGGTTATACGCAACAAGGTAAAAACCTGGAACTTATTACTCCATCAGTTAGTAGTTTTCATGTAGATAGTAGAAGCCTTAAAATTCAAATTCAGGTTGAAGATTCTGCACTTGCACCAAGATATTGTGGAGTAACAATTTCAGGCCTAAAAGTAGAAGAATCTCCAAAATGGCTTCAAAACAGGTTAAAAGCTATAGGGCTTAGCCCGAAAAATAATGTGGTAGATGCTACCAACTATGTTATGCACGAGCTGGGCCAGCCTCTGCATGCCTTTGATGCCGGAAAAATTGCCGGAAATGAAATTAACGTAAAAACATTAGAAAAAGGGACTAAATTTATCACCTTAGATGATGTAGAACGAGAACTACACGAGGAAGATCTTATGATTTGTGATGCCGAAAAGCCACTTTGTATTGCCGGTATATTTGGCGGGGCATCTAGTGGGGTAACCGATGTTACCACACAAATATTTTTAGAAAGTGCTTATTTTAACCCGGTTAGTGTTAGAAAAACAGCAAAAAGGCATGGCCTTAATACCGATGCTTCTTTTAGATTTGAAAGAGGTATTGACCCTAATATCACCGAGTATGCTTTAAAACGTGCTGCTCTTTTAATTAAGGAAATTGCGGGCGGTGAAATTACCAGTGATATAGATGATTTATACCCCAAGAAAATTGAAGATTTCCAGGTTTTTCTAACCTTTGACAAGGTAAACAAGCTTATTGGGGAAAACCTGCAACAAGAAACAATTAAATCTATACTGGCATCTCTGGAAATTCGGGTAAACAATGTTACCGAAACAGGAATGGGACTTACCATCCCATCTTATCGTGTAGATGTACAGAGAGAAGCCGATGTGATTGAGGAAATCTTAAGGGTTTATGGCTATAACAATATTAAGTTTGGTGACAAGTTAAATGCTTCGGTTGCCAATTCTTCTAAATTTGAAGATTACCGGGTTCAAAATTTAATTGCCAACCAACTGGTAGGACAGGGTTTTTACGAAACTATGGCCAATTCTTTAACTTCCCCAACCTACTCGGAGTTAAGCGAACAATTAAACACCTCTCACAATGTAGAAATGTTAAATCCATTAAGTCAGGATTTATCAGTGCTACGCCAGTCTATGCTATACTCGGGCCTGGAGTCTGTAAGCTATAATATAAACAGAAAACGCAGCAACCTAAAACTATTTGAATTCGGTAAAACTTACCACGATTTTAATGGTAGCCGAGTAGAAAACAAACATCTTTCTATTTTCATCAGCGGAGACCGAAGTGCGGAACGTTGGAACTCTAGTCTAGGTAAAACCGATTTCTTCTTATTAAAAGGTGTTATTCAGTCTATTTTCCAGAGATTGGGAATTGATAGTTTAAAATCTTCGGCAGTAAAATCTGATGTATTTTCTGAAGGGCTTGTTTACTCATCGGCTAAGAATAATTTGGTTGCCTTTGGGGTAATTCGGAAAAAAGTATTAAAGCATTTTGATATTGACCAGGAGGTATTGTATGCCGATTTTAATTGGGATGCCCTGTTGGAAGTAACAAAGAATAGAAAGACCAGTTTTAAGGCCATTCCAAAATATCCTGAGGTAAGACGTGATTTTGCCCTTCTATTAAATAATAATATTTCCTATAATGAAATTGAAGAGATCGCTCTAAAAACAGAGAAGAAACTTCTTAAAGAAGTAGATCTTTTTGATGTTTACCAGGGGAACAACCTTCCTGAAGGGAAGAAAAGTTATGCGGTAAGTTTCAAGTTTAGAGATGAAAACAAAACCCTTACCGACAAACAGGTAGATAAAATGATGAAAAAACTTCAGCATAGATTTGAAGAAGAACTTCAGGCTGAATTGAGATAATTATATGTAAAATTGGCTGTTTAAGTCTCGATCTTACGTCAACCTGAATTTATTTCAGATTCTAATTTGAATCAAGTGCCATTTACTTTGACTCTGCAACAAGTTTAGAATGACGTTCGAATTATTTAAACAGCCAATTTTCATTCTGGATTAAAGAAAATTAAGGAAATTCTTTAAAAATTTCATCTATATAATTTCTTATATCCCTTTCCCATCTTTTTGAGCCAATTTCTTCATTGGCAGTTCCACGCCATAAAATTTGATTGGTTTTTCTGTCTATAAAATCTATAACAATAGATTTCTCTTTGTAAGGTATTTGTTTAATCTCCCCACCTGCTGTAATTCGTTGTATGGTAAAGTAATTATCGTAGGTATAATCTGTATAATAATCACCTATGTAAAGTCCCGGGCGGTAATAGGAAAAATTTGTATATACAGGATCGGCATTAACATCGGCTACTCGTTCATCAAACATTGGATGAATATACACCAACACATCTGGCCTGCTATTATCTATGGCATAGTCTTCGGCAGACATGTTATTGTTAATTGTAGAAATAATAAGCTCGTGAATGCGATGGTTATTATACGATCTATCTTTAATTGTATCTTTATTGGGCAAAAAAGAATAGGTATTATAATCTTTTAATTTTCTGGCAGCATCTTTAGAAATGTTGCTTCCAGAGCCACAAGATATCATAAAGGCTCCCGCCAAAATTAAGGTAATAAATAGTTGTATTTTCTTCATAAATTTCAATTTTGCGAGCAAATTACATCTTCCCCGAGAACTATAAAAAGCTTCTAGCTCCTTTGATATTTTATTAACAAAAAAGAGCTGCCTAAAAAGTCAAATTCGATCAAGCTTAACATTTTTCAGCTTCTAAATTACTTATTGATTGTAAGCAAATTAGATATTGAAATAAAATTAAGATGGCGATTTTAAGATCTTTTCAGGCAGCCCTAATTTTTCTTTTTCAAAAACAATCTATTTCCCGGGCAAAATTACAGTATCAATCACATGAACCACTCCGTTTGATTGATTAACATCTGCCTGTGTCACAGTAGCTACGTTTCCTGAGGCATCTTTAAGTTTTACTTTACCGTTTTCCATCATTGCATAAAGTTTTCCACCCTGTACAGTTTCAAAAGTAGCTTTACCATCGGCATTTTTAATAGCTGCTACCACATCTTTAGCCTTAAAATCGCCGGCAATAACGTGGTACGTAAGTACAGCCTGTAATTTTTCTTTGTTTTCTGGCTTCAACAATGTTTCTACAGTTCCGGCAGGTAATTTTTCGAATGCGGTGTTGGTAGGGGCAAATACGGTAAAAGGACCTTCACTTTGTAATGTTTCAACTAAACCTGCAGCCTTCACTGCCGCCACCAGGGTAGTATGATCTTTAGACTGCGAGGCATTCTCTACAACATTCTTGCTGGGATACATCTCTGCACCACCCACCATAGTAGCTCCGTTTTGGGCCATTAAAGTCCCGCCAATAAATAGAAAACAAAAAAATCCTAATAATTTTAAATTTTTCATAATAAAGTTTTTAAATGGTTTATGATATAAACGAGATAAAAAATGCTTCGGTTTTTTTGAATGTACGATTTAGCATTTCTTTAAGAACCCGCTTGTTTTAATATTTGTCTAATTTATTTTTATTTAGATTAAACATTTTTAAAAAACATCTAATTGTGATAGGTTTAACACGAAAGACTATAGAATGAAAATAGGATTGCAGAAATCATCTTAATTACTTAATTTAGTGACAGATGCTAAAGAAAAAGAAAATGAAGTTGAAAGTAAATCTGCCACGTACCAATCTTGAAGTACAATTGCACAAGTCTCGTGAAAAAAGAATCTCTACTGAAAATATATTACAACAAGTACAGGATATTTTTGAAAAAGAAGCAAAGAAAGACGACAAGATTCTAAATGAAATCTATACAGGTAATGATGAAATAAATAACCTCAACCTCGATTTATTGGAGAGTCATAGAATATTTCATCTTTCAGATATTGAAAGATTATGTATAGATTATCGCCTGCGCTTTTTAGACAGTAGTTATTTTAAAGGGGAAATTCCTTATGAGGTACTTTCTAAAATCAAGGCTTTAGAAAAAGAACAGCAAATTGCTTTAAAAGGCTTTAAAATTGTAGCTCCTTCTAAGCTATTTAAACTGGAAAATGCCGACGACCCCTTACTTTTCGTGCCCATGGGAAACGATTATTTCTACCTGGTACATAAATGGGGCAACGATCTTCATCCTTTTAGAAAGTTAATCATGTGGCCTTTTAGGCATCTTGAAAATTTTACACTTGTCTTGCTTGGTTTTAGCTTTTTACTTGCGTTGCTCATCCCGGACGGACTTTTCTCTCCCCAGCAAACCACCACACAATTCTTTATTATATTTTTCTTTGTATTTAAATGGGTAGCGGGTTTGTCTATTTTTTACGGTATTAAGAAAGGAAAGAATTTTAGCTCAGCTATTTGGCAAAGTAAGTATTATAATGCCTAGAACGTTAAACTCTATTTAAAATAAGCTTTGAGCTATATTTTAGTTTGTACTTTAGATAGGACTAAAAACTAGAAATTATGAGTTCAAAAGAATCTTACGTACGCGTGTATACAGGTTCTGAAACCAATGTTCAATACTTGCAGGAAATTTTTGATAAAGCCGGAATTTCTTCCCGGGTTAGAAATGATTTTGATTCGGGCTTGCGCGCCGGATTTGGTGGCGGTTTACCGGGGCAGGTACAGCTGTTTGTAGTAAAAAATCATTTTGATGAAGCTTTAAAAATAGCAAAAACAACCTTCCCAAAAGATTATAAAGATGAGTAACCTCAAAGGAGGAAAACGCAACAAGTGGTACTTAATATTGGGAATTATTTTTCTTGTATACGGTACTTATAGGCTCTACACCCACTTAACAGCCGCAGAAACCGATAATTTTGGATCTATTCTGGCAGTTGGCTTTATTGTTTTTGGGATTTACGACCTTTTTAGATACTTTAAAAAAGTATAACTAAAAATGCATACCAATAAAAAATGCTGTCTTTAAATAAACAGGCTTAAAGACAGCATTTTTTTATTTATTAAGATCAACAACATTAGCTTTACCAGCTTATAACCGCACTTGCCCAGGTAAATCCGCTACCAAAAGCAGCAAGCACTACTACATCCTCATCTTTAACTTTTCCTTTCTCCCAGGCTTCGCATAACGCAATAGGAATAGATGCCGCAGTGGTATTTCCGTATTTCTGAATATTGTTATAAACCTGATCATCGCTTAATTTAAATTTCTGTTGAATATATTGGGAAATACGCAAATTTGCCTGATGTGGTATTAGCATATCAATATCCTTAACTTCCAGGCCATTGGCGTTTAATCCTTCCATAATCACTTCAGAAAATCGCTGAATCGCATTTTTAAAAACAAATTGACCATTCATATAAGGATAATAAGGGATATCGTCTCCCTGCGGATTTTCAGCTATAATCTCAGGAACCCAATGCTCTGTACTTGGTCCTTTTAAAGAAAGTTCCAGGGCGTGTTTTCCTTCAGAATGCAAATGGGTAGAGAGAATTCCCTCACCGTTATGGTCACTTCTGGTTAGGACCACTGCTCCCGCTCCATCTCCAAAAATTACAGAAACCGAGCGACCACGCGTAGTAAAATCAAGTCCACCACTATGGTTCTCGCTACCAATAACCAGTACATTCTTATACATTCCGGTTTTTATAAATTGATCGGCCGTTGAAAGCGCATATATAAAACCACTACATTGGTTTCTTACATCTAAAGCCGGGCAGGTATTAATATCCAGCATTTCCTGTACCTGAACGCCACAACCTGGGAAATAATAATCGGGGCTTAGGGTAGCAAATACAATAAGGTCTATATCATCCTTATCAATTTTAGCACGCTCAATAGCAATTTTAGCAGCTTTTACACCCATGATAGCGGTAGAATTACCATCGCCCTTTTTAATATGACGCCGTTCTTTTATTCCGGTCCTTTCCTGAATCCACTCATCGTTGGTGTCCATAACTTTCGCCAAATCATCGTTAGTAACAACATTTTCTGGCACATAACTCCCAACTCCGGCTATTTTAGATTGATACATATTCTATTGTTTAGTATATTTAGACTTTAGTCGAATTAAATGTAATAAAAATGAAGAATACAATATAATAAATAACCCGCGCTAATGAGACATTTAAATCTTTATTATCGGGTTAATATTAGTAGTATTATGCTTTTACACATTTTTATTCCATTTTAAAAACCACACATTTATGAAAAAAACTATCTTAAGTATTTTTAGCTTTATGCTATGCTTTCCTGCACTCATTGCCCAGGAAGACTTAACTTACCAAAAACCACCCAAAGAGATTCTTGAACTGGTAGATGTACCCCTGGCCCCTTCAACTATTTTAGATAGTGACGGTGAAATGATGGTATTTCTATATCGCGATCAATATAAGTCTATCGCCGAGCTTAGCGAAGAAGAATTAAGACTTGGCGGATTACGAATTAACCCCGTTACCAATATAAATAGCCGGGCAAGATATTATAAGAACTTAAAGGTAAAGTCTATTGATGCAAAAAGTGCCACCCAGGTAAAAGGCTTACCAGAAAATGCTCGTTTAGCTAATTTTAGTTGGTCTCCAGATGAATCGAAAATAGCTTTCACCCATACTAGCAATAAAGGAGTAGAACTTTGGGTATTACACCTTAAAGATGCCAGGGCGCAAAAATTAACCGAAGCAAAGCTTAATGCTAATATGCGGGATGCAACAAACTGGTTTAAAGATAATTCTTCAATTTTGGTGAAAATGCTTCCTGAAGATCGTAAAGATTTAATAGATACTGAAACTGCGGTTCCCACGGGTCCCACTATTTCTGTAAGCGATGGAGAAAAAGCGCAAAATCGAACTTACCAGGATTTACTTAAAAACCCAAACGACGAATATAATTTTGAGCAATTGGCACGTTCAGAATTGGTAAAAGTAAACCTGGACGGTACTTCAGAAAAATGGATGGATGCTAAAATGTATAGTAGCATTTCGTTTTCTCCCAATGGGGAATATATAATGGTGAACCATATTAAAAAGCCATTTTCTTATTTGGTTCCTTATTACAGGTTCCCTTCAGAAACAAACATTTTTACTGCAAACGGAGAACTGGTAAACAAAGTTAACGAAGAGCCCTTATTGGAAGATCTTCCCAAAGGTTTTATGGCTACCCAAACCGGAAGAAGAAATTTACAGTGGCGTAGCGATAAACCGGCCAGCCTGATTTATGTAAAAGCCTTAGACGAAGGAGATCCTGAGGTTGAAGTAGAATTTAGGGATGAAGTTTTTGTTTTAGAAGCGCCCTTTAGCGGTGAAGGAAATTCAATCCTTAAAACCAAAGATCGTTTTTCAGGGATTACCTGGGGCAATGATGAAATTGCCATAGCAAACGATTATTGGTGGAATACCCGTAATACCAGGACTTACGTCTTTAATCCCTCTAAACCATCAGAAACACCTGAAATAATTTTTGATAGAAACTATCAGGATCGTTACAGCGACCCGGGAAGATTTGTGACTACCAAAAACGAATTCGGGCAAAGTATTTTAAAACTGGATGATGAAGATGCTTTCTTACTGGGCGCAGGTTATAGCGAGGAAGGTCAATTCCCTTTTGCCGATAAAATAGATTTGGAAAATGGCAAAACCGAACGTTTATACCAATCTGATTATAACGATAAAAAAGAAACCCTTGTAGAAGCTTTAGATATTGAAAAAGGGGAAATCCTGGTAAGAATCGAATCGGCCACCGAATATCCCAATTATTATATTAGGGATATTGACAAAAAGGATGATATCACCCAAATTACTTCTTTCGAAAATCCTTTTAAAAGCCTTGAAAATGTAAGCAAAGAAGTAATTACTTACGAACGCGAAGATGGATTAGAATTAAACGGAACACTTTATCTTCCTGCCGGATTTGACAAAGAAAATCCCGAAGAACATCCTATGATCGTTTGGGCTTACCCAAGAGAATACAAGGATAAAAATTCGGCTTCACAGAATACTTCAAATGCAAACGACTTCACGTACCCTTATTATGGTTCGCCAATTTATTGGGTGAATCGTGGTTATGTGGTGTTAGATGATGCGGCTTTTCCTATTATTGGAGAAGGTAAGGAGGAACCCAACGATAGTTTTAGAGAGCAGTTGGTAGCAAACGGAAAAGCGGCTATAGATGCGGTTGCCGAAATGGGTTACGTAGATAGGGATCGTGTTGCCGTAGGTGGCCATAGTTATGGTGCATTTATGACTGCCAACTTATTATCACATTCTAATTTATTTGCTGCAGGCATTGCCAGAAGTGGTGCCTATAACAGAACCCTTACTCCGTTTGGATTTCAAAGTGAAGAAAGAAGTTATTGGGAAGCCCCCGAGGTCTATTACAATATGTCTCCTTTTATGCACGCCGATAAGATGAAAACACCTCTTTTATTGATTCACGGGGAAGCCGATAATAACTCAGGTACCTACCCTATGCAAAGTGAACGTTATTTTAACGCTTTAAAGGGGCTGGGTGCTACTGCACGTTTAGTTATGTTGCCAAAGGAAAGCCATGGGTATAGCGCAAAAGAATCTGTTTTGCATGTGCTTTGGGAGCAGGATGAATGGTTGGAAAAATATGTGAAAAATAAAAAAGAAGCCGAAAATATTGAAGCTTCAGAGGAAATGAAAGATTAAAATTTTAGGCTCTATAGCTTAATTAGGCTGTTTGGGACGCTTTTTTCCGTCAAGTTGAACTTGTCTTCAGCTTCTAACCTGAATATAGTAATCGACTTATTAGATCCTGAAATAAATCCAGGATGACGTTTTTAAAAGCTTTCCAGACAGCCTTTTTATTTCATAAGTCAGTTAGGTTTGGAAATAGGAAAAGCGCTATTACCATGTAGGGATGGTAACAACGCTCTTCCACAACCTAACCAATAAATAAAACCAACAACTATGACATATAATTGCGGAACTTATTAACCTCTATCTTCGCCTGGAGATCGTGCAATAAATTGTATAAACCAAAAAAGGTGCGGTTTATATACAAAAAGTGCTTACTTCCCCTATTTCCATTCATTTTTCGCAATTCGGTATCATTGCTATATTTTTCGCTAAGAGTTGTAATTGAATTCCAAAAAATTTCGTCTGCAAAATCAAAATTCTCTTCATGAAATGGACTTGTAAATAAGCTGAGCATTTCATAAAACAACGCTGAAAAATATTTAATTTCACGCTCTGAATCGTCTTCCCTTAATATTTCCAGTTCAAATAACTTAGCATTAAAAAATTCCGGATTATTAATATTTTCTTTATTTGCCAATTCAAAATAAGGCACATAAAAATCTTCGGGCACTTTTTTAATACAGCCAAAATCTATAGCAATTAGATTAGCCTCTTTATCAATAAGGAAGTTTCCGGGATGCGGGTCGGCGTGTACTTCTTTTAAACCGTGCATCTGGTACATATAAAAATCCCAAAGAGCCTGCCCTACCTTATTTGCTTTGCTTTGGTCGGTATTTTCCTTTGCAAATTCACTTAAATGTTTTCCGTTCATCCAGTCCATCGTAATAATTCGCTCACTGGACAACTCTTCATAATATTTCGGAAATTTAAGATTGGGAATATGTGCGCAGGCTTCAGAAATTTCTTTACTCTGTTTTACCTCCAGGATATAATCGGTTTCTTCCAATAATTTTCCTTCAACCTCCTTAAAGTACTTTGCGGAATCTTTACCCTGAAGATTAAACATTCTGGTAGCAATAGGTTTTACCATTGCCAAATCTGAACTTATACTATCTGCGACACCGGGGTATTGAATTTTCACAGCAAGTTTTTTCCCATCTTTTTCGGCTTTATGAACCTGACCAATACTGGCAGCATTAACAGATTCACTCGCAAATTTATCGTATAAATCTTCAGGGTAAGCCCCATTATATTTTTTAAAAGTTTTTCTAACCAAAGGTGCAGAAAGCGGTGGCACACTAAATTGAGCCAAACTAAATTTTTCTACGTAGGCATTGGGTAAAAGGCTTTTTTCCATAGAAAGCATTTGCGCTACTTTAAGCGCGCTTCCTTTTAAGCTTTTAAGACTATCATAAATATCATCGGCATTGCTTTGGTCTAACTCATCTCTTGTATAATCGGGATTAAAAGCTTTTTTACTGTAATATTTAAGATAATTGCCCCCTAGCTTCACCCCTGTTTGCATCAGTTTTGAAGTACGGCCAATTTTACCTGTTGGTATTTTATCTATTGTTTTCATAGTTACTAGATGTAGGCTTTATTATGCCATTTTCTCTTTCCATAGAAACTTCCCCAGATCTATTACCCTTTCTAACGGGGTATTGTCAAATACATCAAAAACCGTATTCACTGACTTTTCTATGGCGACATCGGTGCTCTCAAATTGGGCAGAATTATCATCCATCCAAAATTTCATTAAGAACATAAGTTGTACCCAGGCCGCTTCCGAAAATATCTTTTCTGGTTGTTGCAATGCCTGAATGTTTTTCTCTGCATTGGCATCCTCAATTAACTCGGCCGCAAAAGATTTTACATTTTTCCTTAAACCTTTCAATTGCTGCAGGTTTTTAAGTTGGTTCTCGTGCTCCTTTAAAGAAAATAAAACATAACTTCTGTTGGCGGTTAGCATTTCAAAAAATGTGTAGAAAAAGGTGAGCATTTTTTCGCGGCTAGAAAAAGTTTCAAACTCAGGGCTTTTCTGAAGTACATTGATAGTATGCTCGTAAAAACGCTCCCAAATTCCTTTTTGCAAACCTTCTAAGCTTCCGTAGAAATTGTAAAATTCCTCCTCCTTCATCTTATTCTCCTTACAAAATTTATAAACCGTTTTTGGACGCTTCTCTTCCTCCAGCACGTAATCCATATATAAGGAAATAAGCTTATCTTTATCTAACGTTTTTTTTGTTGTTGATTTTTTTGCTGTAGCCATAATTAATTTTCTTTCTTCAAAGATATAATTTTGTTTAATCTTTATTTCATAATATTAAACAAAATGTTTGTTAAAAATCTTATTGGTTAATTTGTAGTTCAGGAGTTTAGACGCTTTCATCAATTTCACATTACAACTTATGCCAGTTTGTCAGCGTAGTTTTAATGGTATTTTTTTTGACTATAAAAAGAGAACATTAAAATTTATTAAAACAAACATATATGGCAACCGGAAAAATCAATGTTTCTGTAGAGAACATTTTTCCACTGATAAAGAAATTTCTTTACAGTGATCACGAGATCTTTTTAAGGGAGTTAATCTCTAATGCGACTGACGCTACCTTAAAATTAAAACACCTCACCGATATTGGCGAGACCGATGTAGCATACGGTAACCCGGTTATTGAGGTAAAAGTAGATAAGGAAGGCAAGAAACTTCACGTTATAGACCAGGGAATTGGAATGACTAAAGATGAAGTTGAAAAATATATTAACGAAGTAGCTTTCTCTGGAGCTGAAGAGTTTCTTGAAAAGTATAAAGATACTGCCAAAGACAGCGGAATTATTGGCCATTTCGGTCTTGGTTTTTACTCTGCTTTTATGGTGGCCAACAAAGTAGAAATTATCACCAAGTCTTATAAAGACGAACAGGCTGCACATTGGGTATGTGAAGGAACAACCGATTTCACCCTTGAAGATGCCGACAAAAAAGAGCGGGGAACAGAAATTATTCTTCATATAAACGAAGAAGATGAAGAGTTTCTGGAAGAAAACAGAATTCAGGAATTATTGGTAAAGTATAATAAGTTTATGCCTGTTCCAATTAAATTTGGTACTAAGGAAGAAACTTTACCCCTTCCCGAAGATGCGCCTGAAGATGCAAAACCAGAGACCAAAACGGTAGACAATATTATCAATAATCCTGCACCGGCCTGGACAAAACAGCCCACCGATTTAGAGGATGAAGATTATAAAAATTTCTACCGCGAATTGTATCCTATGCAATTTGAAGATCCTTTGTTCCATATTCACCTAAACGTAGATTACCCGTTTAATCTTACCGGAATTCTTTACTTCCCTAAGATGACGCAGGATATGAATATACAGAAGGATAAAATTCAGCTATATCAAAACCAGGTTTTTGTAACCGATAATGTTGAAGGAATTGTTCCTGAATTTTTAACTATGCTTCGCGGAGTTATAGATTCTCCAGACATCCCTTTAAATGTTTCACGTTCTTACCTGCAAGCCGATGGTGCTGTTAAAAAGATTTCCAGCTATATTACCCGTAAGGTAGCCGATAAACTAAAATCTCTTTTCAATAACAATCGTGAAGATTTTGAGCAAAAATGGAACGATATTAAAATTGTTATTGAATACGGAATGCTTTCTGAGGATAAATTTTATGAAAAAGCCCAGAAGTTTGCCCTTTATCCAAGCGTAGACAATGCTTATTATACATTTGAAGAATTGCAGGAGAAAATAAAAGATAACCAAACCGATAAGGATGGAAATCTTGTGGTATTATACGCTTCAAACCAGGATGAGCAACATAGTTATATTGATGCGGCCAAAGCCAAAGGATATGAAGTATTGTTATTAGATTCTCCAATTATATCTCACCTGCTTCAAAAAATGGAAGGTGAAAAAGAGAAAATTTCTTTTGTTCGTGTAGACTCAGATCAGGTAGATAACCTCATCAAAAAAGATGAAGAAAAAGTGTCTAAACTTTCTGATGAAGAAAAGGAGAAACTAAAAGGAGATTTTGAAAGGGTTATTCCGAAGGAAAAATATACCATACAAATGGAAGCCATGGATAGTGATGCCGCTCCATTACTAATTACCCAACCAGAATTTATGCGCCGAATGAAGGAAATGCAGCAAACCGGTGGTGGGGGTATGTTTGGTATGGGCAATATGCCTGAAATGTACAATTTAGTGGTAAATACCAATCACCCGTTAATCTCTGAGATTCTAAATACTAAAACCGAGAAGAAACAGGATCGCTTAATTAAGCATTCGTTAGATCTTGCCAGGTTATCCCAAAACTTACTTAAAGGAGAAGAACTTACCAATTTCGTAAAACGCAGTTTTGAAATGGTAAAGTAATTTCTTTTAAGAAAGAAACTCTATAAAAGGCCTGGAAAGTCTTGTAATCGTCAAGCTAAACTCGTTTCAGCTTCTAACATCTTAGATCCTGAAACGGGTTCAGGATGACGAAAGAAACAGCTTTCCAGGCCTTTTTATTTTACAGAAGTTTGGGAAGATATATGGAAAATAAAAAGCTTAATTCTTAGAAACAGCTTCAATATTAGCGCTCAAATTTCGGTTAACAATTTGGTAGAAGCGTTCTATATCATAAGGTTTCACAATAATATCGTTCATCCCCGAAGCATAAATCTCATTTCTAACCTCTTCTATTTCTACAGCTGTTAAGGCAACAATTGGCACTAACTTATTAAATTCTCTTATACGCTCGGTAGTTTCCATACCATTAATTCCCGGCATATTTAGATCCATTAATATTAGATCAAAATTTTCAGCAGAGGCCTTTTCAATAGCTTCCACCCCATTTGAAGCTACAATACATTCAAAATTTTGCTTTTCAAGAATCCTTCTTGTAACTACCTGGTTTATTTTATTGTCATCTACAACAAGAATTTTTTGTACTCGTTTTAGGTTATCGAGATAAACTTCATGGGCAAAACCCGCTTCTTTAGAAGGAGCCTTATCTTCTTTAAGACTAAGACTAAAGCAAAAAAGTGCGCCTTCACCTTCCTTACTTTTTAAATGAATTTGAGAGTTAAACAATTCCAGTAAACGTTTAACAATAGGCAAGCCCAGCCCAGTGCCCTGATAATTATAATTTGCTGCCCTAAGTTGTGAAAACTCCTCGAAAATTAATTTTTGTTTACTTTTTGGTATACCAATTCCATTATCCTTAACCTCAAAATATATAACAGCCCTATCATCTACCCTGGCCTGCAATTTTATACTAATATAAATATCTCCATTCTCGGTAAATTTCACCGCATTACCAACAAGGTTCATAAGTATCTGGGACAAACGCACAGGATCACCAATTAAATTTTCCGGTATATCTTCATCTATAAAGTAATGTACTTTATTATTATTTTGAAGTCGGGTAAACTCAAAAGTATTCACAATACTGAGTACTAATTCCTTTAAATTAAATGGAATATTCTCCAGTTTTACCTGTTTAGACTCCATTTTATTCATTTGTAACACATCGTTAATAAGGGCGAGCAGATAATCGGCTGAAAATTTCAAAGACTTTAAATCACTTTCATGTTTTTTCAGGCTTTTATCGTCTAATAATAAAGAGGCTAATCCCACCACGCCATACAATGGTGTACGCAACTCATGGCTAACTGTAGAGAAAAACTCGGTTTTCAATTTAGAGAGACGTTCTGCATTATCACGGGCGTCTACCAGTTGGTTATTCTTTTCTTTTAATTGATGGATAAGCTTTTTTCTATCCTGATTAATCTTATTTAAGATAAGTAGGGTAATAATAAGTATTAGGGAAGCTACCACCATAATTAGGATCTTCTCGGTAGATCTACTTATTAATTCATCCTGGTAAGCCTGTTCTTTTTTGGAAATTTCAAGATTACGGCGGTACTCATTTACATCAAAACGCGCATTAGCAGCTTCAATTTGTGCCAGCTTATCTTTTTCAAATAACTGTGCCTTATAATTATCATATTTTTCCAGGCTTTTATAAGCCGCTTCAAACTCACCTTTCTCAAACAACATAGCCGCAAAATCTTTACAAATTAAAGATGCCGGCAATATTAAAGAATCTGCTTCTGCTAGTTGTAATCCCTGGGTAAAATAATAGCTAGCAGAGTCTAGTTTATTTGTTTTATGATGATACCTTCCTAACAACATATACAGTTGAGAACGAGTGTTATTATTCTTAATGTCCCCTAACAGCCTTAGAGACTCTTTAAGGTAGGGATAAGCTTGTGAGTATTTACCATCATCTATAAAAGTCCAGGCAATATTTATGGTAGGTGCTAATTTTTTATCGGGAATTTTCAAACTGTCGGCCAAATCAATTACCCTATTATAATAAGCTATCCCTTTTTTTGCACTACCTTTTTCTTCAGCATATACATTGCCAAGGTTATTGTAAATATAAATTAATAAAGTATCGTTCTCGAGATTGTGGGCAATATCCAGGGCTTTTAGGTAATTAGATTTTGCTCTTTGATTATCCTTTAATTGGTTATAAGCATTACCCAAATAATTATGGGCGTGAAACTTATAATAATCGGCATCAGAGTTTTCGGCACCTTCAAGAAGAAGATAAGCATTCTCTACCCCATCTTTATAATTATATTTAAGCAGGTTTTCTCTGGTAATATCAACTAAAATCTCAAGGCTATCTTTAGAAATAGCCCCGGTATTCTGCGCAAAAAGCAAATTAACACTTAGTAAACAAAAAAGAATTAAGGGATAATTATGTTTCAATATTTCAGCAAGTTAGTAGATAGAAGAATCCATAAATCTACTATAATTTTAGGAAATATGCAATATTTTTAGTATAAGTTAGATAATACTATAAAAACCTACAATCCTTTCAGATATATTTTTATCTTTAAAAAATGCAATATCCCTGGCACCTTTATCTTATGGGCACGATGTATATCGTAGCCGGAATAATTCACTTTATTAAACCAAAAATGTATATGCGCATTATGCCACGCTATTTACCTGCTCACAAAGCATTGGTTTTATTAAGCGGCCTGGCCGAAATATTTCTTGGTTTTTCATTATTTTTTCCGGTTACCAAAGATCTTGCGATATATGGAATAATATTAATGCTGCTAGTGTTCCTACTGGTTCATTTCTACATGCTTTCTTCTAAAAAAGCAGGAGCAGGAATCCCTAAATGGGCTTTAATTCTAAGAATCCCACTACAATTTTTTCTTATATATTGGGCCTGGTTCTATTTACAATTTTAAGAAATGAAGTCTGAAGTTTTTAGTTTGCCAGATGCCGAGCTGGAGTATTTCCCCAATTTTGTTAATAAAGAGAAAGCTAATTTATTGTTCCAAAAATTAGTAAATGAAATTCGCTGGCAGCAGCAAAATATTAAATTATTTGGAAAAGAAATCCCCCAACCCCGCTTAACTGCATTTTATGCTGAAAAAGGAATTTCCTATACCTACTCCGGGTTACAATTAAATCCCACGGATTTTTCAGCTGAATTATGGGAATTAAAACAAAAAACCGAAATGCTTTCAGGATTTAGCTTCAACACCTGCCTTGCCAATCTTTACCGCGACGGGAGCGATAGTATGGGGTGGCATGCCGACGATGAGAAAGTTTTAGGCAAAAACCCTGTAATCGCTTCAATTAGTTTTGGAGGTATTAGAAGATTTCAACTTAAACATAAAACCAATAAAGACTTAAAAGAAAGTATTGATCTTAACCACGGAAGCCTGTTAATTATGAAGGGTAGGATGCAGCATTTTTGGAAACACCAACTTCCAAAAACTAAAAAAGAAGTACTACCAAGAATTAACCTTACATTCAGAAAAATAAACTAAAAAGCCATTGTAAACAAGGTTATACAATGGCCTTTTAATGGTTTTATTGTAATCTAACCGTAAATATCGTTTAAAATTTTCGCCAAACGTATGCCTCCTTTTTGTAATTGCTGTAGCACTTCTGGCATATAGTTATACATATATTTATAGCCTAATTTCTCTCCTATTTCGACAGAATCATATAGTTCATTTGCCATTTCTCTAGACTCATAAACCCAATCTATAATTTCGCCTTTTTCAATTTCTTTTATTTGTGCCTTACTAAGTTTACGACTATTCGCAGCAAGCTCTGTATAGCTCATTTGGTACGAATCAATCATCTGGCTATCCCAAACCCTATGAATATTAGAGCCCTTATTGTACCAGCGCACCTGAATATCGTTCCCGCCTTTATCGGCTCCTCTTCCTACATGAAAAGGTTGATGTAAATCCCCTACAAAATGCACCAGCATTTTTAAGTAGAACTGTTTCTCTTCTTTGGTTGCATCTTTGCTTTTTAAAACCTCTTTACATTTTAAAATAGCCTGATATAGATCTCCTTTAGGGTTTGCAGTTTTCTCGTTATATTTTTCCTCATCCGGAGCCAGGTTCACATAATGCCAGGGACCATATTTTCTAAAATCAGGATCACTTTTAATGTCATCGGCATAATTAGCTACAAAGGCCAAACCCTGTCCGTTTAAAATTTTACTTATCGCCTTTTTGGCCTTTTTGTTTAAAAAGTTTTCAGCTATTTCACCGGTAGCACGATGACCTGTTTTTCCCCAGTCGGCTTCATTGGCAAAACTCACATTAATACTAAATAACACAAAAACAAACAATACTATTTTTTTCATCTGTAGAATTTTTACAAATATAATGAAGCCATATTTTTTATGTGTTAAAACTTTTTTAGTTTAAAATTAAAAAAATACTTTTATGATATCATTTTAATATCAACCAATTTTAAAATATCATGACTCAGAAAAAAGAACTCAAGGCATCAAACGGTTATATAATGCTGTTTGTTTTTTTACTATTATTCTTTGGAAGCATTATAAGTTTTGCTATGACCACTAACCCCTGGTTCATTGCGGGAATTATTGTTGCATTATTTATTCTTCCCGGTTTAATTCTGGTAAACCCAAATGAATCCAGGGTACTGCTACTATTTGGAGATTATAAGGGAACGGTAAAACAAAACGGCCTTTTTTGGGTAAATCCTTTTTACACCAAGAAAAAGATTTCGCTTAGGGCCAGAAATTTTGATAGTGAACGCTTAAAGGTGAACGACAAACTGGGAAATCCGGTAATGATTAGCACTATTCTGGTATGGAGGGTTCTCGATACCTACAAAGCCTCTTTCGATGTAAACGACTTTGAAAATTTTGTGGTAGTACAAACTGATGCTGCGGTTAGAAAACTTGCCAGCCTTTATCCTTATGATAATTTTGCAGATGAAGGTTTAGATGAAGATATTACCTTGCGGTCTAGCGTAAATGAAGTAAGCGATGCCCTGGAAAAAGAACTGGAAGAACGTCTAGAAATTGCCGGAATAGAAGTTCTGGAAGCTAGAATTGGGTACCTGGCCTACGCCAATGAAATTGCCAGCGCTATGCTAAAGCGTCAACAAGCTACGGCTATTGTAGCTGCTCGACATAAAATTGTACAGGGCGCTGTGGGAATGGTTGAAATGGCTCTGCACGAATTAAGTGCAAAAGAACTGGTAGATCTTGATGCCGAACGTCGCGCCGCAATGGTGAGTAATTTAATGGTGGTACTTTGTGGTGATAAAGATGCTACCCCGGTGGTAAATGCCGGAACACTAAATCACTAAGCAAATTACCACGTGGCAAACGCACAAGGTCTTGAATACAAAATTTTTTTATTTCGAGTCCAGCCTCGGAGCATTCGATTATCCAAAAAAAATGAAAAACTTAAAACTCAGCATTTTCTTAATTTTTCTCGCAAACTCTGTAGCTTTTGGCCAGGAGGCAAACTTTTCTGAAGAAGAGATTGCTATAGATAAATTTACCGATGGAACTCTCACAATGCCTTCTGATGTTGAAAATCCTTCATTGCTGATTTTTATTCAAGGCTCGGGCTTAACAAATCGTGACGGTAACCAAAGCGGGATGCAAAGTGATTTTGCTAAAAAAATAGCACATCAATTAGCTGGATACGAAATAGCAAGTTTTAGATTCGATAAACGAAGCCTTAAAGCTCAGGAATTAAGCTTAGAATCAATTATCTTTGCCGACTTTATAACCGATGTAGAAAATATTCTGAGGTATTTCAAAAAAGAAAACAAGTTCAGGAATTATATTATTGCCGGGCATAGCCAGGGTTCTTTAATTGGAATGATAGCTGCAAAAGACCATGCTGATGCATTTATTTCTTTAGCCGGGGCCGGCGAAAGTATAGACCGTATTTTGGTAGAACAACTTACTAAACAATTGCCCCAATTTAAAGCTGAACTGCAAAGGAGTTTTGATGAAATAAAGAAAATGGGCAGCACTAAAGAATACCCGGAAATATTCAGTAATATGTTTAATCCTTCTGCACAAAAGTTTCTAGCCTCCTGGATAAATTATGATCCTTCAGAAGAAATTGCCAAACTCAAAATTCCAGTTTTGGTGATAAACGGAACAAATGATGCCCAGGTAAAAGAAGAACAAGCCAAAATTCTACATAACGCAGCTCTTAATTCCGAATTAGTATTATTGGAGAATATGAACCACGTTTTTCGCGAAATAGCTTCTAATGATTTAACTAAAAACTACCAGACATATAATAATCCTGAATTACCCTTGCATCCCGAATTAATTCCGGTTTTAAACGATTTTATTAAAAATCTGGAAAGAAAAGAGAAATGAGTAATAAAAAAGCATTCGCACTTAGAGTTGATGAAAAGATGCTAAAAGCCATTGAAAAATGGGCTGCTGATGAATTTAGGAGCACCAATGGGCAAATTGAGTGGATGCTAAATAAAGCACTAAAAGAAGCAAATAGACATCCAAAGAATAAAAAAGAAGAATAATGCAATATAAAATAGTTTTTTCTGACATTGACGGAACTTTACTAAACCACGATAGAGTTTTATCTCCTACCACCATTTCAACCATAAAAAGCTTAAAAAACGAACTGCCGTTTGTACTTATTTCAGCCCGAATGCCGGCGGCTATGAGACACCTTCAGGAAGATCTGGATATAAACGAGCAACCCATAATTTGCTATAACGGCGGCTTGATATTAGTAAATGGAGAAGCGGTAACATCTACTGAGATTCCAATTAACACATTAGATAAGCTTTGTGATTTCAACAAAAACATCAATTGCCATTTAAGCCTGTATCATAAAGATGAATGGTATGTTCCCGAATACGACCAATGGGCTGCGCGCGAAGAAAACAACACCAAAGTAAAACCTGCGATAAAAGCCAATACCGATGTTCTTGCTTCATGGAAAAATGAAAACAAAGGAGCACACAAAATTATGGCCATGGGTGATGAAGCCCACATAGATAAAATTAAAGACTTTTTATCCCAAAACTTCCCCGATCAGTTACATTT
Organism: Salegentibacter maritimus; assembly: GCF_016236975.1. Lineage (NCBI taxonomy): Bacteria > Pseudomonadati > Bacteroidota > Flavobacteriia > Flavobacteriales > Flavobacteriaceae > Salegentibacter > Salegentibacter maritimus. Next base: position 87,948 of record NZ_JAEHNY010000001.1, read on the forward strand.
ATACCGTTCTAAATCTACCTATCTTGAGATTGCGAACAAAGAAGTATCAAAACTTACGGCGATTCAGTTTTTACTAAAAAACCATTTTAACTTGAGCATTGAAGAAAGTGTTGCTTTTGGTGATAATTACAATGATGTAGAAATGATAAATGGTGTGGGTATGGGAGTAGCAGTTGGAAATGCCCGAAAAGAAGTTCTGGAAGTTGCTAATATTGTAACCCATAACGGCAAAGAAGACGGGGTTGCTAAAAGCTTACAAGAACTGTTTAAATCCTATCTACAGGATTAACGATAATCCCTAAAAAGAGTTTAAGAAAAATTGTATTTTGCCGCCGTTTAAAACCTTTTATTAATGGAAGATACTCCTATTTTCACCAATGATGCTATAGTATTCGGACTTTTAATGCTCGCCCTGGGTTTTGTGTTTATCACTTCATCCAAAAAAGAGGGTTTTTGGAAAAAATTCTATGCTATTGTTCCCGCACTTTTAATGTGCTATTTAATTCCTGCAATCTTTAATTCGTTAGGATTAATAGACGACAGCACCTCCCAGCTTTATTTTGTGGCCAGCCGTTATCTTTTACCTGCTTCCCTGGTTTTAATGACCCTTAGTATAGATTTAAAAGCAATTTTTAATCTTGGCCCAAAAGCTCTTATCATGTTTTTTACAGGTACCGTGGGAATTATTGTTGGTGGCCCACTTGCTATTTTAATCGTCTCAGCTATTTCTCCTGAAACTGTTGGCGGTGTTGGCCCCGATGCTATTTGGCGTGGCCTATCTACCATTGCGGGAAGTTGGATTGGCGGGGGAGCCAACCAGGCTGCGATGCTGGAAATTTACGAATACAACCCTGAACTCTACGGTGGTATGGTACTGGTAGATATAGTAGTTGCCAATTTACTTATGGCAGGTTTACTAATGGGGATTGGAAAAAGTGAAAAAATTGATACCTGGCTAAAAGCTGATAATTCAGCAATAACCGAACTTAAAAACAAAGTCTCCACTTACGCTGAAAGTGTAACCCGCAATCCCAGCTTAGCAGATTACATGGTGATGTTAGCCCTTGCTTTTGTTGCTGTTGGAATTGCCCATTGGGGTGCCGATGAAATATCGGTATACTTATCCTCTAATTTTGAAATTTTTCAGGATAGCAAAAGCGCACTCTCTTCCTTTTCTTCTACATTTTTCTGGATGATCACCATTGCTACAGCTATTGGAATTGGTCTTTCCTTTACAAAACTAAAAACTTATGAAGGTGCAGGAGCCAGTAAAATAGGAAGTATTTTTATTTATATACTTGTAGCTACCATTGGTATGAAGATGGACCTCGGAATGGTTTTCGACAATCCTGGGCTAATAGGTATTGGCTTAATATGGATGTCTATTCACGTTATTTTTCTATTTACAACGGCAAAACTTATTAAAGCTCCGTACTTTTTCCTTGCAGTTGGAAGCCAGGCAAATGTTGGAGGCGCAGCCTCTGCACCCGTGGTTGCAGCAGCATTTCACCCCTCACTTGCCACAGTAGGTGTATTGCTGGCTGTTTTTGGATATGTAGTAGGAACCTATGGTGCAATTCTAACTACTATTTTAATGCAAATCGCCGCCGGGAGTTAGTTTTAAATAGAAATTTATAAGATATTTGCCGCCCAAAGCTGAGCTGAGTTAGCTACCTGGCGACAAACATTTAAGCATAAACCTCTATTATTGAGTAAATATCAGCTTACAACAAGCACTGGATAGAAGAAAGAAAATTATAAAAAAGATGAAAAAAATAAGCATTCTTTTAATAGCTGTTATAACCCTTATTTCCTGTAACAATAAAAAAAGTAATCTTACTGTAAATGCCAATATTGAAGGCCTTAAAAAAGGAACCGTTTATCTTCAGAAAATAGAAGATACACTAATGCTGGATGTGGACTCTGTAGAAGTTAGCGGTAATTCCAATATTACACTTGAAACTTTTATTGAAAGTCCGCAGGTAATGTACCTTTATCTTAAAAAAATAGATAACTCGCAGTACGACGATCGCATAGATTTCTTTGCAGAAGAAGGCCAGGTAACCATTAACACCACACTAGAGAATTTTGTAACCGATGCAAAAATAAGCGGTGCAAAAAATCAGGAAAAGTTGGAAGAGTATCGTAAAATGATGAGTCGCTTTAACGATAAAAACCTGGAGTTAATAAAAGAGAATTTTGAAGCACAGCAATCAGAAAATGAGGAAAAGTTGATTGAGTTAAACAAGCAGTATGAAAGCCTTCTTAAAAGAAAATATCTCTACACCGTTAATTTCGCCATTAATAATAATAACCTTGAAGTAGCTCCATATTTAGCATTGTCTGAAGTTTTTGATGCGAATATCAAATACCTTGATACTATTTATAATTCTTTACAGCCAAAGGTTAAAAAATCTATGTACGGAAAAGAATTAAAAAAATTCTTAAAGGAGAGAAAGACTGAACAAAAAGAGATTGAAAATATAAAGTCTGAAGAAACCAGCAAAGATGAGGAGACAGTGAGCTAATTCAGTCTACATCTAATCATTTTAAAAGTCCGTAGTTAATTAACTACGGACTTTTTTTATTATTAATTTTCAACAATAAGCGCATTTCATATAGATTTTCACAATAAAAACTTATACTTGTTATCGTATTACATACAAAACAATCATTTTATTAAAAACATCATCTACAAATGGACACTACTAAGAAAAATCGTTGGTTAATTGCAGCTTCAGCAGTTTCTATTCACATTTCTATTGGCGCCGCCTATGCCTACAGCGTCTATACACAACCACTTGTAGATATTAAAGGATGGTCTATGGCTTCGGTTACCACTGCTTTTACAATTATGATGGTTTTGGGCGGAGGTTCAGCAGCCTTATTCGGAAAATTTGTAGAAAGAAGCGGGCCAAGAAAATCGGCTATGCTTGCCGCTGTTCTATTTAGCTTAGGCCAGGCAGGTTCCGGTTTAGCTATCTCTATGAATTCCTTAACAGGTTTTCTGTTATCATATGGCTTATTAAGTGGCCTGGGACTGGGTATTGGTTATATAGCACCGGTTTCTACCCTGGTAAAATGGTTTCCAGACAAACGTGGTTTGGCAACTGGAATGGCAGTGCTTGGTTTTGGTACCGGTGCCTTAGCAACCGCCCCAATAGCAGCAAATCTAATAGAGTCTATAGGGATTAGTTACACTTTCTATGTATTGGGAGCTTCCTATTTTGCACTAATGATGCTTGGCGCATCCTATATTGCTCCCCCACCCAAAAACTGGATGCCTGCCCGAATGAAGGAGCTTATAAAAGATGGAACTAAAAAGATTAAAAAAGATTTAACCCAGGCCACCTCAGGAGAGGCGGTTAAAACCAAACATTTTTGGATGTTATGGACTATGATGCTTATCAATACCAGCGCAGGTATTATGATGATCTCGGTAGCTTCTCCCATGGCACAAAGTATTGCAGGCCTCTCAACCGCCTCGGCTGCCACTATGGTTGGCCTCATGGGAATATTTAATGGCGGAGGTAGATTAGGCTGGGCTGCGGCTTCAGATTATATTTCCAGGCCAAAAGTTTTTATTGTCTTCTTTATAATTCAGCTAATTGCTTTTACCACCCTCCCAGTTATTACTTCGGCGTTTATATTCCAAATTTTTATCTTTTTGGTGGTAAGTTGTTACGGCGGTGGTTTTTCTAATCTGCCTGCCTTTATAGGCGATCTCTTTGGAACCAAAGAACTGGGTGCCATTCACGGTTATTTATTAACCACCTGGTCTTTAGGCGGACTTATTGGCCCTACCCTGGTATCGCAAATTTACACAAGAACAGGAAGTTATATTCCGGTGTTTTATGTTTTCACCGGGCTAATAATTATAGCGCTGGTCATCAGTATTTTATTAAATAGAAGTATTAAAAAAGCAAAAGGACAACAGGAAAAATTACAATATGAGACTTCTGTCTCAGAATAGTATGACTGGGGCTGCGCAAAAACCTGCCATATTTTTGATTCGGGATTAAAGATATGAATGATTTGGAGGCTAAAACAATCTGGACTGAACAAGTGATCAAATTCAGTTTAATCCAAACAAGCGTTCAATTTAAGAACGAAAAAACTCCACCTCTCGCGCCCAGAAAAAACTGCATAAAAAAACCTCCCCGAAAAAGGGAGGTTTTTTCTTAAGAGCCGATGGAGGGACTCGAACCCACGACCTGCTGATTACAAATCAGCTGCTCTAGCCAGCTGAGCTACATCGGCCGGTTAATTCTATAACGCATTAATCTTTGCAATAAGGGCTTCAGCTTTCACTTCCAGCTCCTTTTCTATTGCCTTAAAATGCTGTTTTTTATTCTCAACATCTTTTTGATTGATCTTAACGATCAATTCGTCAAAATTAGAGATAGCTTCATCTACAATCGCTTCCGTCTTAGATGCGTCGTCAGGGTTAGCCATTTGATGTATATATGCAGCATCAATAATGTCTCCCATTACATAATTCACATCTCTTTTCAATAATCTTTTACTTGCCATATCACTTAAATTTCGGCTGCGAATTTAGTATATTTTTCGATACAAATAACCAGGTAATCAAAAATTATTTTCCTTGAATTTTCTTTAGGGAGTTAAGTGCCTCGGGAATGTGCTGTGAAGCCCCCATGCTATTAAACCTATGAATTAACTTTTTATCTTTATTAAATACAAAAGTTTCACGCCCCGGGAGCAAACCAAGTAAACCCGGTTTTACACCAAAAGCCTTTCTTGCCCTTTTTTCCTTGTCTGAAAGCAAAACAAAAGGAAGCTTATATTTTGAAGCAAATTTTTTATGGGAGTTTTCATTATCGGTACTTATACCAACAACCTCAGCCCCCAAATCCTGAAATTCCTGATAATGGTCTCTAAAACTACATGCTTCTTTAGTACAGCCCGGAGTAAAATCTTTGGGATAAAAAAATACAACCAGTGCCGTATTTTCCAATCTCGAAAAATGATAGTTCTCTCCTTCCTGATCTTTTAAAGTTAATCGGGGTAATTTATCGCCAAGTTTTAGTGCCATTTATTCTCCTTTATAGGTTACATAATTTCTGGGGGTTTCGTAAAGCGTTATTTCCAGATCTAACTCAGGCTTCAATCGTTTTCTGATCTTGTTCCAAATTATCACGGCTATATTTTCAGCTGTAGGGTTTAGTTCATCAAACGGCTTAACTTCTTTATTTAAGTTCTTATGGTCAAAAGGCACTTCCACCTCTTCATAAATAAGATCTTTAAGTCGTTTTAAATCCATTACAAAACCCGTTTCCTTATCTATTTCACCGGTAACCTTTACAATTAAATCATAATTATGCCCGTGATAATGAGGGTTGCTGCATTTCCCAAAAACTTTCAGGTTTTTCTCATCGCTCCAATCTTTTCGATAAAGCCTATGTGCCGCATTAAAGTGAGCTTTTCTATGTACACTTAACCTCATTATTTAATACTTGAATAATATTTGTCGAAAATAATCTTAAACCATTCGGTATAAAGTTCCGGATTTGTCTTCATATCAGATTTTATTTCATCGAGACTCATCCATTTCCAGCTAGCTACTTCATCTGGATTGGGTTTAGGATCATCTTCATAGTTTCCAATCAGGATATAATCGAATTCATGTTCTGTAAGCCCATTATCAAAAGGAGCTTTATAAATAAAGTTCATAACCTCCTTCAACTCGGTACTAAAGCCCATTTCTTCCTGAAGTCTTCTTTTTCCGGCAGCTACATTACTTTCTCCCTCGCGTTGGTGACTACAGCAGGTATTGGTCCATAAACCCGGAGAATGATATTTATCCAGGGCGCGCTGTTGAATCATCAACTCACCTTTTTTGTTAAAAATGAAAACCGAAAATGCCAGGTGCAACAAGGCTTTTTCGTGTGCTTCAATCTTTTCCATCAAGCCAATTTGCTCGCCTTTCTCGTTAACTAATACTACGTTATCTGTTCCCATGTTTTTCTTTGAATGCCAAATGTACGAAATGAAGTTTGGCTTTTACAAGTCCACATTTCCTAAAATTATGTTGCAATTTTAATTCTCAAATAGGATTATAAAAAACTACTAAAATCCTTTTCGGGAATATACATCACAATTTATACTTAGAATGAATTCTGACCTTCTATTTTTTCTGTGCTCCGCTTCATTACATTCGGTATTATTCCCACAGTGATTAAGCAATGCCGTTTCGCCATAGCCTCTTCCCGAAATACGTGAACCCGAGATGCCTTTTTCAATTAAATATTGAATAGTAGCCTTCACCCTTTTTTCCGAAAGTTGGAGGTTATAAACATCATTCGCCCGGCTATCGGTATGGGATCTTATATCTAACAAAAGTGCCGGATGATCCTTCATGAAATCAGCAATACTGTCCAGGGCCGGTTTATCAGCAAGCCTAATTTCAGCTTTATCCAAATCAAAATGAATGGGGTTTAGCTTTAATGCTGTAATAAGATCGTCACCAACCTTAGTATCCAATATTGGCACACCTTTACTATTTTTAAATTCCAAGGCGTTTTCCCTTCTTTTCACCTCTGCTGCATAAAAACTCCAATTAAAAAAGGCTCGTATAGCAGCAATATTTTCGGGATTTTCACCATATATACTATGCCCGGCCTGATACATTACCAATCCATTTTTAGGGTTCCCATATGCGTGTCCGTAGGCAGTAATTATCGCTGTATCTTCAGAAATCTCAGGAATATCAGGAGCATCGGCATCTATTACAATTTTCTTTGTTTCTTTACGCCATCTGTTTATTTTTTTGGGCAAAAAGATTCTTTCTGAACCATTAAGATGCGCTTTATCGGGGCTACCCATATATTGCGCCACCGGGTCTGCTGGGAATAAGTTTTGAAAGGGCGGAGTTCCATGGCTATGCTTCCTATATGGAATCAACCCAGCACTTTGAGCTCCGGGAAAACCGGCGCTTAAAAAGTTCAGCTGAATAAATGCTGTACTGTCACTATCTTCTGATTTTATATTGCCCGTAAGATTTTCCAGGATACTTACAGCGTGGCACCCAGCCCAAATTGCGCCTTTATATTTTCTGTTCCAAACATACAGGTTCTTATGAGAATGAAATCGCGGATCAGCGTGGGGCATCACAAAAATATCATCACAAACACCCAGGTCTTTCGGTGTTTTCCAATTTCGGCTATCATTCCCACCATAAGCTTGTTCAGGAATATTGGCAGCCTTAAAGAAAGGTACAGCAATATAACCGTTTTCTCTATCTAAAGTCCATTGTGGAGCTATGGATAAACTGGTAAAAACGGGAACCTGAATATCTTCTTCCAAAAATAGGCCTACAATTCCTTTTTCTTCCCAGGTAGTAATTAATTTCTTTACATCTTCGGTTATATAGGAGACCGGAATTATAAATGTACCACCTTTAAAGTTTTTGCCCCCATAGGTAAAATCTGTACCATCTTTTAGCTTATTTGGATTAATAACCCATTTTACTTCAAGTTTTTGATTTTTCAACAAAGTATATAGCAACCCATAGGCTTGCAAAGAGTTTTCGGCAGTTTGTGGGGTAACTCCCATATTAATAACATAGCTCCCCTTTGCTATTTGCTGCCTGGTAGATTGCCCATAAAAATTCAAACTAACTAAAAAAATGGCTAAAAAAACCATTATTATTTTCAAAAAATGCCCCATAATGTAAAATTAATGAATGTTTTCAAAGCCGGAAGCTTTTAATGTTTTTTTGATGCCCATCCGGAAATATTTTATAAAACCACCATTTAAATTATCCCTACTTTTCCTCAAAATAATAGTACTTTTGCGGCGCTTAAGTATTTGGAGGCAAATTACCCCGAGACAGATCTCGGAGCATTAAATTTCAATGATCGCGTAAACTCCGGTAATTAACAATTATCACAGCGGCTTCTTCATTTTTACCTTGTAGTAGAAGGAGAATCCATTAATATTTTTACAGATGAAGAGTTTTCAAAAAGAATTAAATCGAAGAAGAACCTTTGGAATTATTTCCCACCCCGATGCCGGTAAAACCACGCTTACCGAGAAGTTACTCCTTTTTGGAGGTGCTATACAGGAGGCCGGGGCGGTAAAATCTAATAAGATAAAAAAAGGTGCTACCAGTGACTTTATGGAAATTGAACGCCAGAGAGGTATCTCGGTTGCTACTTCGGTTTTAGCTTTTGAATATAGAGATATAAAAATCAATATCCTGGATACCCCGGGACACAAAGATTTTGCTGAAGACACCTTTAGAACTTTAACAGCTGTAGATAGCGTGATTGTGGTTATAGATGTTGCCAAAGGTGTGGAGGAACAAACTGAAAAATTAGTGGAAGTTTGTAGAATGCGAAGCATCCCCATGATTGTTTTTATCAATAAATTGGATAGAGAAGGAAAAGATGCTTTTGAATTACTTGATGAAATTGAACAAAAATTAAATCTTACCGTTACACCTTTAAGCTACCCTATTGGAATGGGGTACGACTTTAAAGGAATCTATAATATTTGGGAGAAAAATGTAAACCTTTTTACCGGAGATCCTAAAAAGGATATTGAAGATACTATTGAAATTTCCGATTTAAATTCTGGCGAATTGGATGACCTAATTGGAAATAGCGCGGCAAACAATTTAAGGGATGAACTTGAACTTGCCCAGGGTGTATATCCTGAATTTAATAAAGATGCATACCTGGAAGGCCGCCTGCAACCCGTATTTTTTGGTTCGGCATTAAACAATTTTGGAGTTAGGGAGTTACTGGATTGCTTTATTAATATTGCCCCTACCCCAAGATCTAAAGAAAGTGAAGAGCGCCTGGTAAAACCCGATGAAGATAAGTTTACCGGTTTTGTCTTTAAAATTCACGCCAACATGGATCCCAAACACCGCGATAGATTAGCGTTTATAAAAATTGTTTCGGGTAAATTTGAGCGAAATAAAGCCTACTTGCACGTACGCCAAAATAAAAATCTAAAGTTCTCCAGTCCAAATGCCTTTTTCGCAGAAAAGAAAGAAATTGTTGATGTTTCTTATCCCGGCGATATTGTTGGACTACACGACACGGGAAACTTTAAAATTGGAGATACACTTACCGAAGGAGAAAAGCTTAATTATAGAGGAATCCCCAGTTTCTCACCAGAACATTTTAGGTATATAAACAATGCCGATCCTATGAAATCTAAACAGCTGGCTAAAGGGATTGACCAGTTGATGGATGAAGGGGTTGCGCAGCTTTTTACGCTTGAGTTAAACGGAAGAAAAATTATAGGAACCGTAGGAGCCCTTCAGTTTGAAGTTATTCAATATAGATTAGAACACGAATATGGCGCCAAATGTACCTACGAAAACCTAAACGTTTATAAAGCAACCTGGATAGAAGCCGAAGATGAAAAAAGCGAAGAATTTAAAGATTTTAAAAGGCTAAAATCAAAATTTCTGGCAAAAGATAAGAAGGGACAATTAGTGTTTTTGGCAGATTCTCAATTTTCGCTGCAAATGACTCGCGATAAATATCCGTCTATTAAATTTCATTTCACCTCTGAATTTTAAATAACTGATTTACAAAAACTAACACAAAACTCTCAAGAAACATTTTAAAGGGCTGTGTTAGATAGGACTTAATTTCATATATTCTGGCCGTAATCAAGCTTTATGGATGCATTAGACGAACTCATTTCCCAATTCGCAGCGGCAGTTTGGGGACTTCCCCTGGTAATTTTATTAATTGGCGGCGGATTTTACTTGCTTATTTTATCTAATTTTCTTCCGTTTAGATATTTAGGGCATTCATTAGATCTACTTAGAGGAAAATATAACAACCCTAATGATCCTGGGGAAATAAATCATTTTCAATCACTTTCTACCGCTCTCTCCTCTACCGTGGGAATGGGAAATATTGCCGGTGTGGCTGTAGCAATAGCTCTTGGAGGACCCGGTGCAATTTTTTGGCTATGGGTAAGCGCAGTAGTTGGGATGGCTACCAAATTTTTCACGAATACCCTGGCGGTTATGTACCGAGGCAAAGACACCCAGGGAAATATACAAGGTGGGGTTATGTATTTTATTGAAGAAGGCCTCGGTAAAAAGTGGAAGTTTTTGGCCATCTTTTTTAGTGTTGCCGGTCTTATTGGGGCACTCCCGGTCTTTAATGTAAACCAACTTACCGAAGCTATAAATTACATTCTTTTAGAACCCAATAATATTCCTACAGGTTTTGGCACCAATCTTATAATAGGTTTTATTCTGGTTATTCTTACTTCGGTAGTTATTCTTGGGGGTTTGCAACGAATAAGTAAAACCGTTTCCAAACTAGTGCCGTCTATGGTAGTGCTTTATTTTATTTCGGTAATTATTATTTTGATTGTGAATTATGATGTAGTCCCCTATTATTTTTCATCCATATTTACAGATGCTTTTGCTGCCGAAAATTATAGAGGAGAACCTATGTTAGGCGGTATGCTGGGTGGTTTGATTATTTTAGGAATAAGAAGAGGTGCTTTTTCTAATGAAGCCGGAATAGGAACCGCAACAATGGCACACGGAGCAAGTAAAACTTCTGAACCTGTTAGAGAAGGATTGGTAGCTATGTTGGGACCTGCCATAGATACTCTAGTAGTATGCACCTTAACCGCGCTTTGCATTTTGGTAACAGGTATATGGCAAACCTCAGATGAGAATGGAGTGAGCCTAACAGCAGCGGCTTTTGAAGATTCTATTCCTTATGTTGGAGATTATCTTTTATTGCTTTGTATCTCGGCATTTAGTATTTCGTCTCTATTTTCTTTTTCTTACTACGGAACAAAATGTCTCTCCTATTTGGCCGGTGCCGAAAACAAACATTATTACAACTATTTCTACATTGCCAGTATTCTTGTTGGGGCCACTACTTCTTTAAGTATGATGATTAACCTAATTGATAGCTTCTTTGCCTTTATGGCCATTCCAACCATGATTTCCACCTTAATTCTTGCACCGCGTGTGATGAAGGCAGCCAGGATTTATTTTAAAAAATATAAAGACTAATTTATTTTCAATCTTCCAACACCTGAAAAATCTTAAGTTTCTTACCGGTAAGTTTCTCCAGCAAGCTGCCCTTTCTTAAAGCACCCCATATTTCAAGTTCGGGGTCGCTATGGGTAGTAAGTAAAAGCTCTATAGTTTCTTTTTTATTATTTATTTCAAGCTTGTGTACGTTTTGATAATGGCTACGATCTAAACCATCGGCAAGCCTTAAAATTGCCGAAAGCTTTTTAACCCTTTTTCGTAGCTTTTTACTTAATTGTTTATATGGCTTATGCCGCTTATGTGGCGTAGACTTTCTATGATACCTGCTCACATTGGCCATAATATTAATCTCATCTTCTTTAAAACCCAGTAAGTCTGAATATTTAATGAGATATAAAGCGTGTTTATGGTGCTTTCTATAGGAAATATAATAACCAATATCATGCATTAAACTGGCGTATTCCAATAATTCCCTATCAGATTCCTTTAACTCCAATTCTTCCTTAAAAACATCAAACAGTTGTAATGAGAAATTAGCAACATGCCGGGAATGTGCTTTAATCCAGTTGGTTTTTCTAAGTAATTCGTAAACACTTCTACGTCTTGGATCTTTAAAATTGGCGACAAGATCCAGGTTAAGTTGGTCTTTTTTGGTTTCAATAAAATTTAAGATCATTCCTTCACGAAGTGCAGCTTCAGAAATTTTAATATTTTCAACCCCTAATTTTTCAATAAGAAATTGCACCAAAATCATCCCGGCATTAATAATATCTATCCTCTTTTCTTCAAGGCCATTTTCCTTTTTACGCTGTTTTCTATCGAGTTTTATAAAATCGGAATACAATTCCTGAAAGTTTTTTGCCGTAAATTCAAGTTCGTTTAGACTCCTCTCGGCAGTTAAAGATGACCTGCCGGCAACCATTTGACCAATATTTTCCATAGTTCCTGAAGAGCCTATAATAGTTTTCACTTTATGCTTTTTGGCCAACTTCAATATTTCAGGTAGTTCTTTTTTATAATGATCCTGAAGCTTTTTAATATCATTTTCTTCAATAGGGTCTGATTCTATAAACTCGGCAGTCATCCTGGCAACCCCCAATTTTAAACTATTGTAATAAATAAATTCGTTATGATTCCCAATAATAAATTCTACACTTCCGCCGCCTATATCTATCATAAGCACCGGCTCCTTAGTCAAAGCAATACTGTGTTTTATAGCGAGGCCAATCATTTCAGCTTCCATTTTACCAGAAATGGCCCGTACCCTAATTCCAATTTGCTCTCCTACTTCTTTAATAAAATCACCTCCATTTTCGGCCTCCCGAATGGCACTGGTAGCATAGGCAAGAATATTTTCTACTTTATAGCTATCACATAATAATTTAATTCGTTTAAGAGCCTCCAATCCCCTGTTTATGGCTTCTTCACTCAATCTATCTTCCAGACCTTTTTCGGCAAGGCTAACCATCTCTTTAAGCTTATTAACCGTTCGAAAACTTCCATCGGGATAGATATCTACCAAAACTGCGTGAAAAGAGTTGGTGCCAAGGTCTATAGCGGCTATTCGTTTAGTGGGTTGGGAAGTGAAAGCTTTTTTCTCCATTTTTAAGGAATATATAAGCTTAAATTTATAAAATATATTAAACTTTTAAACAGTTGGATTTTAAGGGAAGCTTACAGTGAACCGCCAAGATGCGTGTATCACATATAGGATGCCGAGCAAGTTATACAGGTATTGAATGATTGATAATCCTATCGGAATTATCAACGATTCAACACCTCAAAATCAACAATATGAAGTAATTGAAAATAAAATATTAACTTTAAAGAACTCTACTAGGGCTTTTCATAGGATATATTGTTGGCAACTGGCTTTTTTCATAATTCGGCTGTCATTTTTCCGAGGTTGATTTTTTCGGCTCTTGTAAATTTTATTTCTCGGACAAACTCCATTTTTTTCCATAAATACGTGTTGCCTTTCAGTCCGTTTGTCATTTTCATTCTGCGGTTCAGTCGAGCAATTTCCTTTTCAGTCGCCTTTCTTTTTTCGCCAAACTCTCCGTAGAGTTTAATCGCTGGGAAGTCCGAAAACTTTTCCTTAAACAACGCTTTAATCCAAAAAATCCGTCCACTATTTACTCCGAGCAGGCATACTTTTGGATTGTGCTTTGCGTGTTCAGGTAATTTTGACGGAAATTTTTCAAAGTAAAAGCCTGTTTGATTGTCGTTCAAGAACAACGAACCAATTGGTGTCACAGTCGGATTATTTTCTGTGTCAACGGATGCAACCGAAACATAAAAGTTCGAACTGAAACTTTTATTAAAGTGCTGTCTTATTTTATTCCAATCTGTTTTTATGTCCATTTTGGGTCGTCGTTTTTTCAGCTTGTTGCCAATTCTTTATATTCTTCACAATATACTGATATAACTAAAAAATAAATGGAGATTAACCGGGATTTTACTTTTCCTTTTTGATGAATACTTTTAAAAATCACCAAAGTGATGTTTGTTTTGAAGTCAATAAAAAAGAGGCTGTCTGAAAAGGTTTTAAAACCGTCATCTTGAATTTATTTCAGAGCTTGCCCCGGATTCTTTATCGGGGATCTAACTATTGCTAATTAAAAACATGTTAGAAGCTAAAACAAGATCAGCTTGACGAGGATAGACTTTTCAGACAGCCTCTTTTAGTAAATTGAATTTTTTAAGCCTGGCCGGTAGGACCAAAATTTAAAGGCATTGGTGCCTTTTCATAATCTCTAATTTCACCGTGAGCTTTTTCAAAACGATGTACATTATCGCCTAGAGCTTTTAATAAGCGCTTTGCATGCTGTGGCGTTAAAATAATTCTCGATTTCACCTTACTTTTAGGCTTCCCGGGCATAATGTTTACAAAATCTACCACAAACTCTGAAACTGAATGATTGATGATTGCTAAATTAGAATAAGTTCCTTCTGCTACTGTTTCATCCAATTCTATATTTATTTGACCTTTTTTAGGTTTCTTACTTTCTTCACTCATAGTATTAATTTGAATTTTATTTAAAAGATTCCGGCGAAAACACCGGAGCACTTGCTTTATCGCATATATAAAAATACAAAAAATCCCGACTTTAGATCGGGATTCCTCATCTTATAAAAAGAAAAGAGCCGCAAATGCGGCTCTTTTACTGGTATTAGTTATAGTTAACTTCTTGCTTGTGTTCCATCATTTCGTCAAATTCTTCTTTAGAACCAACGATAATGCTATCGTACTTACGCATACCTGTACCTGCAGGGATTCTATGTCCTACAATTACATTTTCTTTTAATCCTTCAAGTTTATCGATCTTACCGCTTACAGCTGCTTCGTTCAATACTTTGGTAGTTTCCTGGAAGGAAGCCGCCGAGATAAACGATTTTGTTTGTAGCGATGCTCGAGTAATACCCTGAAGAACCGGTGTAGCGGTTGCAGCAGTTACATCTCTTGCAGTGGCCAGGTTCTTATCTTCTCGTCTTAACAAAGAGTTCTCATCTCTAAGCTCTCTTGGTGAAACGATTTGACCCGGTTTTAAGTTTTCTGAATCCCCAGCATCTTCTACCACTTTCATTCCGAATACTTTATCGTTCTCTTCAATGAAATCTGATTTATGAACAAGCTGGTTTTCAAGGAAAATAGTATCTCCCGGATCCTGAATTCTAACCTTACGCATCATTTGTCTAACAACAACCTCAAAGTGCTTATCGTTAATTTTCACACCCTGTAGTCGGTAAACTTCCTGAACTTCGTTTACAAGATATTGCTGTACTGCATTTGGTCCTTTGATATTAAGAATATCTTCTGGAGTAACAGAACCATCAGAAAGTGGCATACCTGCACGAACATAATCGTTTTCCTGAACAAGGATCTGGTTAGATAACTTCACTAAGTATTTCTTAACCTCTCCAAGTTTAGATTCAACGATAATTTCACGGTTACCCCTCTTAATTTTTCCGAAAGAAACAACACCATCAATCTCACTTACTACAGCAGGGTTAGATGGGTTACGAGCTTCAAACAACTCGGTTACCCTTGGAAGACCACCGGTAATATCACCTGCTTTAGATGATTTACGAGGAATCTTAACCAAAATCTTACCAACGCCAATTTTCTCTTCGTTGTCTACCATAAGGTGAGCCCCTACAGGAAGGTTATAAGAGCGAATTACTTCGTCTTTTTTACCTAGAATATGTAAAGTTGGAATAAGCTTTTTGTTACGGGATTCAGAAATTACTTTCTCCTGGAATCCTGTTTGCTCATCAATTTCAACCTGGTAGGTAACACCCTGCTCAACGTTTTCATATTTAATTTTACCGGCGAATTCTGAAATAATAACACCGTTATATGGATCCCATTGGCAAATCACATCACCTTTAGATACTTTAGCACCGTTATCGATAAAGATTTGAGAACCGTATGGAATGTTATTGTTGCTCAATACCACTCCGGTTTTTTCATCTTTAATTTTAAGTTCGGCAGTTCTTGAAATCACAATCTCAGCCTGGCTTCCATCGGGAGCTTCTCCTTTTACAACTTTAAGGTCTTCAATTTCGGCAATACCGGCAAATTTAGCCTCAAGTTTATTATCTTCTGAAATGTTACCGGCAATACCTCCCACGTGGAAAGTACGTAGCGTTAACTGTGTACCGGGCTCTCCAATAGACTGCGCAGCAACCACACCTACAGCTTCACCTCTTTGCACCAATTTATTGGTAGAAAGGTTTCGTCCGTAACAATTTACACAAATTCCTTTTTTAGCCTCACAGGTTAATGGAGATCTTACCTCTACACTCTCAATTGGTGCATCTTCAATCTTACTAACAATTTCAGAAGTAATTTCTTCACCCGAAGCGACTAAAAGTTCGTTATTTGAAGGGTTTATAACATCGTGAAGAGAAATACGTCCTAAAATACGTTCTCCAAGCGATTCTACAATTTCTTCATTTTTCTTAAGTGGCTTAACTTCTACTCCTCTTAAAGTTCCACAGTCTTCCTCATTTACAATAACATCTTGTGAAACGTCTACCAACCTACGGGTTAGATAACCTGCATCGGCAGTTTTAAGTGCGGTATCGGCAAGACCTTTACGTGCACCGTGAGTAGAGATAAAGTATTCAAGAATTGAAAGACCCTCTTTAAAGTTAGAAAGAATTGGGTTTTCAATAATTTCACCACCACCAGAGTTAGATTTCTTAGGCTTGGCCATAAGACCACGCATACCGGTAAGCTGACGAATCTGTTCTTTAGATCCACGAGCACCAGAGTCAAGCATCATAAACACAGAGTTGAATCCTTGCTTATCTTCACGAATACGTTTCATAGCCAACTCGGTTAGACCGGCATTGGTAGATGTCCAGATATCAATTACCTGGTTATAACGCTCGTTATTGGTGATAAGACCCATATTATAGTTTCCTACAATACCTTCAACCTGTTCATTGGCTTCATCAATCATGGTTTGTTTCTCAGCAGGGATAATAATATCACCTAAACTAAAGGAAAGTCCACCACGGAAAGCGTATCCATATCCCATTTCCTTAATTGCATCAAGGAATTCTCCGGTTTCAGGAACACTTGTTTTAGCCAATACTTCACCAATTATATCCCTAAGGTTTTTCTTGGTAAGTACAGTATTTACAAAACCTACCTTTTCTGGCACCGCCTGGTTAAACAGTACTCTACCAACAGTAGTTTCTATAATTTGGTAAGTTAATTCACCTACTTCGTTAAAATCTTTCGCACGAATTTTAATTTCGGCATTAAGATCTACTCTTTTCTGATTGTAAGCAATTACTACTTCTTCATCAGAATAGAAAGTAAGACCTTCACCCTTCACCTTAACCTCGTCTGTAGATTTTCTAGACTTGGTCATATAATAAAGACCAAGAATCATATCCTGAGACGGTACTGTAATTGGCGAACCATTTGCCGGGTTAAGAATATTGTTAGAAGCAAGCATTAATAACTGAGCTTCTAGAATAGCCTCAGGCCCTAACGGTAAATGCACCGCCATCTGGTCACCATCAAAATCGGCATTAAATGCAGTACAGGCTAATGGGTGTAATTGTATTGCTTTACCTTCAATAAGTTTTGGCTGGAAAGCCTGAATACCTAAACGGTGTAGCGTAGGAGCACGGTTAAGTAATACTGGGTGTCCTTTAAGAACGTTCTCAAGGATATCCCAAACTACCGGCTCTTTTTTATCTATTATTTTCTTGGCAGATTTTACTGTTTTTACAATTCCTCTTTCAATTAGTTTTCTAATTACAAAAGGCTTGTAAAGCTCGGCCGCCATATTTTTTGGAAGACCACATTCGTGCATTTTCAACTCAGGTCCAACAACAATTACCGAACGTGCAGAGTAATCTACACGCTTACCAAGTAAGTTTTGACGGAAACGTCCCTGCTTACCTTTAAGCGAATCTGAAAGCGATTTTAACGGACGGTTAGAGTCTGTTTTTACCGCTGAAGATTTTCTGGTATTGTCGAACAATGAATCTACAGATTCCTGAAGCATACGTTTTTCGTTACGTAAAATCACTTCAGGAGCTTTGATCTCCATTAATCTTTTTAGACGGTTGTTACGAATAATCACCCTTCTATAAAGATCATTTAAATCTGAAGTCGCGAAACGTCCACCATCAAGAGGTACAAGAGGTCGTAATTCTGGTGGAATTACAGGAACCACTTTCATAATCATCCATTCCGGAAGGTTCTCGCGATTGTTATTGGCATCACGGAAAGCTTCTACAACCTGAAGACGCTTAAGCGCTTCGGTTTTACGTTGCTTTGAAGTTTCGTTATTAGCCTTGTGTCTTAACTCGTAAGAAAGTTCGTTAAGATCTATTCTTCTTAATATTTCAATAAGACATTCGGCCCCCATTTTAGCGATAAACTTATTGGGGTCGTTATCTTCTAAATACATATTTTCCTGCGGAAGGCTATCCAAAACATTTAGATACTCTTCTTCCGTAAGGAAATCCATTTTCTTTAATGCTTCTCCTTCTTCATTCTTAGCGATACCCGGTTGAATTACTACATAACGTTCGTAGTAAATAATCATATCTAATTTCTTAGACGGAAGACCAAGCAAGTATCCAATTTTATTTGGTAAAGAACGGAAATACCAGATATGTGCTACAGGAACTACCAAATTAATGTGCCCAACACGGTCTCTACGTACTTGTTTTTCGGTTACCTCTACCCCACAACGGTCACAAACAATTCCTTTGTAACGTATTCTTTTATATTTACCGCAGGCACATTCGTAATCCTTTACAGGACCAAAAATACGCTCACAAAACAAACCATCACGTTCAGGTTTGTGCGTACGATAATTGATAGTTTCCGGTTTAAGAACTTCACCACGAGATTCTGCGAGGATAGATTCCGGGGAAGCCAAACCGATAGAGATTTTATCAAATCTCTTTACTGTATTCTTATCATTATTTCTAGCCATAATAACTGCTGCTATAATTATTGTGAAAAATCTGTTTGACGGGGCGCCTAAACGCCCCTTTATAAACAGTATTTTATTCTTCTAATTTAATATCCAAACCAAGACCTTTTAATTCGTGCATAAGTACGTTAAAAGATTCCGGTAGGCCGGGTTCTGGCATAGGCTCTCCCTTCACGATAGATTCGTAAGTTTTGGCCCTTCCTATCACGTCATCTGACTTCACTGTTAAGATTTCACGCAGGGTGCTGGATGCTCCATAAGCCTCAAGTGCCCAAACCTCCATCTCACCAAAACGCTGTCCACCAAATTGTGCTTTACCACCAAGTGGTTGCTGTGTAATAAGCGAGTATGGTCCAATAGATCTGGCGTGCATCTTGTCTTCAATCATATGTCCTAATTTCAACATATAGATCACCCCTACCGTTGCAGGTTGGTCAAAACGATCTCCTGTTCCACCATCATAAAGATAAGTATGCCCGTATCTTGGGATTCCGGCTTCGTCTGTAAGCTCATTAATCTGGTCTATGGTAGCCCCATCAAAAATTGGGGTAGCATATTTCTTACCTAGCTTTTGACCTGCCCATCCAAGTACAGTTTCGTAGATCTGACCAATGTTCATACGTGAAGGTACCCCAAGTGGGTTCAACACGATATCAACCGGTGTACCATCATCAAGGAATGGCATATCTTCCTGGCGAACTATTCTGGCAACAATACCTTTGTTACCGTGACGTCCCGCCATTTTATCACCTACTTTTAGTTTACGCTTTTTAGCAATGTAAACTTTAGCTAGTTTAAGAATACCAGAAGGAAGCTCATCTCCTACAGAAATAGTAAACTTCTCTCTTCTAAGGTTACCCTGAAGGTCGTTTTCCTTAATCTTATAATTATGGATAAGATCTGCTACCAATGAATTTAAGTGATCGTCTGTGGTCCAGGTACCGTGGGTTAAATGCGTATAATCGTCTACCGAGTTAAGCATTTTCAAGGTATATTTCTTACCTTTTGGCATTACCTCTTCCCCAAGATCATTTTGAACTCCCTGAGCAGTTTTTCCACCTATAATAGCAAATAGCTTATCTACAAGTTCAGCTTTTAAATTGGCAAATTTAGCATCGTACTTTTTCTCAAGCGCCGCAACATCTTCCTTATCCTGAGCTCTCTTACGCTTATCTTTAATTGCGCGGGCAAAGAGTTTTTTCTCTATTACCACACCGTTTAAAGACGGAGAAGCTTTAAGCGATGCGTCTTTAACATCACCCGCTTTATCTCCAAAAATCGCACGAAGTAATTTTTCCTCCGGTGTTGGGTCACTTTCTCCTTTTGGAGTAATCTTACCAATAAGAATATCACCGGGTTTAACCTCTGCACCAATTCTAATCATCCCGTGTTCATCAAGATCTTTTGTAGCCTCTTCTGAAACGTTAGGAATATCGTTAGTTAATTCCTCGTTACCTAATTTGGTATCACGAACTTCAAGTGAATACTCATCTACGTGGATAGAAGTAAAAATATCTTCTCTTACCACTTTTTCTGAAATCACAATCGCATCCTCAAAGTTGTAACCCTTCCAGGGCATAAAGGCAACCTTCATATTTCTACCCAATGCAAGTTCCCCTGCTTCGGTAGCATAACCCTGACATAAGACCTGGCCTTTGGTTACTCTATCTCCAACCCTAACAATTGGTTTAAGGTTAATAGAAGAACCCTGATTAGTCTTACGGAATTTTATAAGATCGTAACTCTTTGAATCACTATCAAAGCTCACCATTCTATCTTCTTCCGTTCTATCATACTTAATGATAATCTTTCTTGCATCTACATATTCTACTTCCCCTTCTCCTTCAGCATTAATCAATACTCGAGAATCTGTAGCTACTTGGCGCTCTAATCCTGTTCCCACAATTGGAGAATCGGCTTGAAGCAATGGAAGTGCCTGGCGCATCATGTTAGATCCCATCAAGGCACGGTTTGCATCATCGTGTTCAAGGAAAGGAATTAAAGAAGCCGAAATTGACGAAATTTGGTTTGGTGCAACATCGGTATAATGTATTTCCTTGGGATCTACCACAGGGAAGTCTCCTTCCATTCGTGCAATTACCCTGTCTGTATTTATAGTACCGTCTTCCTTAAGCGGAATGTTAGCCTGGGCAATTTTCTTGTCTTCTTCTTCCTCTGCACTTAAATAGATAGCTTCCTGAGAAACATCTATTTTTCCGTTCTCCACCTTACGGTATGGTGTTTCAATGAAGCCCATTCCGTTCACTTTAGCGTAAACTGAAAGTGAAGAAATAAGTCCAATGTTTGGACCTTCAGGAGTTTCAATTGGGCAAAGCCTTCCGTAGTGTGTATAGTGAACATCACGTACCTCGAAACCTGCCCTTTCTCTTGATAATCCACCTGGCCCAAGTGCCGAAAGCCTACGCTTATGTGTGATCTCTGCAAGAGGGTTGGTTTGGTCCATAAACTGAGACAACTGGTTGGTACCAAAGAAAGAGTTGATTACAGAAGATAGTGTCTTCGCATTAATCAAATCTATCGGGGTAAATACCTCGTTGTCACGAACGTTCATTCTTTCACGAATGGTACGTGCCATACGAGCAAGACCAACTCCAAATTGTTGAGATAATTGCTCACCTACAGTTCTAACACGACGGTTAGACAAGTGGTCAATATCATCAATCTCTGCTTTAGAATTAATAAGCTCGATTAAGTATTTAATTATGGTAATGATGTCTTCTTTGGTAAGCACTTGCTTATCCATGGCAACATCAAGACCTAATTTTTTATTCATTCTGTATCGACCTACTTCCCCAAGGCTGTAACGCTGATCTGAGAAGAATAATTTATCGATAATACCACGTGCAGTTTCCTCATCTGGCGGTTCTGCGTTACGCAGTTGACGATAAATGTGTTCTACCGCTTCCTTTTCAGAGTTGGTAGGGTCTTTTTGCAATGTATTATGAATAATAGCATAATCACCGGTTTGGTTATCTTCTTTATGAAGAAGAATAGTTTTACTTCCGGTTTCAAGAATTTCTTCTATATGCTCTTTTTCAAGTTCTGTATCACGATCTAAAACGATCTCATTACGTTCTATTGAAACTACCTCTCCCGTATCTTCATCAACAAAATCTTCATACCAGGTGTTCAATACACGGGCCGCTAGCTTACGACCTAATACTTTTTTAAGTCCTGTTTTTGAAACTTTAACCTCCTCAGCAAGATCGAAGATTTCTAAAATATCTTTATCGCGCTCAAAACCAATAGCACGGAAAAGTGTAGTAACAGGTAATTTTTTCTTTCTATCGATATAAGCATACATTACGCTGTTAATATCGGTAGCAAATTCTATCCAGGAACCTTTAAAAGGAATTACACGGGCAGAATAAAGTTTTGTTCCATTTGCGTGGAAGGATTGTCCAAAGAAAACTCCGGGGGAACGGTGCAGCTGAGAAACTACAACACGTTCTGCTCCATTGATACAAAAGGTACCACTAGGGGTCATGTAAGGAATAGTTCCCAAATATACGTCCTGTACGATGGTTTCAAAATCTTCGTGTTCAGGGTCGGTACAGTATAGTTTTAATCGAGCCTTAAGCGGCACACTATATGTTAAACCACGCTCAATACACTCCTGTATGGAATATCTTGGCGGGTCCACAAAATAATCTAAAAATTCTAGTACAAATTGATTACGGGTATCCGTAATTGGGAAGTTTTCCAGGAAGGTATTATAGAGACCTTCATTTCCCCGCTCTTCTGATTTGGTTTCTAATTGAAAGAAGTCCTGAAAAGACTTTATCTGGATATCCAGAAAGTCCGGGTAATCAGGTCTGTTCTTTACAGAAGAGAAACTTACTCTTTCAGTTTGCTTTGCTAACATCAATGGACGGATTATAATTTATAAAAAAACGGGCGCGCTATAGGGAATCCCCTATATACGCAAAAGGGTTTAGACCTTCAGGAGCGAATCCTGAGGTCTAAACCTAAATAATATTGCTTTCGTCAAGCTTATTTAAGCTCAACCTCGGCTCCTGCTTCTTCTAACTGTGATTTAAGCGCTTCTGCCTCGTCTTTAGCAACTCCTTCTTTTACTGGAGCTGGAGCACCATCTACTAATGCTTTAGCGTCTTTAAGACCAAGACCGGTAAGCTCTTTTACAAGCTTAACAACAGCTAGTTTAGATCCACCTGGAGCTTTAAGGATTACATCAAACTCAGTTTGCTCCTCAGCTTCTTCACCACCACCAGCAGCACCGCCACCAGCAACAGCTACTGCAGCAGCAGCAGGCTCAATACCGTATTCTTCTTTTAATATATCAGCTAACTCATTTACTTCTTTTACGGTTAAGTTAACCAATTGTTCTGCGAAATCTTTTAAATCTGCCATTTTCTATCGTTTTTAAAAAGTTCTTTAATTTATAATTGTTAAAAAGTGCGTACTAATCTATCCTTCCTTTTCAGAAAGTGTCTTAAGGATTCCAGATAATTTACCACCACCAGAC
Organism: Salegentibacter maritimus; assembly: GCF_016236975.1. Taxonomy (NCBI): domain Bacteria; kingdom Pseudomonadati; phylum Bacteroidota; class Flavobacteriia; order Flavobacteriales; family Flavobacteriaceae; genus Salegentibacter; species Salegentibacter maritimus. Next base: position 110,944 of record NZ_JAEHNY010000001.1, read on the forward strand.
TTAAGTGCTGAGATAACATTCTTAGCAGGCGATTGTAATAAGCCAACGATATCCCCAATAACTTCTTCCTTAGATTTGATATTCACAAGGGTGTCAAGGTAGTCATCTCCTACATAAATTCCTTCGTCTACAAAAGCACCTTTAAGAAGTGGTTTTTCGTTTTTCTTTCTGAATTCTTTGATTACTTTGGCTGGTGCATTACCAGTCTCAGAAAACATTATGGATGTATTGCCTTTTAAAACTGAAGGAAGTTCTCCAAATTCTTTCCCTGAAGCTTCCATAGCCTTAGCAAGCAATGTATTTTTAACTACAGCCAGCTTTACGTTAGCTTTAAAACAAGCTCTACGCAAGTTTGAAGTTGTTCCGGCATCAAGGCCAGATATATCTGCTAAATAAACAACAGAATTATCTGTTAACTGGGCAGTTAAATCTTCAATTACTATTGATTTTTCTTCTCTTGTCATAATCTATACTATTATTGCTCAGTGAACCTTTTAGTATCAACCTGAACGCTCGGGCTCATTGTAGAAGACATGTGGATACTTTTAATATACACACCCTTAGCTGCCTGAGGTTTCAACTTCACTAAAGTAGTTAATAATTCTCTTGCGTTACCAGCAAGTTTTTCGGCGTCAAATGATGCCTTACCAATTCCAGCGTGAACAATACCGGTTTTATCAACCTTAAAGTCGATTTTACCAGCCTTAATATCAGATACTGCTTTAGCAACATCCATTGTTACTGTTCCTGTTTTTGGGTTAGGCATAAGCCCTCTAGGTCCAAGTACACGTCCTAAAGGCCCTAATTTACCCATTACACTAGGCATTGTAATAATAACATCTACGTCTGTCCATCCACCTTTTATCTTATCTAAATACTCATCTAGACCTACATAATCGGCTCCGGCTTCTTTCGCCTCCTCTTCTTTATCTGGAGTAACTAACGCAAGTACTTTTACATCTTTACCAGTACCATGTGGGAGGGTTACAACACCTCTCACCATTTGGTTAGCTTTTCTAGGATCAACGTTCAATCGAACCGCTAAATCCACAGATGCATCAAAGTTTTCGTTAGCAACGTCTTTAATTAAAGCAGAAGCTTCCGCAACCGAGTAAGCCTTATTGCTCTCGATCTTAGACTGGGCTTCTTTTTGCTTTTTAGTCAATTTTGCCATTTTTAATTTCTTTTTGGATTAAAACGGTGCATCACCTTTTACAGTTATTCCCATTGAACGAGCTGTTCCAGCAACCATTTTCATTGCAGATTCTACGGTAAAGGCATTCAAATCCTGCATCTTATCTTCTGCAATAGTTCTAACCTGATCCCAAGAAACACTTGCTATTTTCTTTCTATTTGGTTCGCCTGAACCCTTTTTGTTTTTAGATGCTTCCAACAATTGTACTGCAGCTGGAGGAGTTTTAATCACAAAGTCAAAAGACTTATCTGAATAAACCGTAATCGCAACAGGCAATACTTTACCTTGTTTATCCTGGGTTCTACCATTGAATTGCTTACAGAATTCCATGATATTTACCCCGGCAGCACCTAAAGCAGGTCCAACTGGTGGTGATGGGTTAGCAGCACCTCCGCGAACTTGTAGTTTTACAACTTTACTTACTTCTTTTGCCATTTTATAAATTTTTAAGGTGATAGTTTGTTAGAGTGGAAGCTTTAAAAAACCATCAAAAAATATGTAACTAAAATCTTTATACTTTCTCTACTTGCATATAACTTAATTCCAATGGTGTTTTTCTTCCAAAGATTTTCACCATCACCTCAAGCTTACGCTTTTCCTCATTAACCTTTTCAACTGTACCGTTAAATCCGTTAAACGGACCATCAATAACCTTTATGGTTTCTCCTACAGTAAAAGGAATAGCAACATTATCAGTTTTCACAGAAAGCTCATCTACTTTGCCAAGCATTCTATTTACCTCAGACTTTCTAAGCGGAACAGGATCTCCTCCCTTTGTTTCACCCAAAAAACCGATAACGCCATTTATATTTTTAATTACGTGAGGCATCTCACCATCAAGATTAGCCTGTATCATTACATAGCCAGGAAAGTAAACACGTTCTTTATTTACTTTCTTACCATTTCTAATTTGAATAACTTTTTCGGTGGGAACTAAAACCTGATCAAGATAGTCTTCCATCCCAAGATGGTTCACCTCTTTCTCAATATAGTCTTTAACCTTATTTTCCTGACCACTAACAGCACGAACTACATACCATTTTTTTTCTTTTCCTTCTGCCATGCTAATATTTTTTAAGATTTAATCCATTCAAAATATTGCTCGATAGCCGAACTAAAAACGGTGTCTATACCCCAAATAGCCAGGGAAAAGATTATAGAAAATACCGCAACCAATATCGTTAACCTTTGAGCTTCAGACCAGCTTGTCCAGGTAACGTGGTTTGTTAATTCGTTGTAAGATTCTGATATATAATTGCCAATTCCTGCCATGTGATTCTTAAGGTATTTTGCACGGGTTGAGAGGCTCGAACTCCCGACACCTGGTTTTGGAGACCAGTGCTCTACCAACTGAGCTAAACCCGTATGTATAAAGGAAGGTTTCCCGCCCATCGCGGGAAACCTATTTATTATAAACTATAATTAGTCTAAAATTTCAGTAACCTGTCCAGCACCTACTGTTCTACCACCTTCACGGATAGCGAAACGTAGACCTACATTCATAGCGATTGTCTGAAGAAGCTCAACAGTAATAGTAAGGTTATCACCAGGCATTACCATTTCAACACCATCAGGAAGACTAATTGTTCCTGTTACGTCAGTTGTACGTACGTAGAACTGAGGACGATAGTTATTATGGAATGGAGTATGACGTCCACCTTCTTCTTTTTTAAGGATATAAACCTCTGCTTTAAATTTAGCGTGAGGAGTTACAGATCCAGGCTTAGTAATTACCATACCTCTAGAAATCTGAGTTTTCTCAATACCTCTTAACAAGATACCTACGTTATCTCCAGCTTCACCTCTATCAAGAATCTTACGGAACATCTCAACCCCAGTAATAGTAGAAGTAAGTTTTTCAGCCCCCATACCAATAATCTCTACAGGATCTCCAGTGTTAGCTACACCAGTCTCAATACGACCAGTTGCAACAGTACCACGTCCAGTAATAGAGAATACATCTTCAATAGGCATTAAGAAATCCTTATCAACATCACGCTGAGGAAGCTCAACCCAATTATCTACAGCCTCCATAAGCTCAAGAACAGTCTTAGACCATTTCTCATCACCTTCAAGAGCACCAAGTGCAGATCCAGAAATTACAGGACCATTATCACCATCATACTCATAGAAAGAAAGAAGATCTCTAACTTCCATTTCAACTAATTCTAAAAGCTCCTCATCATCTACAAGATCCACTTTGTTCAAGAATACAACAATTCTTGGAATACCAACCTGACGTCCAAGAAGGATGTGCTCACGAGTTTGTGGCATAGGACCATCAGTTGCAGCAACCACAAGAATAGCACCGTCCATTTGAGCAGCACCAGTAACCATGTTCTTCACATAATCGGCGTGACCAGGACAGTCAACGTGAGCGTAGTGACGATTAGCAGTTTGATACTCTACGTGAGAAGAGTTAATTGTAATACCTCTTTCTTTTTCTTCAGGAGCATTATCAATTTGATCAAAAGCACTAGCTTCTGAATATCCAGCATCAGCCATTACTTTAGTAATCGCTGCTGTTAAAGTAGTTTTTCCGTGATCTACGTGTCCAATTGTACCTATATTAAGGTGCGGTTTGGAACGATCATAAGTTTCCTTTGCCATAATTAATACTTATTTAATCTTAGTTATATATTAGTGTTCAATTTAATACAATCTAGAGCCAACGACGAGAATTGAACTCGTGACCTCTTCCTTACCAAGGAAACGCTCTACCCCTGAGCTACGTCGGCAAGCCGAAAGTTACACCTTCAAAGTTCACCGGTTCAAACAAGAAAAACCATAAACCAAAACTGGCTTACGGATATCTAAATTACTCTCAAACCGGAAAAATAAATTAAAACAGGATCAAAACCCTATATTCAATTAAGAGCGGGAGACCGGGTTCGAACCGGCGACATTCAGCTTGGAAGGCTGACGCTCTACCAACTGAGCTACTCCCGCATTGAGTTCAAGATCTAAAATTCAAAAATTCAAAGCTAACATTGAATCAAGAATTCGGAATTTTGAATTGATAAGTGGGGAGAGCAGGATTCGAACCTGCGAAGTCGAAAGACAGCAGATTTACAGTCTGCCCTCGTTGGCCGCTTGAGTATCTCCCCAATTTATTTTTCCACTATTTCATAGAACCGTAGCTGCTATCACAGCTAAGCTTTATGATGGCTTGTTGTTTTAACGGCTGCAAATAAACGTAATTTAACAGCACCATCCAAAGCATTTTTAAAATTTTTTCTATAAAATTTTCAGCAACTTAATTTTCAACAAATTAAGTTTTAAAAACTACTTATTTCAAAATTTCAAGAGCCGATGGAGGGACTCGAACCCACGACCTGCTGATTACAAATCAGCTGCTCTAGCCAGCTGAGCTACATCGGCTTTTACACTACTTTTTTAGCATAAAAAAGTCCGCTATTTCTAACGGACTGCAAATGTATATAAATTATTTCTTTCACAAAACAATTTTTAAAAAAAATATCTAAACGTGCGCACTTAATTTCTCCTTACGCTTAATTAATTGCCTCTGCAAGGATGAAACACATTCATCTACACACTCCTCAAACTTTTTACATGTTTTTTTCACCATAATATCATCTCCAGGAACACTCAACAAAATCTCAGTAACCTTATTATCCTTCGCACTAGTATTTTGCACTTTCAAAAAGACATCTGCATAGATAACTTTGTCATAATAATTTTCTAGCCTATCCAGCTTACGCTGAATAAAATCAATTAATTTTTGATCGGCGTTGAAGTTTACAGATTGCACATTTACTTTCATATTCTGTATAATTTAATTAAACAATTATTTTAATTGGCTTTTTTATTTCTTGGGTGCGCCATTTGATGCACCCTACTAAGCTCTGAAATACTATTATGGGTATAAACTTGCGTTGCAGCAAGACTGGAATGCCCAAGCAATTCTTTTACAGCATTAAGATTAGCACCCTGGTTCAACAAATGTGTTGCGAAAGAGTGTCGCAGAATATGCGGACTCTTTTTTATCTTACCAGATACCCTACTAAAATAATTATTTATAATCCTATAAACAAGACTTTCGTATAATTTAATACCTTTTTGGGAAACAAAAAGGGAAGATTCCTGCCGGCCAGCCATTATACCAGCACGCACATCTAAATACCTCTCCAGATTCGCAATTACACCCGGCAAGAGCGGAACAATCCTCTCTTTTTGTCGCTTACCCAATATTTTTAATTGTTTCCCTGCCAAATCAAGATCCTGAAGCTTTATTTCAATAAGTTCTATACGCCGCATCCCTGTAGTATAAAAAAGCTCTACAATCAACCTATCTCTTAATCCATCAAAACCAGAGGTGTCAATTTGATCAAGGACATTCTTAATTTCAAGTTCAGAGAAAGGTACCTGAATTTTAGAAGCGGTTTTTAAAGCCTTATGTTTTGCTAGCGGTGAGAATTCTATATCCCCGGTTTTCTGAAGAAAGCGATAATAAGACTTTAAAGAAGAAATTTTACGATTTATACTGCGGTTAGACACTCCTTGCTCTACCAAACAAATAATCCAATTTCTTATTTGTGAATAATGTAATTTACTTAAATCCTCTTCATCAAATTCATAAAAAATAAACTCAGAAAAAGATTCTAAATCTGCCTTATAAGCTGTTAGCGTATTGAGAGAATAATTTTTCTCTACCTGAAGATAATCTAAAAATTGGGAAAAAGACATAAAAAAACTGTTGACAAACAAAGTTAGCAAACTTTAATCTATCAACAGTTAATTTTATATTTTCTGAAAAAAATCAGAAAATTCGATCACATCCTTTTCACTAGATATCTTCCTGATCTCTCAAATGCTGGATGTACTCGGCTTTTTGATGCTGAGCTCTCTTCGCAACAGAAGGCTTCGTGAAATGCTGGCGGCTTCTTAGCTGGCGCATTGTTCCGGTCTTGTCGAATTTTCGCTTAAAACGCTTTAGCGCTCTATCTATATTTTCTCCGTCTTTTACTGGTATTATTAACATAGTGTCATCACCTCCTTTCTTTAGAAATAGGCTGCAAAGATAATCTAAATCTAAGAACCCACAACCAATTTTTAATTTATTTCGCTACCGGCTTATACTCATTTTTATCGATCACCATTTTAGCGATAAAAGTGGAATTTTCGCAAAAATGTCAATCTAAAAAGATTACTTCGCCGCCGGCTTGTATTCTTTTTTGTCGATCACCATTTTAGCGATAAAAGTGGAATTTTCGCAAAAATGTCGATCTAAAAAAATTACTTCGCTGCTGGCTTGTATTCTTTTTTATCGATCACCATTTTAGCAATAATCTCTCTAAGAATTTCTGAAGTTCCTCCGCCTATTGGGCCTAAGCGACTATCTCTAAACATTCTGGCCAAAGGATAATCTTCCATATAGCCATACCCCCCTAATAATTGAAGACAGTCATAAATAACCCTATCGGCCATTTTGGTAGAAAGCAGTTTAGACATACTGGCCTCCTTTACCACATATTGTCCATCATTAAGGCGCTTGGCAATAGAATAGTTAAACTCCCTATTCACCTCTATTTCACTAGCCATATCGGCAACCGAATGTCTTAAAGCCTGAAACTTATCTATGGATTTCCCAAAAGCCTCCCGTTCAGCCATATAACCCAGCGTATAATCTAAGGCAAATTGAGCACGAGCATGGGCATTTATCCCCATAATAAGTCTTTCTAAAGCAAAATGCTGCATAATATAAGAGAAGCCTTTCCCCTCTTCACCCATAAGATTTTCAGCCGGGATTTCAACATTATCAAAAGCAAGCTCGGCGGTATCTGAAGCTCTCCACCCCAATTTATCTAACTTTGAAGCTGAAATACCGGGGGTATCCCTATCTACAATAAAAATACTCATTCCTTTATTTCCTTTATCAGGATCGGTTTTAGCAGCAACCACCAGGTAGTCTGAATAAACACCGTTTGTAATAAAGGTTTTAGATCCGTTTAAGACATATTTATCTCCTTTTTTTATTGCAGTGCTGCGCATTCCTGCCACATCAGATCCTCCAAAAGGCTCAGTAATACAAAGACAACCTATTTTTTCACCATCTATACTAGGGCTTAGATATTTCTTTTTAATCTTGTCATCACCCTCTTTGTTTACATGCGTCATTGCTAAATATGCATGGGCCCAAATTGCAGCAGCAAAACCGCCACTGTTTATTTTTTGCAGTTCTTCCAGGAAAATAACGGTGTAGAAAATATCGAGGTTCATTCCACCATATTCTTCCGGTTGGTTAAGGCCAAAATATCCCATCTCTCCAAATTTCTTCCAGATAAACCGGTCTATGGTTCCAGATTTTTCCCATTTATCAATATGTGGTACCACTTCTTTTTGTAAAAAGTCCTGAAAACTCTTCCTAAAAAGCTCATGTTCCTCGGTAAAATACAATGAATTCATATTAAATTATTTTTTTCTTTTTCTTCATAGCAAAGCTATCGCCCTACAAATCAAACAATATCACTTTTTTCAACAATTCGGTATGTTAAACCTATAGATAATCAATAGTACCGAATATTCAATTTAAGCTCAAATATAATTGAATTCTATCGATTTTATCTGAAGGAAAACTTTCTATTTTCGATAGCTCGGCAAAAGACTTAATCCCTTCATGAAGCTGGCGATAATCTATTATTTCCCTTGCCAATTCATATTTAATATAAGGAACGCTTACCAGGTCTAAAACTTTCGCCTTATTAATATTAATCAAATTGAAATTTACATTTCTAGAAACGCGAAATTGTTTTTGAAGTTTCTCGCGGGTCTCATAGTTTAAACCATAAATATCCTTAAGCTGAATTTCACTTCTAAATCCGCCAATTTTTGTTCTGTAATTAACTATTCGGTTAGCCAACACCTCTCCTACCCCGCTTACTTTTTGCAATTCATTTACATCAGCTTCATTTAAATCTGAAATAGGTATTACAGGTAATACTTTTGTGTTGTTTTTTTGCTTTTGGGCATCAACCACCCAGTCGGGGAATTTAAAATAGGGAGAAATCAAAGCGAGCAAAGAATCTGAAACGCCGGTTACTTTTTGAAAATCTTCTGCAGAATTAATCCATTTATCTTTATTTCTAAACCGGTGCAACCTATCGATTTCTGCAATACTCATCCCCAGCGTATAACCCTTAAAGTCTGTTATATAATTTGGATTAAAAGGAAAAAATTTCACTTCATTCGCATCGGCCTGAAGCTGTTTTAATGAATCTATTTGAGCCTGGAAATCCTGTATTTCTTCCGTGGTTAATTCTTCAGTTGAATCATCAGGTCTAAAGTTTAAAAAATAATAGACCCCCTGAAGAATAATTATAATACATAACAAAAGAAAAATCCCATTTTGTTGGCTCCTGCTGAACACAAAATGGGATTTTATCGGTTTCATATTATTGCATAAGATTAGCTGGCTTTAGCCTCCCGTTGTCTTTTAAACAATTCTCCTGCTTTAAGCTTTCTGGAATATTCATTAAGATCTCTTCTAACCTCGGTAGACATAATGTAAAGCCCTATAATATTAGGGAAAGACATTGCCAATATCATCATATCAGAGAAATCCAGCACGGCTCCCAAACTAATAGAAGCACCCACTACAACAAAAATAAGGAACAATATTTTATACGCCAGTTCTGTTTTTTTGCTCTTTCCAAATAAATAAGTCCAGGAACGCATTCCGTAATAAGACCAGGAAATCATGGTAGAGAAAGCGAATAAGAAAACTGCCATGGCCAACACATACGGGAACCAGGACACCACACTTGCAAAAGCATCTGAAGTTAATTGAACCCCACCTACTCCTTCTACTTCGTGCATTCCAGTAAAAATTAACACTAAAGCAGTTAGGGTACAAACTACCACCGTATCAATAAAAGGTTCTAATAAAGCCACAAAACCTTCAGATGGTGGATGATTTGTTTTTGCTGCCGAGTGCGCAATCGCTGCCGAACCAACACCGGCTTCATTAGAGAAAGCCGCACGTTGAAACCCAACAATCAACACCCCTATAATACCACCTTTCATTGCAGTAGCGTTAAAAGCACCATCGTATATGGCTCCAAATGCCGGAACTATATTTTCTATATTTATAAAGATTACCGTTAAAGCACCAAGCACATATACCGCAGCCATAAAGGGCACTACCTTACCTGTTACTTTAGCAATACTTTGAATACCACCAATAATTACAATCCCTACAAGGATTGCTACAGCTATTCCAAACCAAAAACCATTTCCTATAAGGAATGAAAATTGTCCTGAAAGAATCTCAAAAGATTGATTGGCCTGAAACATATTTCCACCACCAAAAGAAGCACCAATACCCAAAATTGCAAAAAAGGCAGCCAGGAATTTACCTAAACCACGCATGTTTCTTTTTTCCAATCCGTAGCGTAAATAATTCATAGGGCCACCAAAAATTCTACCTTCAGAATTTATAAAACGATATTTCACCCCAAGGGTACATTCTACAAATTTTGATGCCATGCCCAATAAACCGGCAATAATCATCCAAAAAGTGGCTCCTGCCCCTCCAAGGGAAATAGCAACGGCAACCCCGGCGATATTACCAAGGCCAACAGTTGCCGAAACAGCTGTAGCCAACGCCTGAAAGTGCGTAATACTACCCGGTGCGTTAGGCTCGTCATACTTTCCTCGCGCCAGGTCTATAGAGTGTTTAAATCCTTTAAAATTAATGAAGCCCATCTTTACTGTAAAGAATGCTGCTCCAAAAATCAACCAAACTACAATAAAAGGAATATTATGGGTTTGTGGTGTCCCGTTGGGATTGGTTAAAATCTGCGGCTCATCGTATTGAATTTGTGCCAACATATGCGCGTTGGTTTCAATAAGATCTGAACTGTTTTGATAATCCCAAATGGTTTTACCTTCCTCTACTAAATACTTTACTGTTCCGTTAGCATTAGCTGTAACTTGTAATTCACCGCTATTTTCAGAACTAACTATTGCGATAAGATCTCCTTCATTTACATGAGCGCCTTCTTCTACCAACCATTCATTTAAAGTAAATTTATCTTCAACATCGGCACTCCACTCAGGAGTAGGCACATTACTTAATTCGGCATACACTTTAGGGTCATAAACACCAATTGCGGTAAATGGATCCCAAAAAAGCACTGCAGTCATCGCTTCTACAATAGGAACAAAGGTTCCGTTAAAATGCTCGGTAATAGCCTTAGCTTCTATTTCAAAAGTTTTGGTAGCAGAATTATTTTGGCTATCGGTTACAGTAACCTCGTAAGGGACGCCTTCGGTTAAACCCTCGGCCCGGGAAGATTGGAGAGAAGTTTCAGGGTTTGACCATTTGTACTGGTAAGGAGGCTCTCCTCCTGTCACCTCAAGGTCTATAAATCCGTCATTAATAATATTTGACAGGTTGCCTACTTTGGCTTTTACATCCAGTTCTTGTGCATTACCTGCAAAAATCGAAAACAAAAAGAACATTGAAAGTAGATACTTTCTCATATAGTAAATTGGTTGTTTAATTTCGAATTAATTTTTTTCCGCGAAGCAAGATGCTAAAAAATTAGGCTTTTTCAAATTTTTAGGAGTTAAATTGTAAAGAAATTGTTAAATAATAATTTCATTAATTTTACTTATTACCTGTTTTATTAAAAAAACTCCTCCAAAAACAACTTAAAGATCAAAAACTGACGTTCTTTTAGTATATACAAGATCTTTAAGCTTTAGCCAAAAAGCCAGGATTAAATAAACCACAAACCAGGAACCAAGGGTAAAAAAAGATGCATAAATAAAAAACAAACGCACACTTTTAGCGCGCATTCCTAATTTATCGGCCACTCGTGACGACACGTAGAAGCCATGTTTTTCCAAATAATAACGAATATTGTGTACCATTCTTGTCATCCCCACAAATATAATACTTTAAGCCTTTCTCTGTAATAATTTTACACCAATAGCACAATCAAGGCATTTATTGAATTCACAATAGCGTTGTTTTAACTGTACCATTGCCTGAGAGTGCAGGGAATTTTCTACACAGTCTTTTTTAAGCTCATTATAATTTTGAATAATTTTATTATTCTCGGGAGGTAATTGTTCCATTAAAGATATCAGCTCCTCCACTTTACCATTTCCCATCGCTTTAGAATAACAAAATTGTAGTGGGATAATCGTATTAATAAGCAGTAGATTTTTATAAGCCAGGCTTAAAGATTTTCTTCTTTCTTTATGTTTCTTTTGAAATGTAAAATGTGTCTTCCAAAAATTAGAAGTTTCTATCTCCAGAATTTGGTAAACCACTTCCAGGGATTTTGAAACAATTAATTCTGAAAATAATTTTCTATGCTTATGGTAAAGCGAAGCCAGTTGAGACAATCTTATATTTGGAAAGTTATCTGGCCTAAGCCTAAAAAATTTAGGTCTTATCACACCTAAATTTGATAGTTTATATTTATGGCTCAAATAGGCATATTCCTTTTTAAGCTCAAGAAAATATGGAATATTAAGTTGTTTTTCCAGCAAACCACATTGCCCAAAAAGCAAAGCTTCCATCTGTAAATTATTTTGGGAAGCTTTTTGTAAAACCGAAAATTTGAAGCTTTGCGCCATACTTAAAAATGCATCTCCATTCAGGTTTAGTCCAAAATTTTTAGCCAACATCTGAAATAAAACCGCTTCCCAGTTATTTCCAGATTTTTTTAATAAGTCCTGAATAAGCACCGACTTTTCTTCCAGGCGTTCTATATAAAGGCGCTCCTGCCAATGTCTTAAGGTGAAACTACTGGTATTCTTGAAGCTTTTTCCGCAATTAATCCAGTTTTGAGAGGAAACAAAAAGTTTTTGATACCCGGAAATTAAGCTCCTATCTACTAAATTTTTAAGACTTAAAGCCGGAATTGTACTCTTATTACGCCTTTGCACCTCAACATCATCTTCCCAAACCACGTGCAAAATTACATTATCGTAATTGCGATCGTTTTCGTGCTGATGAAAATACCAATCGGAAGCTTTTATATGCAACTCTACATTACCAGCCCAAACTTGATCTCCAATTTTAACCCGGGCATTAAAAAAATCGGGACCTGAATTATAGTTATGAGTTCCGGTATCTATTAGAAGTACCTTCTCTCCTTGCGTAGTAACAGCATTGGTAAAATCGAATTTCTTATATTTCCAGAGATAATGTAAAAAGTCTTCCCGCATCTTTTAAAATTAAAAAAATACGGTTCAAAATGTATTGTTTAGACTACCGTGGCAACATTTGGGGGATATCATCTATAATCTCATCCACCCAATAACGATACATCAATTCACTTGGGTGTAGACCATCGGGTGCAATAAGTGCATCATCCCTGGCGGCTTCTCTGGATATTGGAGTTATGTTATAAAAGTCAACTTCAAATTCTCCCGCCACCTTTTTAAATACAGCATTAAATTGATCTATTTCCGTGGCAATAGTTTCAGCGTTTTCCTGCCCAAAAGGGGTTACCCCATAGTCTGGGATACTCACTGCAAAAACACCCTTTTCCCGTTGTTTTGAATGATTAAGGGCCAACTTAAATATTTCACGTAACTCTTTCTCATAAGCTTCAATACTTTTTCCCTGGTATTGATTATTAACACCAATTAGTATAGAAACAAGGTCAAATTTCCTGGTATAATTTAGCTCAGATCGCATAACGCTTAAAAGATTTCCGGTAGTCCAGCCTGTTTTTGCTATAATTTTAGGTGGGGCAACTTTATATCCTCGCTCTCTTAACCTCACTGCAAGTTGTACCGGCCAGCGTGCACTTTCTGGCACACTCTCGCCTATTGTGTAAGAATCACCAAGCGCCAAATAACTATAATCCATAGCATAGGAATTCCCGGTTTCTGAATCTTCAGAAATAACATTTGAAGTGCCACAGCCAATTATAATAAAGCTTAAAAATATGATGTAAAATTTGTTCATGGTAAAACTTTTAAAAAGCGTATTTTGCAGCAATTTAAAACATTTACAGCATTTGTGACATGAAATTAAAGTTCATTTTTCTTCTATTAAGTGTTTCATTATTTGCCCAGGAAAATCCCGCAGCAAGCTTTTGGAAGCAACTTCAACAACATTGCGGAAATACTTATGAGGGTGTTATTACAAAAGATTTGGGGAATGATGATTTTGCCAATAAAAAATTACTGATGCATGTAAGGTCTTGTAATGAAAGTGAAATTAAAATTCCATTTTTTGTAGGGGAAAATAAGTCCCGAACATGGATTTTAAGATTTAAGAATAATAGAATTCAACTAAAACACGATCATCGAAAACCTGATGGAAGTGAAGAAGAAATTACACAATATGGTGGTATTTCTACCAATACCGGCTTATCAAATGTTCAGGTTTTTCCTGCAGATACGGAAACCGCTACACTACTTCCTGCCGCAGCAACCAATGTATGGTGGATAACCTTAGATAAAGAATCTTTCACTTACAACCTTAAAAGAATAGGAAGAGAAGGGCATTTCACAGTAAAATTTGATCTTTCAAATCCAGCAGCCACTCCTGTAGCACCCTGGGGTTGGGAAACAAATTAATTTTAATCATCTTTATCCGGAACAACCAACCCAAACAATGTTTATTATTTAGGCGAAGTTCTCAAATCTTAAAAAACTTATTTACCATCATTTATAAAAAGTGAATTACAGAACAGGAATGAAATCAACCCAGAAAAACACAACAAACACCCCTTCTTCACCTTCTGAAAAGAATAAACCCAAGAGTGCATTTTCAAAATTCTTTTCAAAATTGGGTTATTCCATCTGGATGATAGTTATGGTAGTTGGCGGGGTACTTGCATTTTTAGTTTCCCTGTTTTTACTATGAAAAGCTTAAAAACAGTATTTATTTTATATTGTATTGTTTTTACTATACTTCAACTTTTCTATTTTTTAGATCAACCTATCCCAGGTTTTATAAGAAATTACCTGGCAGATTTTCTTTGTATGCCTATTGTTTTAAGCATTTGTCTTTTTGTGGTACAGCTAGTTAAAAAAGATAAAAGCATTCGCTTAAACATAAGTACGATATCATCGGTTTTTTTAATGTACAGTATTTATTTTGAAATGATACTTCCTCCTATTCATTGGCGATATACCGCCGATTATAGAGATGTTTTACTCTATTTAGCAGGAAGTATCATTTTCTATTTTCTACAAAAAGCACCTTAAAAAAACAGGTCAAAGATCAGGATGGTCCATCAAAACCATCCTGATTTTTAGTTTTGCGAACTAGGCTTCAGCTTTTCTAAACTTTTCACTGATATATAAACTTCCCGCTTGAAGTCGGTCCCAATAAACCGCCATATCATTTCGCACTTCAGAAGACATAATATAGAGCCCTATAATATTTGGAAAAGACATAGCCAGAATCATCATATCTGAAAAACTAAGCACAGCACCTAAACTGGTTGAAGCTCCCAATACCACAAATAGTAAAAACATGATTTTATAGACCATTTCTGACTTTACGCTTTTTCCGAAAAGGTAGGTCCAGGACCTCATTCCGTAATAAGACCAGGAAACCATGGTAGAAAAAGCAAATAAAAATACGGCAAAGGCAAGCACAGCCGGAAACCAGGAGATCACGCTACCAAAAGCATCAGAGGTAAGTTCTACCCCACCAAGTCCGTTTACTTCGTGCATTCCCGTAAAGATAAGAACCAGGGCGGTCATAGTACACACCAACATAGTATCGATAAAAGGTTCAACCAGAGAGGTAAAACCATCGGCAATAGGGTTATTGGTTTTAGAAGCACTATGTGCAATTGCGGCAGAACCTACTCCTGCTTCACTGGAGAAAGCGGCACGCTGTAAACCAATAATCAAAACTCCTATAAATCCACCTTTCATGGCATCAGCCGAAAGTGCACCATTATAGATCGCAGAAAAAGCTCCGCCAATGTTTTCGATGTGTGTACCAATTACAATAGAGCAACCAATAATATACACCATGGCCATAAAAGGAACTACTTTACCGGTAACCCGGGCAATACTATTAATTCCTCCAATAATAACCACTCCAACCAGAATAGCGAAGAAAACACCAAACCAAAAGCCATGACCTTCCAGAAAAGGCATTTGTTCTGATACAATTTTAAACGCCTGGTTAGATTGAAGCATATTTCCGCCCCCAAACGAAGCTCCAACTCCCAATACTGCAAAAAGACTGGCCAGGAACTTCCCCAGGGTCTTCATATTTCTTTTTTCTAAACCATAGCGTAAATAATTCATGGGGCCACCAAAAATTCGGCCTTCACTATTTATAAATCGGTATTTCACCCCAAGGGTACACTCTACAAACTTTAAGGACATAGCAAAGAAACCGGCTAAAAACATCCAAAAAGTTGCGCCTGCACCCCCTAAAGAAATAGCAACGGCTACCCCGGCAATATTTCCAAGCCCAACTGTGGCCGAAACCGCAGTTGCCATAGCTTGAAAGTGCGTAATTGTTCCTGGTGCGTTTGGATCGTCATATTTTCCTCTGGCTAAATCTATAGAATGTCCAAATCCGCGAATATTTATAAAACCTAACCTAAAAGTGAAAAATATACTTCCAATAATTAACCACATTACAATAAACGGAATGGAGTTTTTCTTTTTATCGCCATTTGGGTGTAATAGTGGTTGTGGTTCGGCATAGATTATTTCTGCAAGCATATGGGCATCCTGCTCTATAACATCACTGGTACTATTAGGGTCAAAAATAATTTGCCCATCTTCTACCAAATAACTGAGTTTCCCTTCAACCGGAGATAAAACAGTAATCTCTTCTCCTGCATCGCTTTCAATAATCGCAATTTCATCACCCTCTTTAACCTCACTTTCCTTTTCTAGCAACCATTTTTTTAGGGTATAGGCTTTTTCATTTGTGGCGTCCCATTGTGGGATGGGAACCTGTTTACTGGGTGTGTAAACTATGGGATCAAAAAGACCCAAAGACGCAAATGGGTCCCAAAAAAGAATTCCGCCAAGAAAATCTACCGCAGGTTGAACATTACTATTGAATATTTCGGTTATAGATTTTGCCGGAATTGTAAAAGAAGTAGTAAGGGTATTGTTATTGGCATCGGTCACTTTAACGGTATGCTTCATACCCTCTATAAGACCTGTAGATTTTTTGGCATCTAATGCGGTAGATTGATTAGTCCATTTGTATTGGTATGGTGCTTTACCTCCGGTAACTTTAACTTCGGCGATGCCATTATTGATTTCACGGGACGGATTTTCTAAAATCACCTCTATTTCAAATCCCGAATTATTTTTTTTGTTTTCCTGTGCGCTGGTAATGGCTGTTAGCATTAAGAATATACTTGTAAAAAGCCATAAATTCCTCATAAAATAAATCTGTTATATTAATATTTAATTTTAAAATATTCTTCCTAACCAAGCCTTCTAATTTATAGGTCACCTAAAATCAGTTAGCTCTCATAGGTTAATCTAAAAAGCCTTGTTTTCTCATCCAATCGTCGTTAAAAATTTTACCTACGTAGCGGCTACCATGGTCATGAAACAAAACTACCACAACATCGTCTTTGGTGAAATGTTCTTTTAACTGAAGCAAACCTTTTGCTGCCGCTCCTGCCGAGTTTCCTAAAAAGAAACCTTCTTCTTCGGCTAGCTTTCTGGTATAAATAGCAGCATCTTTATCGGTTACTTTGGTAAAACCGTCAATTACACTAAAATCTACATTTTTGGGCAAAATATCCTCCCCAATCCCTTCGGTTACGTAGGGATAAATTTCATTTTCATCAAACTCACCGGTTTCGTGGTATTTCTTAAAAACCGAGCCGTAGGTATCAATACCCCATACTTTAATATTGGGATTTTTTTCTTTTAAATATTTACCAACCCCCGAGATAGTTCCTCCGGTACCAACTCCTACCACAAAATGCGTCACTTTCCCATCGGTTTGTTCCCAAATTTCGGGGCCGGTACTTTCATAATGCGCTTTGGTATTTGCCAGGTTGTCGTATTGATTCACATACCAGGAATTTGGTATTTCTTCGGCCATTCTTTTTGAAGTCGAATAATAAGACCTGGGATCGTCTGGTGCTACTTCGGTAGGGCAAACTACTACCTGGCAGCCTACCGCTTTTAAAATATCAATTTTCTCTTTGCTCTGTTTATCAGAAAGCACGCAAATCATTTTATAACCTTTCACAATGGCAGCAAGTGCGAGCCCCATTCCGGTATTCCCCGAGGTACCTTCAATAATAGTTCCTCCCGGTTTCAATTTCCCGGTAGCTTCAGCTTCTTCCACCATTTTTACAGCCATACGATCTTTCACCGAATTCCCCGGATTAAAAGTTTCGTATTTAGCCAAAACAAGGGCATCAATCTCTTTAGTAATCTTATTCATCTTCACCATAGGGGTATTCCCAATGGTTCCCAATATATTATCTACATAGTCCATGTCTCTATTTTTGAATTTGCAAAGGTAAAAAATTGAATCTACTTCAACAGAAATAGCAAAATCTCTTGATTTTTTAAACTTTATTCAAATTTTATAGCTCTGGACGGAGAAATTTTTGAAATTATTACTGAAGGAATAATCAGCATTAGCATACACAAAACCAGCGTACCTAAATTTACGGCAAAAATATAGTCCCAGTTTAGATATACTGGAACCTCAGTAACATAATAGGTTGCCGGGTTTAATGGAATTAGTTTAAAATATTTCTGAATTAACAACAGCCCCAGCCCTATTAAATTCCCCCAAAAAAGTCCCTTTACAATAAGATACCCCGCATTGTAAAGAAAAATTTTTCTAATACTCCAGTCGTTTCCACCCAGTGCTTTTAGAATACCAATCATTTGGGTACGTTCCAAAATTAAAACCAATAAAGCCGTAATCATATTTATTCCCGCCACCAAAATCATAATTCCTATAATTAGCGCAATATTAAAATCGAAAAGTGCGAGCCATTCAAAAATGGAATAATAATTTTGGGTAATGGTTTGGGTGTCTAAAAACGAGCCTGTGTTTTCATAAACCTCCTGGCCTTTTATATCAATTTCATTAAAATCATCCAGGAAAATCTCAAAATTCCCTACCTGATTAGCTTCCCAACGATTAAGGCGTTGTATATGGCGAATATCTGCCAATACATACAGCTTATCAAACTCCATAAAACCCGAATCGTAAATTCCGGTAATCACAAAGCCACGGGTTAAAGGGCGTTCACTTCCATCCCTTAAAAAGTAGGTGGGTACTTTATCGCCTACACTTAGTTGAAGTCTATTAGCCAGATAAGAAGAGATAATAACCTCATCATTTAATTTATCTTCAACATTGGGCAGCTCTCCTTCAACCAAAAAGTCTTTAAAATAGCTCCAGTTATAATCGGTTCCTACCCCTTTTACCACCACCCCTTCAAAGTCGGTTTCAGTTCTAATAATCCCAAACTTGGTAGCTACCGCCTGTACATGGGCGATGCCGTCTATGGAATTGAATTCAGGGTAAAATTCCTGGTTTTTATCTACCGGTGTAAGGGTAACCTGCGAACTATTATTATCGTAATTAGAGATATTGATATGCCCGTTGAACGCGGCAATTTTATCCCTTATTTTTTCCTGCAAACCAAGTCCTGTGGCAAAAGAAACCAACATCATCACCACTCCAATAGCAATTGCTGCAATTGCTATTTTTATAATAGGTGCAGAAATACTACTTTTATGATCTTTACCGCCAATTAGGCGTTTAACAACAAAAAATTCAAAATTCAATCTATCACAATGCTTAAAAGGTTATTCAAAAGTACGTTTTTATTCGCTTTTATAGGTATTCTTTCCTGCGGAAACCAAAATAAGAAAGAGCAAAACTCAAAAGATATTGCAATTACTAATAAAGAAGTTGAAGATCAGGAAATAATACTGGCAGCCAACCGTACCCAAGCCTATCTTCCACTCCTGGAAGGAAAAAAAGTAGGGATTGTAGGAAACCAAACTTCTATTATGAAGAATAAAGAAGGAGGATTTACGCACGTGGTAGATTCGTTACTTGCCCTGGAGGTTAACCTGGTAAAAGGTTTTGCTCCCGAGCACGGTTTTCGCGGCACTGCTGATGCGGGAGAAGCAGTAGAAGACGGTAAAGATGCACAAACCGGTCTTCCGGTAATTTCACTTTATGGCGATAACAAAAAGCCAAAAGCCAAACAATTAAAAGAGCTTGATGTTTTAATTTTTGACCTGCAAGATGTAGGCACAAGATTTTACACCTATATTTCGTCTTTACATTATGTAATGGAAGCCTGTGCTGAAAATGATGTGGAGCTTATTGTTTTTGATCGCCCTAACCCAAACGGCCATTATATAGATGGACCAATACTGGAAACCGAATTCAAAAGTTTTGTGGGGATGCACCCTATTCCTACAGTTCATGGATTAACTATGGGAGAATACGCAAAAATGATAAATGGCGAAAAATGGTTAAAAGAAGGTATTCAATGTAAGCTAAAGGTAGTAGAAATGGAAAATTACAACCACTCCAAAGCTTACGATCTTCCGGTAAAACCTTCTCCAAATTTACCCAATGCCCAGGCAATAAACCTATACCCAAGTTTATGTTTCTTTGAAGGCACAAATGTAAACGCCGGTCGTGGAACCGATAAGCAGTTCCAGGTATTTGGCTCCCCCTATTTAGCTGAAGATTATTTTGATTTCACCTACACGCCAACATCTAAAGCCGGGGCAAAAAACCCAAAACACTTAGAAAAAAAATGTTATGGAAGAGATCTTAGCGAAATACAACCTATAGATAAAATAAATTTAGAATGGCTCATTGAAGCTTATCAAAACACCGAAAATAAAGACACATTCTTTAACGCCTTTTTTACCAAACTGGCCGGAACTAAACAATTGCAGACTCAAATAGAAAAAGGATTATCTGCAGGAAAAATAAGGGAATCTTGGCAAGAAGGATTAGCAAAATTTTCAGAAAAACGAGAAAAATATTTACTATATTAAGGTAAGATACCTCGTGGTAAATCAACGAGGCATTAAATAGAAAGATTTATTATTTCGAGGTAAGCCTCGGAGTCCCGATAATTATCGGGATAAATCTTGATTATCGGGTAAATATTTCATTGTGATCAATATAGATACTTCTGGCTTTTGGGCTTCGGCTTTTATGCTGGCCGTCCTAATGATGGCAGTGTTAGCTATTGTAAGTTTATTAAGAAAGAACTTCAAAGGAAGGCATCAACTAATTTGGCTACTAATAATTATCTTCTTGCCATTGTTTGGACCAATCTTGTATTTTTTAATTATAAAAAGGTACCGAAAAGTAAACCTAGTAAAGAGAAGAGTAGGTTATTTCAGGCAAAAACATTAGACTTTTAGCCTTCTCTTCATCTCCTCAACAATATTAAAAGCAGCAGGACATATTGCGGTATTTTTTAAGGTAAGATTAGATATTTTATGAAAATCTTTTCGATCTGTATGAGGGAATTCCCGGCAAGCTTTTGGTCGCACCTCATAGATTAAACAATAATTATCTGCTGCTAAAAATGTACAGGGCACCTGCTGTAACACATAATCTTTATCTTCATCTATACGCAAATATTGTTCAATAAATTGCTGAGGCTTTAGTTTTAAATGCTTGCTAATGCGTTCTATATCTTTATTGGTAAAAAGAGGGCCGGTAGTTTTACAACAATTAGCACAATCCAGGCAATTGGTTCGGGAAAATTCCTCTTCGTGCATTTCCTGCATTTGCCTATCCAGGTTTTTAGGCGGCTTTTTTCTAAGCTTTGCAAAAAACTTCTTATTTTCCTTATGCTTATCTTTGGCCTTTTCAGGGAGATTTTTCAGGATTTCTTCCATAGGGCAAAGATATAAAACCAGGCAATACCGAATTCATGAATCAGGAAACTTCAATAAAAGATATTTTTGGAAAAGCTATCTCTGCTTTTTATCACAAAAAAGATACGACCGACATTACGGTACATTCACCAGATTTTGACGATGATGTGATTCCGGTTCCTTATTTGTTTAGGGAGTATGCCGAAATGCCTGCTTTAGAGCAAAAAGCCTTACAACTTTGTACCGGCAATGTTTTAGATGTAGGTTGTGGAGCAGGAAGCCATTCGATTTATCTTCAGCAAGAAAAAAAATTAAAAGTTACGGCTATCGACACTTCTACAGGTGCTGTTGAAGTTTGCCGTCTTCGCGGAATTAAAGATGCACGAAATATTGATTTTTTTGAATTAAAAGGTGAAAAATTCGATACCATATTATTACTTATGAATGGTAGCGGAATTATTGGGAAGTTAAAAAACTTAGATAGATTCTTTAAAAAAGCAAAGCAACTACTTCATACCGGTGGTAAAATACTGCTGGATTCTTCAGATCTCAGTTATTTATTTGACCGCGATGAAGATGGTGGGATTTGGGTAGATTCTGAAGCGGCTTATTATGGTGAGTTGCAATTTAAAGTTTCCTATAAAGGAGAAAGCTCAAATTACTTTGACTGGCTTTATATAGATTTCCAGACGCTTAACTTTGCCGCCGAAACCAATAATTTTAGTTGCAAGCTTATAAAAAAAGGAAAGCACTTCGATTATTTAGCTGAATTACAGCCTTTAAATCAATAAATTTCTATTTTTACAAAAAATGCCTTTTAATGTTTAAATATAAATACACACTTCTTTTAATTTTTATTTCTCTGTTAAGTGTTTCATGCTCTTCAGACAATGCCGAAGATGATGTAACACCGGGAATAGATAAAACCGCAAACTTACAAGGTCTTGGTGATTCTGCTTCGCAGCTTTTAAGCGACGCTGAATTTACTTCTATGAATATAGAAATTGTATATGTAAACGGATTTGCCCCCAGCCAGGCCGCCCTTTCCAATTTTAAAAAATTCCTGGAAGAACGTACTTTTAAACCCGATGGAATTAAAATTAACCTGAGAGCAGTTTCATCTTCCGGAAAAGCACCGTTCACTATAGAGGAAATTGTAGATATTGAAGAAGAAACCCGCACTGCCTATAATGCTGGAGATGAAATTGCCGTGTATATCTATATAGCCGATGGAAAAAGTGAAAAAGATGAAGAAAACAAACTAACACTTGGCTCGGCATTTAGAAATACATCCATGGTTTTATATGGTGCCACTATAGACGATTTTGCTTCCAGGCCAAATGCCCCTGTTAAAAGCGATATTGAATCTGCAGTATTAAATCACGAATTTGGCCATTTATTTGGGCTGGTTGATATTGGTACAGAGCCACAATCTGACCATAAAGACGATGATAACGAAGGACATTGCAATGTAGAAGATTGCCTGATGCGCGCTTCTATTGAATTTGGAAGCGGTATTCTAGATGAGATTGAAGGCGGCCGAATTCCTGAATTAGGCCCCGAATGTATTAGAGATCTTCAAGCCGCCGGTGGTAGATAATTTTACCCTCCCGTCAAGCTGAACTTGTTTCAAGCTTTTAAAATGTTTAAAACTACAAGTTTCTTAGACGCTGAAACAAGTTCAGGGTGAAGATTCTAAAAATCAATAGAACGCTTCTGCTCCGTCAACCTCTAGTTTGCCACTTCACTAATAAATTTAATTCGGTATAAACGAAGTTCTTCATCGTCATAATCGCCATCAAACTCCTCAATAGCTTCATCAATTTTATCGGTTTCAGCTTCTAAAAAGTATTCATGGATTTCTTCCTGCTGGTCTTCATCTAAAATATCATCTATCCAATAGTTAATATTCAATTTGGTGCCACTATAAACAATAGCTTCCATTTCCTTAATAAACTCGGGCATCTCCATTCCTTTAGCCGAAGCAATATCATCTAAAGGCAGCTTTCTATCTACATTTTGAATAATATAAAGTTTTAAAGCCGAATTTGCCCCGGTAGATTTGACTACCAAATCATCTGGCCTAATAATTTCATTTTCTTCAACGTAACGCTGAATTAAAGCCACGAATTCTTTTCCAAACTTTTTCGCTTTATTCTCACCTACCCCATAAATATTGATTAGTTCTTCTATAGAGATAGGATATTTAATGGCCATATCTTCCAGGGAAGGGTCCTGAAACACAACAAACGGAGGAACCTCATTTTTTACGGCAACTTTTTTTCGTAAATCCTTAAGCATTTTTACCAGCGTTTTATCTACGCCTCCACCGGCTTGATTTGCTGCAGGAACGGCTTCGGTAGTACTGTCAAAAATATGATCATCTGTCATCATAAAAGACCCCGGATTATCTAAAAACTCTTGCCCCCTGGGTGTAAGTTTTATCACACCATAAGTTTCAATATCTTTCTTTAGATATCCCGCGACCAAAACCTGTCTAGTTAAGGCCATCCAATATTTTCCGTCCCTATTCTTTCCTTTTCCAAATAAAGGATGAGAATCGGTTTTATGTGATAAAATAACAGCATTAGATTTCCCAATTAGTGTTTTTACCACTTCTTTAGATTTATATAGCTGTTTGGTTTCTTTCACAGTTTTTAGAAGAAGCTCCACTTCTTCCCCGGCTTCATGTTGTTTCTTGGGGTTTCTAACATTGTCATCCATGGAAGCCCCTTCACCGTTCTCTGAGTCAAATTCTTCTCCAAAATAATGTAGAATAAACTTTCTTCGGGAGATTGAAGTTTCGGCATAAGCTACTACTTCCTGTAAGAGGGCGTGACCAATTTCCTGTTCGGCCACAGGTTTGCCACTCATAAACTTCTCAAGCTTTTCTATGTCTTTATAAGAATAAAAAGCAAGGCAATGCCCCTCTCCGCCATCTCTACCGGCACGACCGGTTTCCTGGTAATAACTTTCTATGCTTTTGGGAATATCATGATGAATAACAAAACGAACATCAGGTTTATCTATCCCCATACCAAATGCAATAGTAGCCACAACTACATCAATATCTTCCATAAGAAACTGATCCTGGTGCTTACTTCGTTTTTTTGCATCCAGCCCGGCATGATATGGCACAGCATTTATTCCATTTACCTGTAAGGTTTGAGCAAGCTCTTCTACCTTCTTCCTGCTTAAGCAATAGATAATTCCCGATTTTCCGCTATTCTGTTTAATAAACCGAATTATATCTGCATCTACGTTTTTTGTTTTGGGTCTTACCTCGTAGTATAAATTTGGACGGTTAAAGCTGGCTTTAAATGTTCTGGCATCAGGAATCCCCAGGTTCTTTAGAATATCCTCCTGGACTTTTGGTGTTGCGGTAGCCGTTAGCGCTATAATAGGAATGTTATCCCCAATACGTTTAATAATACTTCGCAAATTACGATATTCGGGTCTAAAATCGTGCCCCCATTCACTAATACAATGAGCCTCATCTATGGCCAAAAAAGATATTTTTTGTTGCTTTAAAAACTCAACATGGTCTTCCTTGGTAAGCGATTCAGGAGCTACATAGAGCAACTTACAAACACCGTTTTCGATATCGGCTTTCACCTGCTTCACTTCAGTTTTATTGAGGGACGAATTAAGTACATGGGCTACGCCATGTGCTTCAGAAACACTACGAATAGCATCTACCTGGTTTTTCATTAAAGCAATAAGGGGCGAGACCACAATGGCTGTTCCTTCTTCAATCAACGCAGGGAGTTGGTAACATAGGGATTTTCCCCCTCCGGTGGGCATTACCACAAAAGTATTATTTCCTTTTACAATACTGGTAATCACCTCTTCCTGAAGCCCTTTGAACTGACTAAATCCAAAGTACTTCTTTAGCTGTTGGTATAAATCAATTTCCGTCAAACTCATTCAATTGTCTTACAATTTTACATACATTTGCATAACTAAAGATACATATTTCTTTAAACTCACAATCCTTAATTTTATCAAAATTTGAAACTGAAGGAAAAAATTCTTACCGCAGCTAAAGAAACCATTTCCATAGAGGCCAAAGCAATTGCAAACCTGGAAAATGTTATTGATCATGAGTTTGCATCAGCCGTAGAACAAATATACAAATCTAAAGGCAGGGTAATCCTTACGGGGATAGGAAAAAGTGCTATTATTGCTACCAAAATAGTAGCTACCTTAAATTCTACCGGAACGCCGGCTATTTTTATGCATGCAGCCGATGCTATTCATGGAGATCTTGGTACCATTCAAAAAGACGATGTGGTAATTTGTATTTCTAAAAGTGGAAATAGTCCAGAAATAAAAGTACTGGTACCTTATATTAAAGATTTCCAAAACCTGCTTATAGGAATTACGGCAGATAAGAATTCTTTTCTGGGTAAAGAATCTGATTTTGTGTTAAACTCTTTTGTTGAAAAAGAGGCCTGCCCAAACAATCTTGCCCCTACAACCAGCACTACTGCACAAATGGTTATTGGCGATGCCCTGGCTATTTGCCTTTTAAAGCTGAAAGGCTTTTCCCGAAAAGACTTTGCTAAATACCATCCCGGTGGCTCCCTTGGGAAGAAACTGTATTTAAGGGTAAGCGATATTACGGCTCAAAACCTGAAACCCCAGGTAACTCCCGAGACTTCGGTTACCGATGCGATTATTGAAATATCTGAAAAAATGTTAGGGGTAACCGCAGTGGTTGAAAACAATAAAATTATAGGAATAATAACCGATGGTGATATTAGGCGAATGCTTAAAAACAACACCAACTTTAAAGACCTTAAGGCCATCGACATTATGAGCCCAAAACCAAAAACCATAGAACAGGATTCCCTGGCGGTAGACGCTTTAGAATTGTTGGAGGCAAATAAAATCTCCCAATTACTGGCCGTAGAAAATAATACTTACGCAGGTGTTGTACATATCCATAATTTAATTAGAGAAGGAATTTTATAATGAAGCAAATTGGCACCCCTGAACCAGAGATGTCCTTTTTGGACCATTTAGAAGATTTAAGATGGCACTTAATAAGAGCGGTTATCTCTATAGTAATTGCCGGCTCTATAGCCTTTCTTTTAAAAGGATTTATCTTTGACGTATTACTTTTTGGCCCAAGTAGAGGCGATTTCTTTTCTTACGACATGCTATGTAGAATTTCTACATCACTTGGCCTGGATGCCGGGTTTTGTTTTGATGAAATGCCTTTTAGAATTCAAAGTAGAACCATGGGCGGGCAATTCTCTGCCCACGTATGGACCTCTATAACGGCCGGGTTTATTATTGCGTTTCCTTATGTTATTTACCAATTTTGGAAGTTTGTGGCTCCCGCCATGCACGATAACGAGCGAAAACACGCCAAAGGATTTATTTTTATAAGCTCCCTACTATTTTTTATTGGAGTTGTTTTTGGCTATTATGTAGTAACTCCTCTATCTATAAATTTCCTCGGAAAATACCAGGTTAGTGAAGCCGTTTTTAACGATTTCGATTTAAGTAGTTATATAGGCCTGGTTAGAGCTTCAGTGCTTGCCAGCGGACTTATTTTTGAATTGCCCATCGTGATTTATTTCCTAACCAGGGTTGGGGTAGTAACACCGCAATTCTTAAAAAAATACCGAAAGTATGCTTTGGTAATTGTACTGATTCTATCAGCTATAATAACCCCTCCCGATATAGTGAGCCAGATAATTGTCGCTATTCCGGTACTGATTCTTTATGAAGTAAGTATTCTTATTTCAAAAGTAATCTATAAACAAGAACAAAGAAGAATTAACAAAAGATAGCTATGAGCAATAAAGTTGACGAATTCAATGCTTACCGTCAGCAGATGAACGATAAAATTCTTGGCGAAAACAATAAGGTGCTTAAAAGAATTTTCAATTTAGACACTAATGCCTTCACCGAGGGCGCTGTAGATAAAAAAACAAAGGAACTGCTTGGCCTGGTAGCCTCGTTGGTTTTAAGATGTGACGATTGTGTAAAATACCACCTGGAGTCCAGTTATAAAGAAGGCTTAAGCCGTGACCAGGTAATGGAAACCTTAAGCATTGGTACTCTAATCGGTGGTACTATTGTTATTCCACACCTGCGAAGAGCCCATGAATATTGGGACGCCTTAGAAGATGCTAACCAGAAATAGGCTGGCATAAAAAATGTACCTTAGCTGTAAATCACTTTTTTAAATGAAACTACGTGCCGAAAATTTAGTTAAAGCCTACAAAGGAAAGGAAGTTGTAAAGGGTATCTCTTTGGAAGTTAACCAGGGGGAGATCGTTGGTTTGCTTGGGCCCAATGGTGCCGGAAAAACCACTTCTTTTTATATGATCGTTGGGCTTATTAAACCAAATTCGGGCAATATTGTTTTAGACAAAGTGAATATCACCAAATATCCAATGTATAAAAGGGCACAACATGGTATTGGTTATCTTGCCCAGGAAGCTTCGGTTTTTAGGAAACTAAGTATTGAAGACAACATAATGAGCGTGCTCGAACTCACCGATCTCTCTAAAGAAGAACGCCATGAAAAAATGGAAACCCTTATTGAAGAATTTGGATTAAACCATATTCGTAAAAATCGAGGTGACCTTTTAAGTGGTGGGGAAAGAAGACGTACTGAAATTGCACGCGCACTTGCAACCGACCCAAATTTTATTCTTCTGGATGAACCTTTTGCGGGAGTAGACCCCGTGGCAGTAGAAGATATTCAAAGAATTGTAGCCCAATTAAAAAACAAAAATATAGGGATTCTTATTACCGACCATAACGTACAGGAAACCCTTGCTATTACAGATCGTACTTACCTAATGTTTGAAGGAAGTATCCTAAAACACGGGCAACCCGAAGAACTTGCCGAAGACGAAATGGTTCGAAAAGTTTACCTGGGCCAAAACTTCGAACTTAGAAAGAAAAAAATATTTAAGTAATTAATAAGTTACAGATAATTGCTGCTCCTTAAAAGCTTTACTTTCCAGACAAGAGCTTAAAAGACGTCATGCTAAACTTATTTCAGACTCTATCCCGAATTTTGTTTTGGAGTCAAATACAAAAGTGGCTGTCTGAAAACTTCCTAAAATCCTCATCCTGAATTTATTTCAGAGCCTGCCCCGATTCTTTATCGGGGAGGTAAAATATTGGTAATCAAAACATCTTAAAAGCTGAAACAAGTTCAGTTTGACGAAACCAGACATTTCAGACAGCCTCGACGATCTAATGCGGTTTTATCTAAACAGTAAACTAACTTGGGGCAAGCCCAAGAGACATTCGTTGGAAACAAATTTTTAATTTCGAGGCAAGCCTTTGGGTATTACATCCTTTGGCGGTACCAATAAATCAATTACCCCACCTAGTCTTTCTTCGGAAATACTATTGATAAAAGTACATAGCTTAATATAATTAAGGGTACAGCTACAAATTGAAAAACCAGGATAAGCACCAGGCATAAAAGCAAGAAAAAGTAACGTAGTTTATTATCGGCAAGACCCCAATTGGAAAATTTAAGCGCAAATAACTTTATTTCGGCATTTAAAAGGTAACAACTTAAAAAAGTTAGCCCTATTAAAAACCATTCATTTAAAATCAAATCGGTGATAAAACTATCTGGCTGATAGGTTAAAATAAGCGGAAAACTTAAAATTAAAAGCGCATTGGCTGGGGTGGGCACCCCTATAAAAGAATCGGTTTGGCGATCGTCCACATTAAACTTTGCCAACCTATATGCCGAAGCTAAACTTATTAACAAGCCTATTAACGCAAGCGTATTAAAATTCCATTCCCACCAGCCCTGGTTTGTATCCCAACCGGTATTTTCTGCGAGAGGAACTCCCGGAAGCGCATTATTTAATAATTGATACATCACTATTCCCGGAACAACCCCACTGGTTACCACATCGGCCAGCGAATCTAATTGCAACCCAAGCTCGCCGGCCACGTTTAAACTTCTTGCCGCCAGGCCATCAAAAAAATCGAAGAAAATCCCGGCTGCTACAAATATGGCAGCCATAATGAGGCTTCCCTGCACAGCAAAAATAACAGCAATAGTTCCGCAGAGTAAATTCAAAAGCGTTATAAAATTCGGAATATGTCTTTTTATAGTCATAGGTTGGTTTTCTAAAATACTAAACTAAGCAATTGCCACCTGTTTTTACAAGTTTTTTCAATTTCTGAAATAACAATTACAAAAGCTTTAACTTCAAAGAAATGCCAGAAGCCTCTTTAAAAGAGAATAGTTTGCTATTTTTGAGCAGAATTTCCTTTTATGAAAAATCTTATTTACGCAGTATTAAGCGGACTTTTATTAGCACTTGCCTGGCCCACTTACGGTTTTCCTTTACTTTTATTTTTTGCTTTTGTTCCTCTGCTTTATGCAGAATTTAAAGTTCGAAATTCCGGTGAAAAATATATAAAGTGGAAAGTTTTTGGCCTTGCGTACCTAAGCTTTTTCTTGTGGAACCTCATCACAACCTATTGGATCTACTTCTCTACACCTTTTGGTGGAGCTTTTGCGATTTTGGTGAATTCCCTTCTAATGGCACTGGTCTTTATGTTGTATCATATTGTAGCTAAACGAACCGGATTTAGTGCGGCTGCAGCCTTTTTGGTAAGTATATGGATGGTTTTTGAAAAAATACACCTTGCCTGGGAATTTTCCTGGCCCTGGCTAAATCTAGGAAACGCCTTTTCAGAATTTCAAAACTGGGTACAATGGTATGAATATACCGGGACTTTTGGCGGTACACTTTGGGTATGGCTAGGCAACATTGCCGTCTTTAAAGCCGTATTGCTTTATAACGAGTTTAAAGATAAAAACTTAATCTATAGGGGCATTTTCAAATTAGGCCTTATTGTTATAATTCCTATTGGCATTTCTTACCTTTTATTAAGCCAAATAGAGCAAAAAGGAGATACCATGGAAGTGGTAATCTTACAGCCCAATATTAACCCTTACACCGAAAAATACAATACTACCGATACCCGAATTGGAGAATTATTATTAAAACTAAGCGAAGAAAAAGTTAGCGAAAACACACAATTGGTTGTGGCCCCGGAAACTGTTTTTGCCGATGGCACGGTATTATCAAATTTTGAAAAATCTGAAGCTGCATTTTTTGCAAGACAACTTATTAACAGCCACCCACAGGTTAATTTCCTTAGTGGAATATCTTTCTACGAACGGTTCAATGATCCGGCAAAAGTTAGGGAACAAAGCAATCAAATAGGCCCCAACGACTGGTACGACGATTATAATTCGGCTTTTTTAATGAATGCCCAAAATAAACCTGAACTATACCATAAATCGAAGCTTGTTGTAGGTGTAGAAAATTTCCCGTATCAGGAAGTTTTAAAACCTATTCTTGGGGACGTAATGATTGATCTTGGCGGCACAGTAGCCATGAAAACCACGCAGGAAGAACGAGAAGCCTTTGCTCTAAACAATGAGAATTATGCAGGTCCTATTATTTGTTATGAATCAGTTTATGGTGAATTTGTTACGGGTTATATTGATAATGGTTCAAATTTCCTTAGTATAATCACCAATGATGCCTGGTGGGGAAATACCCAGGGCCACCGCCAACATCTAAGCTATGCAAAATTAAGGGCTATTGAAACCAGGCGTGATGTAGTACGTAGCGCCAATACCGGTATTTCAGCCTTTATCAATCAAAAAGGAGAGATCACTAAAAGCCTGGGCTATGAAAAACAGGGAAGCATAAAGTCTACTATCCATTTGAATACCGATAAAACTTTTTATGTAAAACATGGAGATTATTTAGCACGGGTTGCTCAATTTCTGGCTTTATTTATTTTCTTATTTGCAGTTGTAAAATATAAACGAAATAGACCAGATTAAAGCAGCAAACAACAATAGATTACTACCTTCCTATATCAATAACGAATTTTATGATTAATTGACACAAGAATAGTTTTCAACAAGAACCCCCTCCGCCTTAGCCACCTACCCTAAAAAAATGGGAGAAGATTGTAGTGAGAGTTCACTTCTTAATTTACTTTGAACACTGCTGTTTTTAAATTTTTATCTAGGAGGCTCGAAATATCTTCTCAAATTAACTGTGGTCCGTTAATAAACTGAAAACCGGGAACTAAAAAACTGCTTACTGCCACTGAATACTGAATACTGGATACTGGATCACTGCCCTCTAAAGAAAATTACGGTGCTAAAAGTTTTTAAGAGAATATTTAAATCTAAAAAAATGCTTCGGTGTTTTATATAATAAAGATCGTATTGCAATTTTACCAGGCTATCGGCCTGGCCATTACCATATTCGCCTTTTACCTGGGCCCAACCCGTTAGACCGGGTTTTACAACGTGGCGGGTTTCATAAAAAGGAATCGCCCTGGATAATTCTGCAACAAAAACAGGTCTTTCAGGCCTTGGGCCTATCAGGCTCATCTCTCCCTTTAAAACATTATAAAACTGAGGAATTTCATCTATTCGCGATCTTCTTAAGAATTTTCCGAAGCGCGTGGTTCGTAAATCATTTTTTTCGGCATATTGTGGCCCATTCACTTCAGCATCTTTAACCATAGTCCTTAACTTTAAAATCCTAAAAACATCGCCATATTTACCTATTCTTTCCTGTCGGTAAAAAAGTGAACCACGATTACCTAATAGATTTGCCAATAAGATAAAAGGAAGAATGAATGCGAAAAACAGTAAGCCCATAACGGCAATAACCACATCAAATATTCTAAAAAAAACCTGATAAAACGTATTTTTATTACTTCTACTAAAAGGAAAATATCTGTAAAAGTCTTTGTCTACGTGTTGCACCGGGATCCTTTGGGTTACTTCTTCATAAACCTGGGTATAATCCTTAATAGAGAAACCCTTTTTTAATAAATAACTTAATTGATTATACAGCGACAACATTAAGCCCCTTTTATATCCACTGGCTACTACAATTTCATTGATATGGTATTTTTTAATAGCCGCCTTGATATCTTCAACTTCAAACCTAATTAACTTTTCTTCCTTAATTTCTAATGGAATTTGATCTTCGGTTTTAATATAACCTACCACTAAATAGTTTGGATCGGTCTTTTGAAGATCGGAGCTAATTCGATTAATATCAAAAGAATTGCCAACTACCAAAACTCGTTTATAAAAACGTGGAGATGAAATTAAAGTGATATAAATTAAGCGCCACAATAACAATGGCAACAAAATGGCAAGAAAGAAAAAAAGAATCTGTAACCTGTTGTCTGGAAGGCTTGGTGTTAAAATAGGCGTAAGCATATAGAAGCCCACAGTGGTTGCAGAACAAAGTATAGAATTTTGCAAAACACTGTCAAACTTAGAAGCCTTTTGCAGATCGTAGAGTTCAAATATACTTGCAAAAAAGTTAAAATAAAGCAGCAATACCAGGGTCCAATACCAGTTCTCAGAATTTATTCTAAAGTAATCGAATTCAAAGATAACTCCTATTAAACCAAGGCTGGTTAAAATACACACAGAGTCTAACAAGCGTAGTAATACCTTACGCTCAGAGATTTCAAAATGTAAAAGTGGCCTTTGAGACATGGTTTACCTACTTAGGGATTAAAGATATATTTTTTTTGATTTCTACCTCTTATTATCAAATAAAATGGAAAAAATCATCGCTGCGGGAGTTTCCAATATTTCCTATTTTTTTACTGTTATTACAAACCACTTTCTTATTTCCTCCATATTTATTTTAAAACCTCATTCCAATCTTTTTTTACTATTTGCCAGTCGAATTTTTCGGCCTTCTGTCTTGCATTTTGACTTAAGTTTTCGGCTAAAACCGAATTTCCTAAGAGGCTTTTAACGGCATTTACCATAGACAGTTTATTTTTTGGCGGCACGAGCAATCCGTTTTGTTTATCCTGAATTAAATAAGGGATTCCTCCTACTTCAGTAGAAATAATAGGAAACCCCAAAGCCATGGCTTCCAGGATACTCACAGGGGTATTATCTACATTCGTGGTGTTTAGAAAAATATCATAATCTTTAGAAAGCTCAATCCATTCAGGTTTTGATAGTTTTCCGGTAAACTTTACGGGTAGGTTATTCTCTTCTGCATAAGTTAGGCATTCTTTATAAGATTCATCTTTTTTTGCCCCCACCATACAAAGCTGTGCGTTAGGATAGTTTTTTAAAACTTCTTCTAAAACTTTTATGGCCAATATCGGATTGTAAATTTTTGCAAAAGCCCGAACCCATAGTAATTTGGGAGCTACAGTTTTTCTTATTTTATAGGGGTAATCTTCAAGACAAATGAAATTAGGTATGTACTTAATATTTCTAAAACCCGCTTCCTTAAATTTTTGAAAAAGATAATAAGAAGGAGCAATATTTAGTTTTGCACGTTCGAATAAAGAAGCCGATAATCCCGGGCTTTTTTTTATTCTTTTTGGCAGCTCGCCCCCATGTAACAACAAAATATAATCCAAAGCGAGTTTTTTGCAAAGTTCTGCGGTAAGCACCGCATACCAAAAATTTCTGGTACTATAAGTGTCTATAAGCACCACATCTAACCAGGGTTTATTGCTAATAACAGAAGTCATCATCTCTGCCAATCTCAACAACTGATTTTCTCTTGAGGAAGATGTTTTCACCTGAAAACCTTCATTTTTAAAGAGTGGCGCTAATCTATCTATTGTAGTTGGGCTACCTCCCCTGGGCTGTAACTCATTACCAATATAAAGCAAGTTTTTCATAAGTTTAGGATCTCATTCCAATCGGTTTTCACCTTTTTCCAGGCAAAAGCTTCTACTTTATCCCTGGCATTTTTAGACAGGAGTTGTGCCTTTTCACTATCCTCAACAAGTTTACTTATTTCGGTAGCCATGGTTTTTGCATCCTTAACCGGCACCAATATCCCATCTTTATTATGATCAATAAGCATGGGCATACCACCAATATTGGTAGAAACCACTGCCAATCCAAGACTCATAGCCTCAATAACGCTAATAGGGGTATTATCTATATTGGTGGTATTTATAAAAAAGTTATAATTTTTTGAAAGCTTTGCCCAATCTTTTTTCATTAGCTTCCCCGTAAACCGCACATTAAGTTGGTGTTTCTCTGCAAATTTTTTACAGGCTTTCATAGTTCCATCCTTATCTGGCCCTACCATACAAAGTTCTGCCTTTGGATAATCTTTTTTAAGTAATAACAAAACTTCCAAAGCCATAATAGGATTATAGCGCTTCTGAAAACGCCTAACCCACAACAACTTAGGCGCAAATCCCTCTCGCTTTTTAAACGGATAATTCTCCATTTGAATTGCATTTGGAATAATTTGGGTATTAATAAAGCCTTCAGCTTTAAAAATATCGTACAAAAATTTAGATGGCGCTATATTAACCTTTGCCCTTCCAAACAGGCTTTGGCTAAATTTCTTAGAAGCACGTAAACGATCGGGAAGATTTCCGCCATGTAAAATGGGAATATAATCTACATGATAAGCCTGGCAGGTTTTGGCAACCAAATAGGCATAGTAAAAGTTCATCGCGCCATAGGTATCAATAAGGACAATATCGGTTGTTTTATGATAGCGTACAATAAGACCTAACATTTCAATAAGCCGCAAGCCCTTATTGCTTCGGGTAGAAGCAGTTTTTACCTTATAACCTTCCTTACGCAACATTTTGCTAAAAAAAGAAATATAAGTAGCTGTAAAGCTATTGATTTGCAAGTCGTTTCCTATGTACAGGATGCTTTTTGTCATCTACTATATATAATAAGGCCAATCCATACACAAATGCCGGTAAGGCAATTCGCATAGCCGAATGATTAATGGTTAAAAACCAAAAGGCTAAGAACGCCAAAAAATAATAATTGTTCTTAAATTTTGTCCAGAAAATTATAGGAACCAGGATAAGAATAAGAATAGCAACCAGCCCCAACAAGCCGTGTTCAGATAGCATTCTACTAAGTTCATTGTGGGTGGCAATAGATATGCCCTGGTTCTCCAGTCTATATTCATATCCCTTTCCAACTCCTATTCCGGTAACCGGATGATTAATAAAGGCCTGTAATTCGGTTTCTATCAATTCGGCCCTGCCGGTGGTTATATCTTTCTTCAATTCTCCGGCAGCATCCCTATTGGTATAACGATTTCCCAATAGCCCTCCGGTTTGGACTAATGAAAACAACCATAATAGTAAAATTGTACCTCCAAGAAGAAAGATCTTAAAATTTAAACGATTCCTCTCACGAGCACCTCTTTTATAATACAGGAAAATAAGGAATGCAGCTATACAGATAACAGCAGTAAACACCCCTCCACGAGAAAATGTTATCAAAGCCCGATACCCCATCATCCCTAATAAAACCAGATCTATTAAGTTTATAAGTTTATGCCTAACCACAAATAAACGCATAGCCAACAAAACAGCCCCAAAACCAAAAACCGTAGAAATCTGATTAGGGCCATACCCACCGGTAGCAGCATAATTTGCCTGAAGATTAATTCCTACATCCATCATACTGGGTGTATAAAGATATAAGTAAAACATATGGGCAATTAATGGCATTAACAAAAAAGAAATAACCGACTTAAAATCCCTTTCTTGAATTTTTTTATAGTAACAATAAATTGCGCTGACACCTAAAGCAACAGGGCCACTTAAATTAAATGCAACTAATTTTCTAACTTCAGAATCATAGCTCATAGTTATAGATGCCACCACTATTCCCGGAATGAGTATAAAAAGATAGGTCCAATAAGGTGCGGTACGGGAAGAGGTGCCTTTAAAAAACATCCCTATTAGTAAGAAAACAATTACCATATATTTTCCCGTTTCGTAAAAAAACATGGCATCAGTTTGTCTAAAGAACACTTCTCCTCCGGCAATATACGCCGCTCCCATGAGTGCTTCGTTATTCTTGTTTTCATTTACAATGGTTAAAAACAAGAAATAAACAATAACCCCTAACAGAATAAATGGAGATGAAGGTCGAAAAAAATATACGGCAAAAGCCATTCCCAAATGAATCAGGAGCAGTTCTACATAATTAAATTGATATCTACTTGTACCGGCCATTATCTTTTATCAAGTTATTATAAAATTTTAGAAATAATGGAAGAACCTCTTCTTTTGAATATAATTTTTTAATCCTTTTTTGTAGGCATCTCGCATCCTGCTCTCTAAATTCCTTATTCGAATAATATCTTTCAATAGCTGCAGCCAGGGCATCTGCGTTATTTGCAGGAACTCCCAAAGCATTTTCTGCCATAACCTCCTTACATTGGCCAACATTGGTATAAACTACCGGCAACCCGGCAAAAGCATATTCCAAAAGTGCTAGCGGCAAACCTTCAGAACGAGAACTCAACACTCCTAAATGAGCCTGATGAAGTAAACCTGCCAATTCTGTAATGCTTCCGTAATAATAAATTGGCTTCGTAGAGTTCAGGATTTCTTTCCTAAGCTTTTTTGAATAAGCAGTATCCGGATCGGCTCCAATAAGATGCAAACTAACCCCTTTTATACTAATTTTCTCAAAAGCTGCAAGCAGATTTAGATGATCTTTCTGTGGACGGAGATTAGCGACACAGACAATTTTAAAATCAGTGGAACTGCCTTTTAAAGAACTATCGGTATTTGATCTGTCTGAAACGCAAATAAAATTGTTCAGCTGGACTACTGTTTGCGACTTTAATTTTACTTGCGCCCAATTTTTAAGGGCCTCGTTAACCGAAATTATTCCATCAAAATATCGGGAAAGAGGTTTTAAAATTCTAATATTCCTTTGCTTCAGATGCTCCGACTCCCCGTAGTGATCATGCCAAACCAGCTTTATTTTTAATCCAGATAATTTTAAAAGAACTCCCCAAAACCAGGAAGTCCCGTGGGCATGAACAAGTTCTATTTGTTCTTTTTTTACAAAGCTTTTTAATTTCAAAAATGCTCGTAGATCGAGACTGTGTTTTTTGTTCAAAAACAAATATCCAACTCCATTTTTCAGCTCCCTTTTTAACATTCCTTCCTGCCTGGTACAACATATATAGGAAGCCTCTACTTCCAGCTTCAGGGAATTAGCCAGGTTAACTGCCATACGCTCTGCTCCACCGGGGTTTAAGGTATCGGTTAGTTGTAATATTCTTAGTTTCTTCTGTTGGCCTTTAATCACCTGTACTTTTTAAATATGTTCACCGTTTAATGTTCAAATTGTTCTTCGTTTAACGTTTAATGTTCAACGTGATGTCAAACTGTAATCATTGAAAATTGCCCCCTGAACCTTCATCTTTATTCTTTTCTAAATTTTGAGCCTTTGAAATCTGATCGGTTTAGGAATGAAATAAAAGCTGTGAGCTTTGCGATTTCCTTTTCGCATTTTTCGGATAAATTTTTAAACCTTTCTTCTGAAATCAGATTCTTATCTCTGGCTCGATAAAGCTGAGATTTTAATTCGGTACAGGATCCTCTAGAATATCCAAGGAAGTTACGGAATTCCATATTTCCTCCCCTACCAAATCCTTCGGCAATGTTATCCATAATAGACCCTGAGCTACTATCCATTTGATCTCTCAATTTATATCTTTTACCCAGCGACGTATTTAAAAAAAGATATTCAACTTCCCTACATATCTCCCGTCCCAACTGCCAAACCTCCAGATCTTCGAAATGTTCAACCTTTGCCATCTAATAAATATTTATATTCAACAATAATGTATAGCAAAGTAAGCATTTACGTTGAACCCTGAACGCGGAACCTTAAACCCTAAATCATTCCCCGGATTGCCCTTTCAAACCTCTCCAGTGTATATTGCTGACTCCATTTCTGGGAGGCAATAGACATTTTTTTCATCCTTTCTGTATCATTTGTTAAAGCCTCAACATCAGGTACCATTTGATCCAACAATTTTGAACCCTCAAACCCTGAACCTTGAACCTTGAACCTTGAACCGATAACAATTCCTCTCTCAGTAAGAGTAACTATATTGGTTTCCCCGTTGGGGACGGAAGGTGCATTTAGCATCCATGGCACACAACTTACAGAAGTAGCGATTGGAATACATCCATACCACATTCCTTCAGCAATTGCTTTAGGCCAGCCTTCACTTTTGGACAAAAGCAGCGTAAAATGTGCATCGCGATAAGCTTCTTTTAAAGTTG
Organism: Salegentibacter maritimus; assembly: GCF_016236975.1. Taxonomy (NCBI): domain Bacteria; kingdom Pseudomonadati; phylum Bacteroidota; class Flavobacteriia; order Flavobacteriales; family Flavobacteriaceae; genus Salegentibacter; species Salegentibacter maritimus. The sequence continues at coordinate 149,102 of NZ_JAEHNY010000001.1, forward strand.
CTAAACCTACCCGTCCCTTAAAATGCACATGTTTTTTTAAATTTTCATTTTCTACCAGTTCTCTTAAGTCATTTTCAAGGATACCATCTCCATAAATCTCCAACCGGCAGTCCAGGTTGTTAGTGCGTAAAATTTTAATGAATTCAATTGCCTTGTCAACCCCTTTCCCTTCTACAAGGTTTCCAGAAAAAATAAATTTATAAGGTGGTTTAAAGTCTTTCTTAATAAGTTCTTTTTCTTTTTCAGAAAAACTCGCTGTAAAAAAAGGAAAAATATTATCAGACTGTTGTGGCCAGTCACCATACACCAAAACTTTTGTATTCCTGGTTAAAAAAGTATTTCCTAAAATTTTCTTCTGAAGTTTATAGGTGATGGGCTGGGTAGCTTTAGGATCCCAATTCCCGGCATATTTTACCGTCTTGGGCTTCTTTGGAAAAAAAAATTGGGCAATTGCAGCCAATAATCCAATGTTGCCCGGGCACCGTATATGTAAATGATCTGCCCTGTGCATCGCGCCCAGGATTCTAAAGAAAATAAATGGGATTTTTAGCAAAGTATCTAAAACCGCAAGAAAGTTTAGTAGATGAAAAGATGAAATTTCGGTAAAAGTAATATTAGAATGCTTGTAATATTCTCCTTGTGGGCTATTCTCCTCTTCTTTATTACTCTCTTCTTCTAAAGCTGCTACAATTTCTACTTCATCTACATATTTCAGCCATAGATTCATTTCCCGTATATAAGGACTATAAGCATAAAACCTGCCGTTTTTTATGCCATGAATTACGTGAGTAAAAACAGCAAATTTCATTTTACAGGCTTTTTAACAAGGCGTAAACTTATATGCATACAGGAGAACAAATGTTTATCATTATTAACAGATTTCTCCCAATCTTCCTGGTGCCAGGTTTTGGCCTTTGTTATTTTTTTTTCTTCGGAAATAGGTAAAAGATTTAGAAGGGCACTCCATTTGGCCCTTCCCAAAACTCCCCTCCGCTCTTTTACATCAAAAGCCTTTTCAAATTTATAATAAGTTTCTTTTGAAAAAGGCCATTCCCAATCCCGGTCGCTTTGAAAAGGTCTATATAGATTCCTTAAAAGTTTTATAGGCCTGCTGGTTTGAAGTGGATCATAACCAATAATCTCTCCACGGGGGGCTAGCTTTTCCTGTAATTTTTCAATCAATTCCTCTACATCTTTAAAATGATGTAAAACACCGTAAGCATAGATCAGGTCGAAATCTTTCTCTTTAAAATCTTCTGAAAGAAAATCTATAACTTTTGCGTTGGCGCCTTCAATACCTTCCAGTCTTTTATTTAGAACTGCTATCCCTTTAGGACTAAGATCTATTCCCAGGTATTCCTTAGAATGTTGGGCCAGGTGAAGGCTCAAAACATTTCCGGCATAACACCCAAGATCAAGTACTTTTTTTTGTGCAAGATCTCCAAACCAGCTTTTATGTAAATTATAAATATCTTTTTCTACACCAATTTGTTTCTTAAGGCTATTCAAAGCCTTATTTCTAAAATAAGACCAGGCCTTACTGGGTAAATTCTTATCGAAATTTTGATAAAAATCTCTTTGCCTTTTATTTATTTCCTCCCTTTCCCTGTTCATTTAACCAAAAACCTTATTTAAAGATAATAGATTGCCCAACAAAATCACCTATTACCCGGTTTAATTCGTACTTCTTCAAAAACTGCTCATATGCCTTTTCTGAAAGTTTATCCCTCAATTTCGGCCGTGTTAATAATCTATTTATTTGCGATGCCAACTCCCCATGGTTTCCAGGTTCAAACAATAAGCCGCTTGATTCATTTTGAATAATTTCGGCTATCCCTGTAGTATTAGACCCTATTACCGGCGTATGCACCGAAAAACTTTCAATTACAACATATCCAAAAGCTTCAAAATAAGAAGGAACAATACTGCAATAAGCTGTTGAAAAGGCCTGCAGTACATAGTCTTTTTGGCGGCTACCGGCAAACTGAACATTTTCCTCTAATTTTAATTTCTTTGTAAGCTGCAGGAGTTCGCTCATCATTCCTGGCTCATCTTCCCCACCTATAACCTCCAATATTATATCCGGATATTTTTCCTTAACAATTTCCAGGGCCTTAAAAAGTACTTTAATTCCTTTTATACTATGTAACCTTCCTGCATAAACCAGTTTATGCCTATTTGTTTCAGCAGTAATACAAGGATTATTTACAGCATTCGAAATAACTTCTACTTTATTTTTATTAATACCAAAGGCCTTTATCACATCTAATTCTGCCGATGCTGAGTTGGCTATTATTCGTGTTGCAAGTTTATAAATAGCTTTTTTCCTCCAAAAAAGCAGGCGCTTAAATTCTAATTGGCTGGTTAGGGTATGGTACCAGGCCACCCGATGTTTCACTTTTAATAGAAAACCTGCGAGCATAAACAGATTTACCGCTCCAAAACTGGCAATTAAAGTTTTGGGCTTATATTCCCTGATATTTTTCACTAAAAACCTAAAATCTGCAAGTTTTGTAGGTCTTTTGGAAGGCCACTCCAAAACTTCTATAGAACTATCCAGACTTAAATCATGAGCTTCAGTAGCGTATGTAAAAACAAATACCCTATGCGTTTTTGATAGTTTATTTGCCAGGCTCACAAAAAATTCGGCCACCGAAGAATTCTTTAAGGTAAAAGCTATAAAAACGGTTTGCATTAGTTAATCGTTAGTCATTTTTAACTACTTATTTTAAAATTTCTGAATAGGTATAAAAATTCAGATAGTGCTTTAGCTTTTTAGCAAAAATTATTAATACCCCATGTTTATATGGCATTCCGAAGCCACCGCTAATACCCTTAATCCTTAAAGGTTGAGAAAATTGTCTATATGTTCCACTGCCTTTATTTTTAAAGTCTACAATTGCCTTCCATAAAGCTTTTTCAAATGAAAAACCTACATTAATTGCCTTTCCATTTTCCTGAAGGTAAGGCCAGAAATCTATAGAAAACAAAAAACATCTCGAGTCCATTTTTAGTCTTTTGTAAATATTAGAAAGTATTAATCCATTATTTGAATAATCAAAATTATGAGTAAAACCAACTAACTTATTAATATTCAAAACCTTTAACCTACCTGTTATCTTAACAATTAAACTGGAATTCTTAATAAACCTTGAATTTTTAATGGCATAATCCATAATCTCTAATTCTTTATAACCTTTCCCCCTATCCGGTGAAATTTTTGGAGAGTTAAAGCTTATAAATTCCAATCTATCTGACTCCGGAAAATCGTTGGCCAGGGAATTTCCCGAGTTTTCAGCAAAAATAATTTTAAAAGATGTATGATTTAAATAGAACGAGATAGCATCCAGGTATTGTTGCTTTCTTATCTCCGGATCCTTTACTGCAAGGACATCTGAAGAGTTTCTCTCAATAGTACCCGTTAATAATAAAATAATATCTGTTCTTTGACCACTCATTGAATTACGGCAAATAAGTTCTAATTTCTATCATTGGATATTAGAGTTTAATCATAGCGATAAGACTTTTAAATCTTCCCCTGGCATCATCAAACCCACTTTTATCTTTGTTAAATCCATTAACAAATCTAATCAATAACAACAAAATATGGATTCCCCAAAATTTAATGGCTGCTTTAGCTGAAGGGTTTGGATTTTTTAATTTCCAAACATAGTAGCCATTTTTAACCACCATTTCTCCATATTTATAATGATTAGGCCTACCAGCCTCATCGTGCAAATGTGCTACTCTAGCTGCTGTATTTACATATAATTGGCCTAATCGCGAAGCTCGTAAACAAAAGTCCATGTCTTCATATAGGCCATATCCTATAAACTTTTCTGAAAAATTTATTTCTGAAAAAAGTCGATGTTTATATGAGGCCACTCCACCCATAAAGAATTCTACCGGATATATTTCTCCTGAAGGCGGTAAAAAGCCAGTGGAAAAACCATGGGAGAAATCGGGCATAAAACCCGGAGGTTTATCAGAAAGTAATCCCAAGCTTTTTCTAAGCACATTTCTTTGTCCCAGGGGCCTTACATAATTATCAATTACAAATTCTTTAAAATGAGCTTTATAATTCGCCGGCACTTTTCTCCAATTAACATCATCCTTTATTTGCCCTCCAACTCCAATGGCATCAGGATATTGTTTGTAGCTAGCAATTAATTTCTCAAAATAATTAGGTTCCAGCACTATATCATCATCAAGAAAACAAAGCACATCCATAGCCTTAGCGGAATGTTTTATCCCAAAATTGCGCTGCCGGGTTAAGCCACTGTTTTCCTTTCCTACCTTAAAATACTTTAAAGCCGGATACTTCTTTACCTCCAACAGCTTTTTAGTTAAATCGTTTGGAGAAGCATCAATCACAAGAATCTCATCGGGATATAAAGTTTGCTCTTTTACCGATTGCATTAACCGCTCTATTGCTTTACTTCGCCGATATGTACAAACAATTAAGTTAAATTTCATTCTTTGTAAGAAGTTTTATAAGAGCTAATTCTTCATTTAATGCTGCAGCATTAATTATATTGGTATTACTAAGGGGCCATTGCTTCAGGTCTTTTCTCGCCAAAGCCCCGGCAATTATAGCATTGGTATATTCTTTCCCTAAATAAGACTTTTTAAAATAAGATCGCAATCTTGTTTCCATTTGGGGCTGCTGATACACCTTTACCCAATTAAAGGATTTTAACAAGCGATATCTTTTATTTGGGTTGGCAGACTTCATTAAGCGTTTAATAAGAAAATCGTCTATTTCAGATCTTAAAAACCAAATTGGTAACTTGAATATTTCCGGCGATTTAAAAGCTACAAATGGTATTTGGGCTGTAGGCACACTCGCTCCGGGCCTTAATTCTGCTACCGAAGTAAACAAAGATTTTATATACCTGCCACCTAGCCTTAAACCCGGATGTATATTACTGGTTAAGCGAAGTATTTGAACAGACATAGGCACGCAATAGGCTTTAAACTTAGAATTTAAGATAAGTATTTGTTTCCCCATAGGAATTCGGGAATGTGTAAACCAGGAAAATAATTCGGCAACAAGCTCCATATAAGCAAGGTTATGGGCTTCTATTCTATCTATTAGCTTTTCTATATCCTTTATAATTTCATCTTTGAGATTTTTCTCCGATATATTTAATTTTAACCTATCAATATGCTTTTGAGAAGCCAAACCGGTATATTTCCCTATTATAGTTCTTTTCCAGTCTTGAAATTTTTCCCTGGTATTCCCGGTTAAAGAATACTCCTTTCGCCCATGATAATACTGATTAAAATTTTTCCAGCTTTTTTTCATCGGTAGGTTTCTTCCCTGTAAAGACTCTGTCATATCCCCTACCAGAATACTTTCCTTTTTCTTTAGATCTTGTCCTTCTAAAATTTCAAGCCAATTATTTATATAGACGGCCTCTGTTTCAAGGGTATATTTTTCAATAATTTTTTTCTCCGGAAAGTTTAATTGCGGGCATGAATAATTCTTAAAATCAGCCTTGTAAATCCCGGCAATGCGCCTGGCGATACGGGTCTCATAAAAATCTTTATCACCATAGGTATGACAAAAGACTCTTTTATTCTTCTGAACACCACCAATTAGCAACCTACTATCCATTCCCCCGCTAAGGGCTATATGTAGGTTCTTCTCTTCTGCTAAACAATAAGACAGCTCCTTTTTAAAAGCTTGCCAGTAATTTGAAGGCGAAATATTTTTAGAAAGTTCCTGGTATAATTCATTATCGTATTTTTTTTCCAGGATGCACCCCAACTTACCAAACCTAATCCATTCGCCGGGTAAAAGGCGCTTTACATCTTTTAAGATTGTTCTGGATCCAATATTTGCAAATTCAGGGCAATAAGCGCGTTGAAATAAACCCACTTCATCTCCAGCCGTTTCCGATAATGCTCCTAACCAGGCCAGGCTATTAGAAATATAAAAACCTTTCTCCCCGGTTAAATAATATAGCGGATATACGCCAATGGCATCATTACAAATAATAAGCTCCCCACTGCTTTCTTGTATAATCGCAGCAGAAAAAGAGCCACTTATTGAGTTGGGAACGGGCCATTGTTTGCTAATTAAGTCAATAGCACTTTCAATTTGAAATCCCAGCTGCGAACAGGAAACATTAAAATCCCGTATATACCCATCTATAAAAGCCTTGCATTCGCTCCCATCATACACTTCGGTTTCATTTTCTTTCAAAATGTTGTAGGGGCCAATTGCTATTTCCTGAAACTTATATTTTTGCTCCAGTTTCTGGAAATCATTTTCGGTAAGGGCTCTCTGACTTATTAAAAACTTCATTCCAAAGTTATTTTAGCATTAGTTTTTTAGCCCAGGTCTCGCTTTTAAGCCAACGCAGTTGCATATTTTTCCAATACTTTATGGGATTAAGGTTTTTGCTTAGACTATAATTACGTAGAAAAAGTTCTGTCTTAAAACCTTTTTTCTGTATAGAAGTATAATATTTTTCAGCAAACAACATAATGGTAGGTGCCGGTTTTGGATCATCTTCTTTCCAGGGCGGTAATGATACTTCCCGAAACCCACCCCTGGGAGCTTTTAAATGAACAATTTTTATATCTGGATGATAAATAATATCACAGCCGGCATTTCGCAGTTGCATACCATACTCCATGTCTTCACCGTAGCCATAATTAAAAGCCGCATCGAACCTTATTTTTTTCGCAAAAACACCTCTAACTATACTATTTCCGGCCCCAAAGGTTCCCCATTGTTTTCTTTTATCAAAAAATAAAGTCTCCCCGGGTTGAATATAATTAAGGGTTAGACAATTAATATTATATGCCTCTAATTCAATTAAAGATTTTTCCAGAACATCACTTTCCATCCTGTTATCATCATCGGCAAAAAAGACCCAATCGGCATCTACTTCTTCCAGAGCCATATTCCTGGCTGTACAGGCACCTGTTTTGTGTATAAAATGATGTATCAGTTTAAATGGCCATTCTTCAGCAGTAAGTTCCGGCAAATCTGTTTGAGAATTAGGATCGGGATTTTGCTCTACGACGATTACTTTTTTCGGTAATACACTTTGTTTTTTTAAATCGTCTAAAACCTGTAATAAATATTCTCTTCGTCCCAGGGTTGGTATAATCACATCCAGACTATAAGGCTTTACTGTCTTTTCTATTCTTTTCAACCCTACCTTTCCAAAATCAATTTCCTTTAGAAAAACTTTTTTTCTAAACAATGATCGCAAAAGGGAAAGTATAGGAAAAGAGCCTTCAAACTTTACAAAACACCAAAACAATAACCAAAGTCTTGCTGTTTTATAATGAACATACACAAAAGAAAATAGCTCTGAAACACCTGCTACAGGCCGCAGATTATAGTCTTTTTTCAGTTTGGGAGTAAAAAAACGAGGGTCTGAATAACAGAATAGCCCATTGTGTTGTCCAGATTTAGCAATAGCATTTAATAAAAATCCAAAATCCTTTATGTTCCCAAATGTTTGCTGAAATTTAGACAAGATACCCCCCTTTATACCACCGGCATCTGTACTCATCCTCCAGGTACCATAAGGCACTTCGGGATTAATATTTATAGATGGATGTTGGTCTATATAGCCAATCTTTTCGGAAAAATAAGAGTGCTCCAAAGCATAGGAGGCCATGATAAGATTGTGGCCAAATATTTCCTTTAAAAAACTTTCGTCAAACTTCTGGGTATAGGTTTCTTCACACCAGCAAATCAACTCATCGGGATAGTTTTCGGCTAAAACCCAAAAAGCCTTACAAAGATTCGTTTCTTCAATCTCCAAAGGCGTTCCTTTATAATTTACACAGATAATCTTTTCAGCACGCTGGTGAACAATTTGAAGCATAGGTGATTTTCAGGTTCAAACAAATGTAAATAAATTAGTCGGTAGTCGGTAGCCTGGGGCTGTAGTTTTTAGCTTTAGAGAAAAGAGTGGAGAGCGTGGAGAATAGTTAATTCGGGATTGGTTGATTGGTGATTGGTTGATTCGGGATTCGTTAATTCGGGATTGGTTAATTGGTGATAGCAATTCTCCTTTCAGTCGGGCTCAGCCTGACATTGCTCTAATTATTAAAACCAACTGTCACACTGAGCCGACGACGCAGGAGTCGAAAGTCGAAGTGCTTGATAGTAATAGCTACCGGGGTTAAGTTAGTTAGTGGCTTTAAACAAATTAAAATCAGCATTGTAACTCATAAGTAAACAACTATAATTTTATTGCTTAAATTGTAATATGAAATTATATTATGTCTATATAGTTGAATGTAAAGACAAGTCTTATTACACAGGTATCACCAATAACCTAAATAGAAGATTATGGGAACATAACTCCGGCTATGCTAAGCGTGCATATACCTTTACCCGACGCCCTGTAGTATTAAAATGGCAGGAGCAGTTTACAGATCCTAACTATGCCATTATGGTAGAAAAACAAATTAAAGGATGGAGCCGCAGAAAAAAACAAGCTTTAATCAATAGCAATTGGAAGGCTCTTATAAAATTCTCAAAAAGTTACGGGCAATTCGGAAAACCAGACGAAAATTTAGAGGAATAAATTTAATAGCGGTAGGGGGCTTCGACTTTCCTCCTTTCAGTCGGGCTCAGCCTGACATTGCTTCGACTTTCCATATTCCAGCCCTCCGGGCAGAAATATGGGCTCAGCATGACAATATTGGTTTGTTAGTTCCCCATTATAAAACGCGCTGTCACACTGAGCCGACGACACAACAGTCGAAAGTCGAAGTGCTTGATAGTAAGCTGCTAGAGTTAAAGTTTAAAAAGCCGGCTTCGACCCTTCCACAGCTACGCGCTCAGAGTAAGCTTTTCCTCCTTTCAGTTGCGCTCAACCTGACATTGCTCTAATTATTAAAACGCGCTGTCACAAAAAATCATCTTCTAAAGACTATAGACTACCCCCAACATCTTCCCAATTTAAAAACTCCCATTGCCTCTTTTCTTTATTTAATTCTTTGCCTAATACCTGTTCAAATTTTGAGGCATCTATACCATAGCCTTTTGGTTTTTTTGCTTCCAGATCATTAAAAGTTAATTTATGGCCAGCAGGTAAATGCTTATTTACAGCCAGGGATTTTTCAAAAATATTTTTCAGTTCTTTATACTGAGAGTTGTCTGTTTTATCTACCCTACAACGCAAAGATGTTTGAATGTTATTTACGGCTTCTACCAGGGTTTTTACCTCATCAATTTCAAGTGAAGAAGTTGCGTCGGGTCCGAAGCTACGCCTATCAAAAACTGCGTGAAATTCAAGAATTTCAGCACCAAGGACCGTAGCGGCAATACAGGTTTCTATTTTCGCAGAATGATCGGAATAACCAATTGGCACATCATACCGCTCTTTTAATTCCCTAATCACATTGAGCCCATAATTTTGAGCTGTAGTAGGATAAGCCGTGGTGCATTGAAGCACAGAAAATTCAACATTCCGACTTTTAAGAAATTCTACCGTTTTATCTAATTCTTTAAGAGAGCTCATTCCGGAGGAAAGAATTACCGGCTTCCCGATTCCGGCTATTTTTTCCAATAACAAAAAATTATTAACTTCTCCCGAACCAAGCTTATATCTTTTTACCCCTAGTTCCTCTAAAAGATTTACGGCAGCATTACTAAAAGGTGAAGCAAGAAACTCCACTGCTTTTTCTTCGCATTTTTGCTTTAATAGCTTCCATTCTTCCGGGGAAAACTCCATACGTTTCCAATAATTGAGACGGGTTTTATCCTGCTGGCTAAACTTTATACGGAAAGGCTCGAACTCACTGCTTTCGGCCGCTGCCATATGCACCTGGAATTTAACGGCGTCTACCCCGGTATCTGCCAGTGCATCTATATAAGATAAAGCCATTCCAAGACTTCCTTCGTGGGCCTGCCCAATTTCAGCGATTATAAACATAAATAGTTTTCAAATTTTAGAAGCAAGTTAATTAATTTGATTGGTTATTTAGTTAACGTGAGTTCGACTTAAGCAGATAATCTTTGATCTATAATCTCCAGGTTTAATGAAGGTTTTTTAGGAAAGAAGCTGTATGCGATAAGTCCCGAGAGTAGGTTTGATAGGAAATTATCAAAGCTTCTGTGCCTGGTATGTTCGATTTGGCACATATTCTTCAGTTCATCATTTACTGTTTCTATAATGGCCCTCTTTTTCAACATCACTTTGTCGTAGGTATGCATCAAGCTGTTCTTCATGTTTTTTCTGATTTTAGTGACCAGATGGACTCCATCGACGAATAGTTTTTCAAAGAGGTCTTTGCCTATATAGCCTTTGTCGCCGTAGAGCCTACCCATTATCTTCTTATGGAAATTATTATTTTTTAAGGGTTCCCTGTCATCAACATTGCCTTGGGTAAGCATTAAAATCCAGGATTTCTCCTTTATCATTAATGATTAAATGAAGTTTAAAGCCAAAGAACCATCCTATGGAACATTGGCCTTTAGCGGCCATTCCTTTAAAAGTCTTATGCTGCTTTTCCCTTTTGATATGGCAAGATCGTAAGGGTGTTGAATCTATAAAGGAAATACCTGTGCATTTACCCAAACAACACATTTTTAGGAATAAGGCCATTGGCACCACTGCTTTTTGTTGAAGTTCCACAAAACGGTTGTAAGATACTGTTTCAGGAAATTCACTTTTCAAATGTTGTTTTACATAAAAAAGGTAAAAGTGTTTTAGGTTTCTAAAATTTCCGCAATGGAAGAATACCATAAGGGTCATTACCTCACTATTGGAAAGCTTGGATTTTCTATTTCTCTTTCTGACCCCGCAATCAGATTGAAGAAGATGTCCATTTTGAGCTTGTTCAAATTCTTGATGAAATTCATCAATAAAACAAAAAATTTCAATAATTTTATCAGTAGAAATCATAAGCAGAAAACAGTTAAATATTTGAATTTTAGATACTTAAATATACTGATTTTCTGCTTTTTCTTTATTGTTTATTTTTTCTTTTTTATTCCATTTTATATCGAACTCACGTTAGTTAACTAGTTAATTGGTGATTGGTTGATTAGTTAATTCGGGATTCGTTGATTGGTGATTGGTTGATTCGTTAATTCGGGATTCGTTAATTGGTGATAGCAATCCTCCTTTCTGTTGCGCTCAGCCTGACATTGCTTCGACTTTCCATATTCCAGCCCTCCGGGCAGAAATATGGGCTCAGCAGGACAATATTGATTTGTTAGTTACCCATCATAAAACACGCTGTCACACTGAGCCGACGACGCAGGAGGCGAAAGTCGAAGTGCTTGATAGTAATAGAAATTCTTGTTAGAACCGAATTAGCTTCGATACACCGGTTACCTGGAGAAAGGAACAGGTTTTATTTCCCTTTACACCCTCAAAACCACATTAATGGATCCTGCCGTCAATTCTTTATCTGTAAATTTTTTAAAATCTGTATGTATGTTTAAAGATTTGAACCTCTTAAAAGAGTCAACACCGGGTTGATCATACTCAATATGCAACAGTTCCAACCCTGCGGCTTTAAAAATAGCTTTATATTGTGGAAGCCTTAATCGGTTATGATAATCAAATCTGGTTTGTTTCTTTCGCCACTGGGTTTCGCTGTATTGCAAGAAGTCCTGCAAACTCAATTTTTTATCTACATAGGCACGGTGATCGCTTGGGGAAATTAAATGTACTATTATGCTCCCCGGCTTTAAATCGGCTTTAAATTTTTGGTGCATTAACCGAAGATCTTCCGGCTTTACGTGTTCCAGAACAAACCGGGAAAATATCAGGTCTGTTTCCGGCAATTCTATATTTATTAGGTTGGTATTGGGATAATACGCAATCTCTTTTGGTAAACCCCATTCACTTTTAGACTCGGCCCTAACATTAATACCATATTCCGATAGAAAAACCTCGTTCAATTCGCGAATTCGTTTCCTATTAAAATGCCGGTTTAGGTCGAAACTGGAAACCGATTTTGCTTTCCCCTTGTAAAGCATCAGGTAAGGCATAACAGGTGCCCATCCCGAACCGATTTCTAAAACATTTTTCCCTTCTAAGGATAGCTTATTTTCCTGTAACAATCTTTGCAAACCACGAAAACTAAAAACGTTGGTTTTTAGCCGATCTAACATATTCTGCCTGTTAGCGAGGTTTTGAATTGTATGGTAAGCATAATAGCCCTGTTTCGCGGGCAGCAGCTCCAATAGGTGAAATAAGCTTTCTTTAAATTTTAACTTTAGGGACATTAAATCTCTTGTATATTATAATGTTTAGAGTTTAGGTAGCGCAAGTTATTTAAACCTCTAAAATAAAAACAATTCTTTTTAGGTTTTGCTCTACCCGAAAAGAATAATTATGATCTCTATAATTATATAAAATCTCTTTTAAGATCATATCATTCACCTGTTTCATAGAGACATAGGGCTGTGTTTGTTTTCCTAGTCTTAGCTTTAATTTGTATTTGGTAGACTTATAGTAATCCTCCTCAAAAAATACAGCCTTTACCACCTCTCCTTTTCGGGAAGGCAGCTCTTCTCTTAAAAAATGCTCTACCCTGGCAAGTATATTGGGAATTTCAAGTATTATATCTGGATTATTTAAAACTGTAGATCTTTCGGAAGTTATAAATTTCCCTATTTTTCCCTGCCTTAAAGGTTTTATTATACCCCGATCTCTATTACGTTGAAAGTGTCTTTGATTAATACGCATAATATTTTTTATCCGTGGATTCCCTGTAAGCAGCTTATCTTCTGAACCTGAAAAACTTTGATGCCAATTGTGGTAAACATATGCTTCCTTTCTTAGTTCTCTTTGATAGCCCGCATTTTCCAATCGGGCGAATAAATCTTCATCTTCAGACCCATAGAAATGAAAAAATTCGTCCAAACCCTTCACCTCCAGAAGGCTTTCGTGGGAAGTTAAAATCATGCCGTTTACAATTCCTGTTCTGCCCGGTTTTAAAGCATTAAATTCATAATTCCCAAAAAGTTTTTCTGATTCTTCTTTTTCTAAATATCCCAACTGAAACAAATAAAACCTATCGGGATTCAATAGCTTATTCCATAAAGCAGTTGTTCGCCAATGAAAAACAAGATCGATATCGGCGATAAAGACATAATCTCCTTTTGCCTTTAAAATCCCATAGTTAAGGGCTTTACTTTTATTCCATAAAAGCTGGGGTACAGGCAAATGAAAAAAACGAACAAACGGAAATTCGGCGGCAAGCACTTTCAGTTCCTCTACAAGCGCATTTTTGCTTCCATAATCTACAAAGACCACTTCGAAATTTTGTAACTCCTGCCTTTGCAAAGACTCAAAAGATATTTTTATTCTTTTGGTGTCACGGTTACGATGGGCATATAGAATTGAAATTACCTGCTCCATTACAGATCTTTTTCTATTGATTTATAAGCTTGTAAAACCCGTTCCTTAACCCGTTCTCTTTCCAGCTCAGGTTTGATGTTTAGTGAGTTCCAGCAAACGGCCTTTTCTATTAATTCTGAATTATTTAAAGATTCCAGCAACAAGCTACTAATTTCCTTAGTATCCTCAGGTTCTTCAATTAAAAATCCATTTTTTCCATGCTCCAATATTTCTGCTGTGGCTCCACCGGGATTGGATTGAATGGGAAAAGCTCCCATCACAATTGCCTCTAATAGAGTATTAGGCATTCCGTCTGAACTACTGTTCCCTATATAAATTAAAGCCTGTCCCATCAATTTCATAAGATCCTGATGGTTTAATTTTCCATATATTTCCAGATTCCCAAATTCTTTAAGAAAGGAATTTTTTACAAAATCAAAAACTTCCGGAGCTGCCCCAAACACTACCAACCTGTAATCTTTTAAGTGTTTTTCTGCTATTTGAATAGCCTTTAATACCTCAATACATTTACCATGCAAGCCCTGATAGCCTTTTATAAGGATAATATTTCTTTTATCGGTTTCCCGAATAAATGTATCCATTTTACTAAAATCAAAACCACCTCCACCGGGAAAAACTCCTAAAAACTTTCCTTTAAAGCCAAGTTCCTTTGCAATACTATAATCCCTATTGCAATCGGCAAACATATAATCTATTTTCGGCAGTGTTTTTTTTATTCCGGCCAGGTGTTTAGGTTGATTCCTGTAATAATACATATCGCTACCCCAGGCGGTATAGGCCCATTTTATTCGGGGAAACTCCTGCATTACCGGCAAGGCTGGCACGCCGGTAAGGTACATCACAAAGCTATGCACCATATCGGGTCTTATCCTTCTAATTTCTTTTTGCAGTTGTTTCTCAAAATTTCTTTCATTAAAAATATTAATAAATCGGGTAATACCGGGTGCATTGCTTTTAAGAAAATACCTTCCGGGGAAATCCCATTTATAACGCCAGCCAGTGATCTGCTCAACGAAATCTATCTGCCTAACTTTGGTATTAGAGTCGAAAACATCCAGCCAATAAACCTCATGCCCCGAATCTTCCAACTGTTTGGTCCAGTTAAAAAAATGCGGAGCGAAGATGGAGAGCATTAGGATTTTCATTTATAAGTTTGAAATTTGATCGCTTAGATAAATTTCTGAAAGATATTTACCCAGGCTATGGTAATCGCATTGACTATTATTTGATTTCCAATTACTATACAGTTCTTCTATCATAGCAAATATTTTATCTTCATCATCAATCTCACTCCACCAGGGATAATCATTTCCCAGTAATCTTTTAGACTCGCTGTAATAAGGCCCCAATAACAAAATTGGTTTACCTGCCTGAATACAGTGGGAAAATTTTCCCGGCAAGAAAGGACTTATAGAGCTTTTTGCCTCAAGGATTATATTTACCGCAGCATTATTTTGAATAGCCAGTACTTTAGAAAATGGAATATACGCTTCAGTACTATAAAACTGAGGAAATACTTTCATTACCTCCTTAAACTCTTTTGAATATTTAGATTTTCTACCAATGAAAATTAATTGGCTATGATCTGCTGCTTCCGGATTTTCCTTAATAAACTTTTGAAAAGCCTTAATTAAACTTCGCGGATTTCGTGGACCAAGTAAGGTTCCCGCATGTACCAATGAAAATGCATTATTTTTAAAATAAGCAGGTAAATTTATAGCTGTGGTGTCACTTTCAAAAGTTTGATGCGGAATTATCAGCCTTTTTCCCCGCATAGGAGCGTAGTAACTTTCCATCAACTCTGCCAATAACTTACTGGGGTAGGCTATATGGCTAGCCTTTTCCCCAAGTTTCAAAAAAAACTTCCTCTTTTTTAAGTAACCCGGCTCCACCCAGTCATAAGGCCTTGGGTAGCAAGCAAAAGGATAAGGATCATGAATATAAGCTATCCACCTAGAATGCCACCCGGGAAGCTTTAACAGGGCATGATGTGGGCGATAACTTCCTCCTTTGCTTAAAGTTAATACCATGTCTGGATCAAAATCCGTTATTTTATTTAATGCCCTAACAATACTGTTTCTATCATTAAAAAGGGTAAAAGAAAATCCGAATGCCTGTTCTATCTGTTTATAAACTTTTAGGTTAAACCAGTAGCGCAAATAGCGTTCTAGCCTACTTAAAAAAAACAGCAAACTTCTTCGGTTCTCTTTAATCGCATGGCAGGGGATGTTCTCCAGCTCAATAATCTTTCGTGTATAATGATATACCTGCAACTCAAAACCCGCCTTATACAGGTTTTTTATTAGAGCCACCCTTCCTTTGGTACCACTACTATCTTCAACGTCTATAGATTCTGCTACTACAAGTATTTTTTTCATCAAGGCATTTTGGAATAATCCGGGTAGTTAGTGTAAAGCTATTACTTCTAGATAGAATTTGCAACACTGTATTCCAATACTTCTCGATACAATTTTATATTCCGCTGTGCTCCATAAAAAATCACTCGAAGTGACGACACCCGTCAGTTCGAGTGGCTTTGCGGAAAGAGAGTGAAGCAAAGCTGTATCGAGAACCTTTTTAAACCGTTTCGAGGTGATGGAACAATTTCCTAAATTCGCTTAAATAGATTCTCTAAAATGAAAATAGACCTTATAGCCGGAACAAGGCCCAACTTTGTAAAAATTGCTGCTATTATTCATGCTATAGAAACCTATGGACCGCATATAAAATATCGTTTTATTCATACCGGACAGCATTATGATAAAAACTTAAGCGGTAATTTTTTTAAAGACCTGGAAATTCCCAGTCCGGAAATAAACCTTCAGGTTGGAAGTGGAAGCCAGGCCGAACAAACCGGAGCGATCATGCTAGCTTATGAAAATCTTTTGCGCAAGGAAAAAAGCGATATATGTCTTGTGGTGGGAGATGTTACTTCCAGTATGGCATGTGCCATTACAGCCAAAAAAATGGGGCTTAAAATTGTACATGTAGAAGCCGGACTGCGCTCTTATGATTGGTCTATGCCCGAGGAGATTAACCGAATACTAATAGACAGTATAACCGATTATTTTTTTACAACCACTCTCCAGGCCTCAGAAAATCTTTTTAAAACCGGAAAAAACAAAGAACAGGTATTCTTTGTGGGTAATACTATGATTGATACTCTCCTAAGATTTAAAACAAAATTCCAAAAACCTGAGATTTGGGATCGTTTAGATCTTAAGAAAGGAAACTATCTTATACTTACCCTACACCGGCCGGCCAATGTAGATGAAGAAAAACAATTAAAAAGTACTATTAATTCCATCTTAGAAAATTCTAATAATCTCCCGGTTATCTTTCCGGTACATCCCAGAACAAAGGCTATTATCAAAAGTCTAAATTTTAAAAACGAAAATTTATTTTTAATTGAGCCGCTTGGCTACCTGCATTTTAATTATTTGGTGGCCAATGCCAAAGCCGTGCTTACTGATTCTGGCGGAATCACCGAAGAAACCACGGTTTTAAATGTTCCCTGTATTACTCTAAGAGAGAATACCGAACGTCCTGAAACCATAGAATTAGGCACTAATATACTTGCCGGAACCCAGACCAAAGCAATTAAAAAAACCTTAGAAAAGTTATTTAGCGATCCAAAACTAAAAACTACAAAGATTCCCGATTTATGGGACGGAAATGCGGGGAAACGCATTGTAAGCATATTATCGGGAAAAGATTTTTCCTTTTAGTAAAAATAGCGGGCGCAAAACCGGATATGCTTTAAAGCCAATTTTGTATATCCATACTTCCAGGATTCGGGAATTGGCAGCTTTCAAACTCTTATATATTATGGGATAAGACTCTAGCTCAAATCCTCTTCTTATAAAATATTTCTTCAAAGTTTCATTAAAAAAACCATTGTTTTCGAGGTTTTCAATCACTAGTAAAGCCGCTAAGCGACTGGAATTTAAAAAAAGTGAATCTCTATTTTTAAAATATCCTGTACTGGAATTTGAGTGTTTACGAGCATAAAGTAATATTTTATTAAGATTTATACCGTGAAGTTTCTTAAATAACAAACGTTGAAAAAATTCCCATTCATCGGAATAAAAGAGATTTTCGTTAAATTTTTCATGACCTATAGCTTCTCTTTTCCAAATTACTGCACAAGTATTAAATGGCAGCTTATTTATAATCATTTTATAAAGATCCTGAATACCTATGAAGAAAGTGTCTGCTGTTTTCGTTTTATCAAATTCATAATTAAAATCACCAAAGAAAACCTGTCTCTCATAACGCACAAAATCCAGGTTTTGTTTTGAAAAAGCTAAAACCACCTCTTTAAGCAAATCGGGGTGGGCAATATCATCATCATCAAAAAATAAAATTAAATCTCCCTTTGCTTTTTCAAGACCATAATTTCTAGAACCGGCAGGACCTTTTTTAAACTGTTCTTCTCTGATAAAAAAATTTATTCTTTTATCTTTTATAGCTTTAACCTGTACTTTGGTGTTATCTTTAGAACCATCATCAACAATTATAATTTCCCAATTTAAATAAGTTTGATTAAGAAAGGAATCAATAGTTTCTATCAGTAATTTCGCTCGATTAAAAGTTGGAATAATTACAGAAATAACTGGTTCTAATAACATGAGATATAATGTTTACCTTCTTTTTTATTAAGCTCACGACTTTTTTTAATTTCTTTTTTTAAAGAATATAGAAGTTTTAATTGTTTAAAATAACCTAATGAATATTTCAGTTTAAGCCCAACAAAGGATTTAATTATTTTTTTTGCAATATTCTTTTTTTCTTTCTCAAAAGCATAAACATCAAAAGCTTTATTAATATTAGCAAATTTCACAAATATAAATTTCTTATAAGCTAAGTAATACTTACTCGAAAAAAGTTTTTTTGGCCGGGATTTTATGTCAGGAGTATCATGACAAATAAAATTTTGATTATGTATACCAATTTTTAATCCATGATAAGCTACTCTTTGGCAAAAATTTTCATCTTCTCCATAGTGAAAAAAATTTGGATCAAAGCCACCTATTTTACAAAAGCATTCTTTTGAAACCAACCAAGCTGCGGCATTTACAAAAGGCATTTCGTATAATGATTCCTTCTTGTTATTTAATAAAGAATCTGCATAAATTTTTCTATTGGCCAAGCAGTACCTTGCAAAGTCTCTATCTAGTTCATTTCCTTTAGCATTTAAATGGATAGGACTTATTATACCATATGAAGGATTATTTTTAAGAGCTACAAAAAGGTTTTCAATAACACTCTCATTTAAATAGACATCTTGATTCATTAAAAAAACTGCCTCGGCACCAAGCTCTAAAGCTTTTGAAATTCCTATATTATTTGCTTTACCGAAGCCAAGGTTCTCTTTTTGCTTCTCCAAATAAATATATGGATAATTGCTCTCAATAAAATTCACTGTACCATCAGTTGAATTATTATCAATAATAATTATTTCAGAACCCTTTATACTTTCCATGCATCTTTTAATCCATCTTATACCGTTATAAGTAACAATTACAATATATACCAACGAAGTGTGATTATTTTTCATTTACTTTAATACTAAGATGGTTAGAGGAAGTCAAATCTTGCCAAAAACAGTAAAACCAAACTTGTTTTTTAAGAAAACATCTATTACGAACTTTTCACTACTCAATTTAGCTTCAAAATCTTTCTCCATGTCTTCAATTTTATATATTAAATGATGAAAAGAGCCTAAAAAATCAATAAAGAACTTTGAGTGTTTATAACTTAGATAACGATATAATTCAATTGTATTATCTTTGTTGAGTTTACTATTTCTAGATATTTCTTTAATTCTGTAATAGCAGCCTACATGTTTTAATTGCTCTACTTTACCACCATCTTTTAAAATAGAAATCCAAAATTCCCAATCTTCTAAACCATTTACCATTTTATTATCATAACCTCCAACTCTTCTCCAATCATCTTTCTTAAAAATTGCGGAATTAAAGATCATATTACGTTCTGCCAAACCTCTTAAAGAAAAAGGAGGCAATTCCCATAACCCTGAAGAAATTCCAAATTTCTCAGCTAAACAATATACCAATCTTTGCTCCGGATTACCTTTAAAAATTTGCATTGCTTTATATGTATATTCTTTAGAAATTTTGTCATCTGCATCTAGGGGAAGGATAAATTTACCTTTCGCAGCATAAATACCTTTATTTCTCGCATTGCATACGCCAGCATTTGATTGATATATATATTTAAATCTCTTATCTATAATCAACCATTTTTTTACAACTTTTCTGGTATTATCTGTACTCCCATCATCGACAATAATACATTCCCATTTTTTATATTCTTGATTAAGAATAGATCCTAAAGAATCTTCTAAATATTCAGCTTGATTATAACATGGAGTTATGATGGATAATTCAATATCTGACATTCTTCCTTTGATTTTTATTATCGTTTATCAAAAATATTTAAAACGTTTATTTTTTTTACAAAATTACCAAAGCAATTTCTCAGTTCATTAATTTTTTTTACGGCCTTTGATTTGAATTTATTTTGTCTGATTTCATATGCAAAGAAGTCTTTATTTAAATCTATTTCTTCGGTTTTAATTTTTAAAAGGCTTTGGAATAAAGCTTCTTTCCCATTTCTAATATATGGCATAGTCCCATTTGCATATCTCATATTATGATATTTTTCAATTAGTCTCCAACTACGTATAGCATCCTTTATTTTTTTATCTGAATTTAAAGTGCTCAAAGTTTCCACGCCTAAATTCTGTCTGTAAAATGCTTTAGATTTATCACTAAATTTTATTTTAGTTGCAAAGCATAAAACTCTAGAGAAAAATTCTCCATCCTGATTAATAGTTAAATACTCATTCCATAGACCGGATCTTTGTAATAGACTTCTTTTTGTAAGATAAACATGAGGCACTAAAAAGGTAGATTTATTCCCTAGAAAATCAAACAGTTTTTTAGGCGTAGTACATTTATGAAGTGACTTAAAAACTCCATAATCCCTATAATCCGTAGAATTCAATCTAAAATAATACCAGGCACAGAAAGAAAGTTCTACGTCAGCATCAGATTTGAAAATTTCTAACTGTCCATAAAGTTTTTCTTTAGAAATTAGATCATCTGAGTCTAAAAATTGAATAAACTCACCTTTACTTAACTCAAAGCCATAATTTCTACAGGCATTGGCTCCTTTGGGGCGATTTGCGGGTCGATGATGATACTTTATTCTATTATCTTTATTGCAATAAAACTCCATCAACTCATCGGTATAATCGGTAGAGCCATCATCTACAACCATACATTCCCAGTTTTGGTAAGTTTGGGACAATACAGACTCCAGGGTTTCCCCAATAAGATGAACGCGGTTATAAGTTGGGATAATTATGGAAACCAAAGGCTTCATAGAATTACTTTTTATAGGGTCAATGTAAGCATCTTTTTTTTCAGAGTTAGGCAACACGATAATAGACTTCCGCCCATAAATTTATTTTATCAAAAAACTTACAACTTTAAAAATTTTCTAAAACGAGTATCTCCTCTTTTTATAGTCTTAAATAATTTAAAAAAAACGGCAACCTTTAAAAGCTTTTTTTGGAGATTGGCAGGTAAAAAACCTTTATATTTTAAGGCTAAGCTTAAGCATCGTTTTGCATTTACATATTCCTTTTTGGCCATATACCATCGCATAGCCCATAATAAATCCCTAACAATATACTCCAGTATTACTCTATTTTTAGGAGTTCGATCCATAATTCTTTCTTTAACCTTTAAAAAAGAATCTACATTCAGAACAAATCCATTATCTTTAGTGCTAATCGAATCGTTCATGCGTCTTACAAAAACAAGGTTTTTATTGATAACACCCATTCGATTATTTTTATAAATCACCCGGGAATACAGCTCAAGGTCCTGGAATTGAAGAATTTTTTCATCATAAAGCTCGTTAACATTAAAAACTTCTCTCCGCCAAAGCGGGTTAACATTTAAGATAGAGATTTTCGCGGTAATATAAGCTTCATACAGGTTATTTGGAAGCCTGATTTGGGCTTCATTAGCAACAAATTTTTTACTTCTAAAATTTCCTTCAAATTTAGTTAGCTTACTGATACAAAAATCGCAATTGGGACTGGATAACAAAAAATTTATTTTTTCCAGAAGATTATCCCGAGACATCAAATCATCACTATCAAACCATTGAATAAAGTCTCCTTTACTTAATTCAAAGCCATAATTTCTACAGGCATTGGCTCCTTTGGGGTGGTTTGCGGGGCGGTGATGGTATTGTATTCTATGATCTTTATTACAATAAAACTCCATCAGTTCGTCGGTATAATCAGTAGAGCCATCATCTACTACAATACATTCCCAGTTTTGGTAAGTTTGTGAAATAATAGAGCCTAGAGTCTCTCCAATTAAATAAGCCCTATTATAGGTAGGAATTATTATGGAGATTAGAGGTTGCCTATTAGTTAGCTTATTTTTCTTTTTTTTACTCACCATAGACTTCTATTTACAAAGCTCTAGAGATCAAACCGTCTAGAACTTTTATATGTCGATCTAGAGAGAAATTGTCTCTAATTATCTTTTTACCTTTCTTTCCTAACTTTTTTGCATACTCTTTGTTTCTTAAAAAATCTTTCATTCTTTCCGCCATTGCAATATAATCATGTTCTTCTACTAACAATCCGGTTTCTCCATTTATGATCACGTCTGGTATTCCAGCGTGATAAGTTGCTATCACCGGTATTCCTGCGGCACTAGCTTCTAAAATAGCTACTGGAGTTCCCTCAGAATCCCCATTATCAGCAACCACCGAGTGTTGAACAAAAGACAAGCTTTCAGATAGATATTTTCTGTAAGTATCAGGAGAAATTACTCCTAATAAAAAAATATTATTTTCTAAATTTAAAGCTGTAATAAGATTTTTACACGTGTTCCATAATGCTCCTTCACCTGCAATAAATAATTTTGCTTGTTGATATTCTTTTATAACTATAGAGAATGACAGAATTAAATAGTACGGTGCTTTTTTATCGACAAATCTTCCTACGGCAATAAACTGATCCTTTAAAAATTGAGGTTTTACTTTGAAAAATGCATCATTAGGGCCATATACATTATAAATCAATTTGTTTTTTGGGCAGCCTATATCCATTAAAACTTTATACATTTTTCTAGACACCACTATTACGGAAGAAGCATAATCAAAAAGTTCTTTATAATTATTATTTTTTTCCTTTATCTGAGTTACTGAGGCATCAAAACCATGAAAATGAACAATAAGAGGCAAATTCAATTCCTTAACTACTGGTAGGATTTGTTGACCAGTAGGGCCATATTCTGCCAGTACTACCTGAATATCATTTTTTCTAAAAGAATCTAAAAGAAACTGTAAATAATACCAGGAATGAGACTTGTTAAGAATTTTTCTTTTTAACTTAAAAATCAATTTCTTTCTATTTTTAAGCAAACTCCCTTTATCTTCTAAAATTCGATTTTGTAAACTTCCATAATAATAATATTTCTCACCCGTCAACAATTTCTTATGCTCTTGAATAAATGTTTCTGAATATGCATTTTGCGAAGGAGAAATGATTGCTATGTTTGGCATAAATATAATGTTTACGAAAATATTCTATTTTATACGTCCTATAGACAAAGTCTAGGTACTTAAGCGTAGTAAATACCTCATTGGGCATTAGAATTGATATTATGTTATAATTTATAGGAATGTAGCAACTAAAAGTTCAAAATCAACAATATCTTAAATTGGATAAGGCTACAAATTAAATGTTATGGAATGAAAATATGTAGTATTTATAGCCTATTTTCTCGCAAGTCCATATAAACCTGTAATCATTTGACCTTCCTTAAATTTTATTTTTTCTGATTTATCCATTTTTATCAATTTTATCATAATCGGTTTGATTATTTTAGAAAAATATTTCCGTTTTCTTCCTGTTATTGGGCTCCTTCGCACCCATAAACCGAGCATTTGAGCCAGGGAAGCGTGCCAACCACCGGTCGCTTTCAAATTTACATTACTAAATCCTGAATTTTTTAAATGTCGCTCCAGAGAAAATGGAGTATATCTATATTCATCATTGGGTACCTCGTGTAAGTTCCACAGAAACGGAACAGTAAAAAAGAAATATCCATCCGGTTTTAAAATTCTAAACACTTCTTTTAAAATAACCTCTGGTTCAGGACAATGTTCTAAAACTTCCGTACCAAATGCACAATCAAAAGAATCTGCTTCAAAAGGCATCGATTTCCCATCCCAGGTAAAATCTGGTTTTATGTCCGGATCATATTGCAGCGCATCTTCTATATCGAGTCCTGTATATTCTTTTACGGATGAATTCTTTAAAATATATTCTTTATATGGCATTTTACCGCACCCAATATCGAGTAAAGTACCTGTAAAAAATTCAAGATTTCCTTTAATTTTTTCGAAAATTGATTTCCTTATAATAAAAATATCCAAGTTCCAATCTTCCAGATTAATATTAACAAATTGATTTTTCATTATACTTTACATTTTCACCCCTATTCTACAAGTGTAATCTACTCTAATCAAAAATAAATTTATATTATATTTTGATATATAGCCATCCACAGCTTCCCTGCATCCTTTCCAATGTCCGTAATCATCAATAATTATAATACCACCAGTTACAAGCTTCGGAAATAAGTGCTCCATTTCATGTAAGGTTGACTCGTACCAATCTGTGTCCAACCTCAACAGTGATATTTTATCAGGAGTCATATCATTAGGTACTGTGTCTTCAACCTTACCTTCTATAAAATGTATTTTACTATTTGGATAGCCAATACTATGCACATTTTTTTTCACTTCTTCTATTTGCGATAGGCATTCAATCTTTTTCCAAACTTCATTTTTAGAAAGGTACGCATTAATCGCAGATTCTCCTCTAAACGATTCGTCCTTATCAGTAGGTTCACTCATCCCTTCAAATGTATCATATAAATAAATCTCTCGTTCAAATGAATTAAGCTTGCATAATATTTTGAGTACAGCCATTATACTTCCTCCTTTCCATACACCGCATTCTACCACACTTCCTTCAATAGAGTTTGCTTCAATATATTCTACAGCACGGCAAAGATTTACTATTCTCTCAGGATTGGTCATTGTAAATGGTTTTACAGCCTCAATAATTTGCCATTCTTTCTTACTAATATCAGAATAATTGATTCCAGATACCTTCTTAGGATGAAATTCTTTAAAAAAATTCTTGTGTATTATTTTTTTAATTCTATGGAGCATCATCTAAATTTTTATACACTTTCCATCTGCTTTCTTCTATATACTTACAGGTGCCTTTCTTCCATTGATAATCATGGCGCACATTTTTCATCATTTGTATTTTAAAACTGCAAACGGATTCTAGAATATCAAATTTTTCCTTTGTTTTTGAATTGGATAAAAACACATTCATTGTATAATTTCCCATATATAGTTTAGGTGAAGGGATTAAGCAAATAAAGTTATAATCACCTTTACTTCTTTTTATATTTTTTTCTGAATCTATAATCCATAAATGAGTAATTGGGTTTCGCGTCTCATCTAATATTTGAAATGAAAGAGCCAAGTTATCTACTCTATAAGGAAGAGCTAAATCAAATTGAAAAGTTAACTCTTTTCCAAATTCATGAATATTGCCAGGCAAACTTGTTTCAATTTTAATTTCCTTTATTTTTGGCTTTTCGATTTCCCCTGTAAACTTATAATTATCCTTATTATTTTCGGCCTTTAAATATTCTTTTATTCCAAAATTAGTTTCTCCAATATAACTCACTTTTCCATTACTTAATACTAAAACACGATCCGTTAAAAGAGAAATAGAATCCATATTATGACTTACAAACAAAACTGTTCTGCCTTCTCCTTTGGAAAGCGAATTCATTTTCCCGATGGCTTTTTTTTGGAATTCAGCATCTCCAACGGCCAGCACCTCATCTACCACCAGGATCTCGGGTTCGAGATGTGCGGCTACAGCAAAGCCCAGTCTTACGGTCATCCCGCTACTATAGCGTTTTACAGGAGTATCTATATACATCTCACAGCCCGAGAAAGCGATAATTTCGTCGAGCTTGGTTTTAATTTCTGCTTTGGTCATCCCCAATACCGCACCGTTCATAAGAATATTTTCCCGCCCGGTAAGTTCAGGATGAAAGCCGGTACCTATTTCCAAAAGGCTCGCAATACGCCCTTTAGTTTTAATACTGCCGGTAGTGGGAGCGGTTACTCTAGATAGTAACTTAAGTAAAGTAGATTTTCCTGCGCCATTTTTACCAATAATTCCTAAAACTTCTCCCTGCTTTACTTCAAAATTAATATCCCGCAAGGCCCAAATATAATCTTCGGTAGCTTTGGCACTTCTATCGTTTACCCCACCTACCTTTAGAAAAGGATCTTCTTTTCCACGAAGATGATACCACCAACGTTTTAAATCGTCACCCAAAGTACCCGTACCAACTTTTCCCAGTCGGTATTGCTTCGAGATATTTTCGGCTTTTAAAATGGTACTCATGGCTTAGTTTACAGTATTGGAGTAAGCAGTTTGCAGTCCCGAAAACAAAGGGGTTAATATCAATGCTTTACAACGACTAAGTTTTTCCCTTATAATTCATGGACAACAGCGATTATGCCGGAAAAGTAATAAAAATTTATGGGATTTTCGGTTAGGGGTTATCAGTTATCAGTTGTCGGTTTGACCTTGCCTGAATATGCTTGCCTTTTTTAGAGTTGTTTATTTTGATTGTTCAATTCCAAACTGATCTGTTCGTTACTTTATCAGGGAGATTGCATCTATCTTCCTCCAGCACAGCGACCAAAGCTTTAAATCGCTACATACTGCCACTGCCAACTGAGGCTGCTTACTGCATACTAAAAAACTGCCTGCCGGAAACTGTGTTTTTAGACCGTATCGATAAAATTCTTTTCAGTTCTGTTAAAAACAATAAGTCCGATTAAAAAAAGTAGTACAGAAAATCCAAGGGTATAGAAAAATCCGCTCCAACTAAACATCCCTGTATCCAGGAGCATATACCTAAAGCCTTCAATAATTTGTGCCAGGGGGTTATAATTCACCAACCAGGCCAACTCCGGTATTTTTTCTGACACCTCGCTTAAAGGGTATGGTACGGCCGAGATATACATCAGTAAAGAAGTTGCGAAGCCCACCAGCACGCTAAGATCGCGATATTTTGTAGTAAACGAAGAGATTATCATTCCTGCTCCCAGTCCCAATAATGCCATCATTAATACATAAACCGGCAGGAGAAGCAAATTTATATTCGGTTGTAAATTATAACCTTTCAATAAAAAATACCCATAAAAGACCACAAAAATACTTAACTGGATGCCGAATTTAAACAATCCGGCAATCACCGTTTTTAAAGGCATAATCACCCTGGGGAAATAAACCTTTCCAAAAATCCCGGCATTAGACCTAAAGGTACCAGAGGTTTGTGTAAGGCTTTGATTAAAATAATTCCAGGCTGTTATTCCGGCAAGGTTAAACAAAAAAGGTGGAACATTACCGGTAGGGATATTGGCAATATTATTAAATACCAGGGTAAAGATTATCGAGGTAAATAGGGGTTGAATAAAATACCACAACGGCCCCAGGATGGTTTGTTTATAAACAGTGACTATATCGCGCTTTACAAAAAGGATCAACAAGTCCCTATACGCCCAAATCTCTTTAAAGTTCAGGTCTATAATCTTACGTTTGGGGCTTATCTCGTAGAGCCAATCGTCTTCCGGTTGTTGCAAAGCTTGAAGAAATTTGTGGTGAAATTAAGAAAAATTTTAGTGTTAGGGCATTTATTGAAAAATATGCTGAATCTATTTCATTATAAAATTGTTTTCAAAAAAAATTATCTTTGGCACTTCGACTTCCGACTCCTGCGTCGTCGGCTCAGTGTGACAACCCGTTTTAATAATTAGCTTTTTTAAAAACCAGGAGTGGCAGGCTGAGCCTGAATAAACGAACGGGAGGACGATTATTCAGAAAGTCGAAGCCGGATTTTTAACTTTAAAATCTAGCGACCAACTACCAAACATTTCGACTTTCGACTCCAAAGTCGTCGGCTCAGTGTGACAAATCGTTTTAATAATTAGCTTTTTTCACAAACCAGGAATGGCAGGCTGAGCCTGAATAAACGAACGGGAGGACGATTATTCAGAAAGTCGAAGCCGGATTTTTTAAACTTTAAACTCTAGCGACCAACTACCAAACACTTCGCTTTCGACCCCAAAGCCATCGGCTCAGTGTGACAACCCGTTTTAATAATTAGCTTTTTTTACAAACCAGGAATGGCAGGCTGAGCCTGAATAAACGAACGGGAGGACGATTATTCAGAAAGTCGAAGCCGGCTTTTTTAAAAACTACAAAAACGTATCTTTATAAACCTGCTCAATCCCTTTTTGAAGCGTAATTTTAGCTTCCCAACCCAACTTATTAATTTCAGATACATCAAGAAGCTTTCTGGGGGTACCGTCGGGCTTGCTAAGATCATGTACAATCTTCCCTTTATAACCCGTAAGTTTTTTAATGAGCTCGGCAAGTTCTAAAATACTAATATCCTTCCCGGTTCCTATATTCAGAGCAGTTTTAACAGACGCTCGCTGCATTAAAAAAAAGCAGGCTTCAGCAAGGTCATCTACATGCAAAAATTCCCGTTTGGGTGTACCGCTACCCCATAATTGAACAGGTTCATTACTACCTGTTCTCTCACTTTTTATTTTAGCTTCATGAAACTTACGAAGTAATGCAGGTAGAACGTGCGAGTTTTCAGGATCATAATTATCTCCGGGACCATATAAATTTGTAGGCATCACCGAAATAAAATCACAGCCATACTCTTTAGTATAAGCCTCACATAGTTTTAGACCCGCTATTTTCGCCAGGGCATATGCCTCATTGGTAGGCTCTAAAGCCCCGGTCAACAAATATTCTTCCTTAATGGGTTGCGGTGCATGCTTTGGATAAATGCAGGAAGAACCTAAAAACAATAATTTTTTCACTCCCGAAAGATAGCTCTGATGGATTATATTATTCTGAATCATCAGGTTCTCATACATAAAACCTGCAGGATGATTTTGATTGGCAACAATACCACCTACCCTGGCAGCAGCAAGAAAAACATATTCCGGTTTTTCCCTTTCAAAGAATTCGGCTACGCTTTGTTGTTGTGTAAGGTCCAGGTCCTTACGCCTGGCAAACAATAGATTTTTAAAACCTTCTGCCTCAAGTTTTCGCACCAAAGCCGAACCTACCATTCCACGGTGCCCGGCAATATAAATTTTTGAATCTTTCTGCATCATTCGTGGTAATTTAATCCCTTAAATCCATTAGCATCAAGAAGTTTTTCCTTTTTAAAAAACTCAAGATCGGCAAGTACCATTTCTTTCACTAGCATTTTAATATCATATTCCGGTTTCCAACCCAATTTAGTTTTAGCTTTTTCGGCATTCCCACATAATAAATCTACCTCTGTAGGCCTATGATAATCGGGGTCAATTCTTATTAATGTTTTGCCTATTTCCAATTGAAAATCAGGGTTTTCACATACAATAACTTTTCCAACTTCTTCTGTACCTTTTCCTGAAAAGCCTATTTCAATACCGGCTTCTGCAAAAGCCATTTTTGCAAACTCCCTTACACTGGTGGTGATTCCCGTTGCCAGTACATAATCATCGGGTTCATCCTGTTGCAACATCAGCCACATGGCCTGCACATAATCCCTTGCGTGGCCCCAATCTCTTTCGGCATCTAAATTTCCGAGGTACAAGCAATCCTGAAGTCCCAGTGCCATTCGGGCCACAGCCCTGGTAATTTTTCGGGTAACAAAAGTTTCTCCTCTTCGTGGAGATTCGTGGTTAAAAAGAATTCCATTACAGGCAAAAATGTTATAGGCTTCCCGGTAATTCACTGTAATCCAATAGGCATAAAGTTTGGCCACCCCATAAGGGCTACGCGGATAAAACGCCGTTTTCTCATCTTGCGGTGTTTCCGCCACTTTACCATACAATTCTGAGGTTGAAGCCTGATAAATACGGGTTTTTTCACTGAACCCTAAAAGCCGTACCGCTTCTAAAAGTCGTAAAGTTCCCGTCCCATCTACATTTGCGGTATACTCGGGAGTGTCAAAACTTACCTTAACATGAGACATCGCTCCCAGGTTGTAAATCTCATCGGGTTGTACTTCCTGGATTATTCGAGTAAGATTCATGGAGTCACTTAGATCTCCAAAATGTAGTTTAAACTTAATGTTTTTCTCGTGCGGATCCTGATATAGATGGTCTATACGCTCGGTATTAAAGAGGGAAGACCTTCTCTTTATACCGTGAACTTCATAGCCTTTTTCCAGCAACAATTCGGCGAGGTAAGCTCCGTCCTGGCCGGTAATACCTGTTATTAATGCTTTTTTCATCAAATTCTTTAAGAGACCAAGATATAAAAGTTTAGATTATTATTAGATATTCCCCAAAAGAGAAGAGCACTTATTCTGAAACAAAATAAGGTAGATGTTCTGTATAATTATAGTTTTATCATTTTTTGGATTCTAAAACACTCCTTTACAAAAAATCCTATATTTGAATCCAAGCTAAGCATCAACTACCCTGAATTCAAAAAAGAAAATATTAATTCTCCTACCCGATGGGGTTGGCCTGCGAAATTTTGCTTTTACCTCCTTTGTGAAAATCGGAGAGCAAATGGGTTGGGAAGTGATTTTTTGGAATCATACTCCTTTTAATTTAGAAAAACTGGGGTATAAAGAGATAAAACTGGAGGGCAGGGCAAATGCAAAAACCGACCTGCTAAAAAGAGCAAAAATTGAGGCTGAACTCAATTATTTTAGTCGAAAATTCAAAGACCCGGTCTATCAAACCTATAAGTTCGCAAATTCCCACCAGAATCTTATAGCAAAAATAAAAACCGGAATAGTTCAGGGATTAGTAGCCACGCATAAAGATGAAAAGGGACTACAGAGGCTAAGAATTAAGATGAAATCTTCCGAACGTAAAGGAGCTTACTACCAAAAGTGTAAAGAAATACTGCAGGAGGAAAAGCCAGACCTGGTATTTTGCACCAATCAGCGGCCGGTTAATGCTATCGCTCCACTTACCGTCGCCCAGGACCTTAAAATCCCTACTTCTACTTTTATTTTTTCCTGGGACAATTTACCAAAAGCCACTATGGTAGTGGAAACCGATTATTATTTTGTTTGGAGCGAATATATGAAGGCTGAATTATTAAAATATTACCCGCAGATAAAGGAACCGCAAGTACATATAACCGGAACCCCACAGTTTGAGCCTCATTATAACGGCGATTTGAGACAAAGCCGGGAAGATTTTTTTAAAGAATATGGACTCGATTATACAAAAAAGTATATCTGTTTTAGTGGCGACGATATTACCACCTCACCAGATGATCCGGCATATTTAAATGACCTGGCATATGCTATAAAGCTATTAAATGCAAAAGGCCATAACTTAGAAATCATATTTAGACGCTGTCCTGTAGATTTTTCAAACCGCTACGATGGAGTTTTAGAAAAACATAGAGAAATCATTACATCCATAGCCCCCATTTGGAAAAAAACCGGGGATAATTGGAATTCTGTATTGCCCAAAAAGGAAGATCTTAAACTTCAAATAAATACAATTTTGCACTCAGAACTGGTAGTAAATTTAGGTTCTTCTATGGTTTTTGATTTTGCTATTTTCAAAAAGCCTTGTTTGTACCTTAATTATGAGGTAAAAGCCAAAACAAAGGCTTCCTGGAGCCATAAAAAGGTCTATGATTTTGTGCACTTCAGGTCTATGCCCACAGGCAAAGAAGTATTTTGGTTAAATTCAAAAGAAGAAATCCCGGAAAAACTGGAAAAAGCTTTAAAAAATCCAATGCAGAAAATTGAAAAAGCCCTTGAATGGTATAAAAAAATAAATACTTTTCCGGCAGATAAAGCTTCGGAAAGGATTTGGAGAAAATTAGAGATTATTCTGGATCAAAACACACTGAAAACTGAGAACCGATAACTCAAAACTAAATATGCACATCGCCTTCCTTACACCAGAATACCCGCACCCGAAATCAAGCCCATCGGGCGGATTGGGCACCAGTATAAAAAACCTGGCGGAAGAATTGGTTAAAAAACAACTTCGTATTAGTCTTATCGTGTACGGGCAGGAGACAAATGAAGTATTTGAAGAAGCGGGCATTAAATTTCATTTTGTTAAACAAAGGAATTACGATTTTTTAGGATGGTACCGTTACCGGAAATATTTAGAATCTTACCTCAACAAACTTATTCGGGAAGAAAAAATCGATGCCATTGAAGCTCCTGACTGGACTGGGATTACAGCTTTTATAAAACTCACTTGTCCATTAGTATTAAGAATGCACGGCAGCGATTCCTATTTCTGTAAACTTGAAGGACGGCCCCAAAAGAAAAAAAATTTCTGGTTCGAAAAACTAGCCTTAAGAAATGCCGATCACCTACTTTCTGTGAGCAGGTTTACAGCTGATAAAACCCGAGAGCTTTTTAAGCTTAAAAAAAACATTAAAATTATCCCGAATTCTATAGACACCAATACTTTTAAGCCCAACATCAAGGAAGCTGCACCCGGCAACCTTCTGTATTTTGGTAGTATTATCAGAAAGAAAGGAGTATTGGAACTCGCTCATATTTTTAATTTAGTTCATAAAAACAATCCCAACGCCCGTTTAGTTATGGTAGGAAAAGATGTTAGGGATATAAAAACGGGAAAACCTACAAAAGAGCTGTTTGAAGAAATCCTGACTAATGAAAGTCGGGACAAAGTGGTTTGGAAAGGAAGCCTGTCTTATGAGCAAGTAAAGCTTGAAATAGCGCGATCTGCAGTGATCACCCTACCTAGTTTTGCCGAGGCCCTCCCAATGACCTGGCTGGAGGCCATGGCTATGGAAAAAGCTGTAGTCACTTCAGATATCGGCTGGGCGAAAGAGGTTATGATAGATGGTAAAACTGGATTCACTGTAAATCCTAAAAACCACGCTAATTATGCCGACAAAGTCCTTGTATTGCTTAACAATAATGAACTGGCAGGGAAAACGGGCAAAGCAGCTAGACAGCGGGTTATGGAGAAGTTTTCTACAAAGGTGATTGTGGAGGAGAATATTAGATTTTATAAATCGGTAATTGACTGATTGGAAATTCGTTAATTCGGAACTGTTCAGCCGGGCAGTGAAAATAAAGGTTTAATTTTTTGAAATTCTTATCCGGAAATAAGATTCAAATATGTCCATGTTTTTATACAGAACCATCAAAAACCAATTAACTTACTGATATTGAGAATATAAAGAACAAATAAAAAACGAAAAGCAAAAACAATTTTTGTACTTTTGAAATAAAGCAATAAGATGGATACATTAGAGATTAAAGACCGGATCCGAAAATATATTGAACGTGCTGATGATCGTATGTTGATGATAATTAATGCTATTATAGAAGCTGATGAAGGTGAATTATTGCCTAAACCTTATAGAGAAGTTCTTGACAAGCGTTTAAAATATCATCAGGAAAATCCAAAAGAGGGAAAGAGTTGGGAAGAAATACAGAATGCTTTGAAAAAAGAATATGAGCTATAAAATTATTGTAAAACCATTAGCAGAACAGGACATATCTGAAACTGTTAAATGGTTCTACTCTCATGCTACTCATCTTACCGAACTTTTTTTAAAGGAAATTAGTAAATCTATGGAAATACTAAAGGAAAATCCCAAACATTACCAAAAGAGATACAATAGTATTAGGGTTTGTTTCACTGAAAAATTTCCGTTTGGAATTTATTATACAATAGAAAACAATATTGTATTTGTTCATGCTGTTTTACATACCAAAAGAGATCCAAAAGTAGGAACTGATAGAGCTTGAATTGCAACATCCCCAAACGAATAATCCACTTTAAATATCGAAAGAGTTCGGTTTTTGATAAATTTTAACTGACGTCGGGTAAGGGGTTTATTTATGATTTTTGGAAGTATTGTTTCAGCTTTTAAAAGTCCATTTTTTAAAAGACACTATCTCGAAAGTGTGTAAAGTTAAAACAACAGAGGTTAGACTTTTTATAGTCTGACCCTTTTTTCATAGATCGTAAGAAATTGATTTAAAATTTTGTGAACTGTGAGTTTTGGGCTTCTCAAGCTTAGACTTTGTTCCTGTTTTATTACGAATATTTTTCGTGATAAGTCTGCACATTAACTTAAATAAAAGGACAACTACCCAGTAAACCTTCCTGTATTTCTTCCAGCTTTTTATCTTCCGGTAACAGCGGTTTATCCTGCATTAATTTCAGTAATTCTTCAACCGATTTTCCAGTTTTTATAAAGTCGGCTTTATAATACGGAATCTTTACAGATTCAAAATAATCCCGGTATTTTATGCCATTACCGAAGATTTTATCTGAAAATTCTACCCAAAGCGCCGGGATTTTATACGCATGCGCCACGATAAGCCCGTGCAAAGAAGAAGAAATAATATTTTCACAGCTTACTATCTCCCTGGTTGTTTCCTCTACATCTAAAGTAAGCAAGTCTATTACTTTTATGGCCGAATTATTTTGAAAGAGCTCCAAAGCTTTTTTATAATCGTGGTAATGTGGAACAATCCCAATTTTATGCTCTTTTTTAACCTCTGCATTATAATATTTAGGCAGCAAAAGTGCCGGATCGCCGTATATTTGGGGACACTTATAACCGAGTTTCAGTAAAAAATTCCTGGTTTGTGGCCCCCGAACAGCCCTGAAATCGGCTTTTGCAATTTCCTGTTCATGATCTATAATTCCGCTGCCCCAAACAATACTATGTGTATCGGCATGATGTAAAATGCTTCCTGCCGCCAGAAAATTTGTTTTATTCCGTTTATACCACGGCTGTTTCTTAGGCTGAACAAATTTTACTGGTTTACCACTAATTTTTTCTACCAGGTATTTTGATAGTAAATCTCCATAATTCTCTTTATCCCTAAAAATAAATTTGATCTCACTCCAATAGAATAACGGAATTTCTTTTCCCTGGAAAGAAGTTTGTTGGTGATTTTTCAAAATATAAAACTGTAAATTTTAAGTAGTAATTCCGGGACCGAAACTTCAAATATATCGAAAATATGTTTAGTGGGGAGTTGTTGGTCTTTAGACTTTAGCCTGTAGGCTGTAGACTCTAGTCTCTAGTCGGTAGTCGGTAGGCTCTAGTCGGTAGTTTTATTTTTCACATTTAAAAATTTCAGTAAAAGAATATCACGCTCGTTTAGTTGTTAGACTTTAGTTTTTAGACTTTAGTCTCTAGACGTTAGTCGGTAGGCTTTAGTTGTTAGACTTTAGCTTTCAGGCGATAGATTTTATAATTCTAACGACTAATGACTACAAACTAATGACTGAATCAATTCGTGTATTTGTGGCGGAAATTCATCCATATCATTTCGATGGAAGAATGACTGAAGTAATCTGTTCAAAAAAATTATCACGTCCGTTTAGTCGGTAGTTTTATTTTTCACATTTAAAAATTTCAGTAAAAGATTATCACGCTCGTTTAGTTGTTAGACTTTAGTTTTTAGACTTTAGTCTCTAGACGTTAGTCGGTAGGCTTTAGTTTTTAGACTTTAGCCTTCAGGCGATAGATTTTATAATTCTAACGACTAATGACTACAAACTAAAGACTGGATCAATTCGTGCATTCGTGGCCTCGTAGTTTTACTTTCAAAAATCCCGGGATAAAAACAAAAAACAATAAAAGCCATTTCGAAAGAGATTTGCTAATTTAGCGATACCAGCCTTTCAGCCAAATGGAAGGCTTCAGGAAATTAACCGATAATTCATAACTAACAACCGAAAATGCCCAAAAGAAAAATATGCGTTGTTGTTACCGCCCGGCCTTCATATAGCAGGATAAAAACTGCTCTTACGGCCATAAAAGAGCATCCAAAATTAGAGCTTCAATTGGTAATTGCAGGTTCGGCTTTATTAGATCGCTACGGAAATGCCATAGATTTTATTGAAAAAGATGGTTTTGAGATCTCTGCAAAAGTATTTATGGTACTGGAAGGTGAAAATCCCACTACCATGGCTAAAACTACCGGGCTTGGGGTTATGGAACTTACCAATGTTTTTTATAACCTAAAACCCGATGCCGTACTGAGCATTGCCGATAGATTTGAAACCATTGCAACTTCTATCGCTGCCGCTTATCAAAATATTCCATTGGTACATATACAGGGCGGGGAGGTTACCGGAAGCATCGATGAAAAAGTAAGACATGCCAATACAAAACTGGCCGATCTTCACCTGGTAGCTTCAGAAGATGCACGAAAAAGAGTTATAAAGTTGGGAGAAAACCCTGAGAAAGTGATCAACACCGGCTGCCCCTCTATAGATTTGGCTAAAGAAATATTGGAAAGTCCCCAACTGGATTTTGATCCTATTGAAAAATATGGAGGCGTAGGTTCTGCATTAAACTGGAAGAACGCTTATATAGTGGTTATGCAACACCCGGTTACTACCGAATATCAGCAAGCCAAAGCACATATAACCGAAACTTTAAAAGCCGTTAAAAAATTAGATATGCCTGCTTTTTGGTTTTGGCCTAATGTAGATGCAGGATCTGATGGTACTTCTAATGGAATTAGAGCTTTTAGAGAACTTG
The DNA here is from genome assembly GCF_016236975.1 of Salegentibacter maritimus. Taxonomy (NCBI): domain Bacteria; kingdom Pseudomonadati; phylum Bacteroidota; class Flavobacteriia; order Flavobacteriales; family Flavobacteriaceae; genus Salegentibacter; species Salegentibacter maritimus. The sequence continues at coordinate 185,192 of NZ_JAEHNY010000001.1, forward strand.
AAAAACCTAAAAACATCCATTTTTTTAAGAATATGCAACCAAAAGACTTTCTAAGACTTTTAAAGAATTCAAAAGCTTTAATTGGAAATTCCAGTGTAGGCTTAAGGGAATGTGCCTATTTGGGTGTTCCTGTGGTGAATATTGGTAACAGGCAATTTAGACGTTTGCGCACAAAAAATGTAATGGATGTGAATTATGATTTAAATGAAATTTTAAAAGCAACCGAAAAAGCGATTGGCACCCATCATTTTAAAACTTCAAATATCTATGGGAATGGAGATTCAGGAAAGAAGATCGCTGAGATATTAGCCACTTCTGAGCTTACCTATGCTAAAACTATTACCTATTAACTTAAAAAAACCTGCTTTATTATGAATATTTTAGGCCTTATTCCCGCCCGTGGAGGCAGTAAAGGTATTCCGGGTAAAAACAGTAAAATCCTGGGCGGAAAACCATTATTGCAATACACCTATGAAGCAGCAAAACAAGCTAAACTTCTAAATAAGCTAATCCTAAGCTCAGATTCTGAAGAAATTATTCAGCTTGCAACTCAACTTGACCTGGAAGTTCCATTTAAACGTCCCGCTAGCCTGGCACAGGATTCCAGTTCCAGTATAGAGGTTGCCATGCACGCCCTAAATTACTACCTGGATCAGGGAATAAAATTTGATGCGATTTGTTTATTACAACCAACAACGCCTTTTAGAAAAACCGGACTTATAGATGAGGCCATTCAAAAATTTAAAGATGGGGGATTTGATTCGTTGATTTCAGTGAGAGAAGTACCCAAAGCGTATAATCCGCATTGGGTGTTTGAAGAAAACCAGGGAGCTCTTCGTATAGCTACCGGGGAAAAAGAAATTATAAGTCGCAGGCAGGATTTACCAAAAGCCTATCACAGAGATGGAGCCGTTTACCTAACTAAAACCACTGTTCTTTTAAACAAAAACTCTCTTTTCGGAAAAAACATTGGCTTTGTAAATACAAGCGCATACCCTTATATAAATATTGACACACAAGAAGATTGGAAAAGAGCGGAAGAGATTTTGGGTAATAAAAGTTGAAGGAGAGGCTGACGAAATTAGACCTCAAAAAATATCAAAATACATAAAAGCAATGTGCGGGATCGCAGGAATAATTTCAGCAAAACATAACATCGAAGATCTTCAGGAAATGGTGAAACTTCAGAAGCATCGTGGCCCTGACCATACAGGAGAATATACAGATCCAGGTTTTTGCAGGCTTGGCCATAACCGACTTTCCATCATAGATCTTTCTGCAGAAGCCAATCAGCCTTTTACCGATAATTCGGGACGTTATCACCTTACATTCAATGGAGAGATCTATAATTACATCGAGTTAAAACAGCAGCTAAAAGGGCATTATAATTTCAAAACAAACTCTGACACTGAAGTTCTACTGGCTGCGTATAGCGTTTGGGGAAAATTCTGTCTCAATAGGCTAAATGGCATGTTTTCTTTTGCTATTTGGGATAGTCTTGAAAAAAGACTTTTTGCCGCCCGCGATAGGTTTGGAGTAAAACCATTTTTTTATGTAAAAAACGATAATGAGTTCTATTTCAGCAGTGAGATTAAAGCCCTAAACAGCATTTTAAAGCATAGTGACCCCAATGAAAGAGTATGGGCCAATTATTTTGCTTATGGTTCTTACGGAATGCCCGGAGATACTTTTTATCAGGCTATACAGCAACTGCCGGGAGGATATTTTTTGGAATTTCAGGATGGAAATTTAAAGCTTGAAAAGTGGTACAACTTTAAAAATCGACTTAAAGCTTATTCCGGCACTTTATCATTTAAAGAGGCAAAGCAATCTTATACTGAAATTTTAAAGGATAGTATTTCCCTAAGGTTTAGAGCCGATGTGCCCGTAGGTTTTAATATTAGTGGCGGAGTGGATAGCTCGCTATTATTGGCTTTGGTCAACAAGAGCCAGGAAAATAATAAAATTAGAGCTTATACTTTTTATACCGGCCATAAGAATTATGATGAATTAGCCTGGGTTGAGAAAATGATTAAAACTACTCAAAACCCCCTCAAAAAAGTAAAAATACAGCCTATCAATGTTATAGAAAAAGCGCGATTTCTTAGTGATATCCAGGATGAGCCTTATGCCGGCATACCCACTTTAGCCTATGCAGCCTTATTTGAAGCTGCAAAGAAAGAGGGTATAAAAGTGCTATTAGACGGGCAGGGAATGGACGAGCAATGGGCGGGCTACGACTATTATCAAAATTCTAACAACATTAATATTATACAGGGATTGGGAAAAACGAGTCCTTTTAAATTGCAGGTGCTGAATCCAGAATTTCAAAAATTAGCTAAAAAACCGGTATATCCGAAACCATTTAATAACAACCTGCAAAACCTGCAATACAGGGATCTCTTTTATACTAAAATTCCGCGTGCCTTAAGGTTCAATGACCGCATTTCTATGGCTTATAGCACCGAATTAAGGGAACCTTTCCTGGATTACAGACTGGTAGAATTTGCTTTTTCGCAGCCTGAAACACATAAAATTTTTAATGGGATTCAAAAATTTCTAATTAGAAAAATACTTGAAGAAATTGCTCCAAAAAATTTAAGCTATGCCCCTAAAAGGCCTTTGCAAACTCCACAAAGAGAATGGCTGGCTAAAGAGTTAAAAACCTTTACCGATGATAATTTAGAGAAGCTTAGATACTCGAGAGCCTCAAATTGGTTCAATTTTAAAGAAATAGAAAAAGAATGGAAAAATTACCAGGCGGGAGACAACCAAAGCAGTTTTCATATTTGGCAGTGGATTAACACCGCTTTGTTAATGGGAGATTAGTTGGGAGTCGGGAGTTTTTTTAGCCGGTAGACGGTAGACGGGAGTTTTTAGACGGGAGTTTCTACATAGTCGGGAGACTTTAGTCTTTAGGCGGGAGACGGTAGTTTCCACGTAGTAGGGGGACTTTTTTATTCTAACGACTACAGACTATCGACTACAGACTAACAACCATTTACTTCTTCAAATACTTTTTCAAGCTGGAAATCATTTTTGAAAGCTCGGCTAGTTTTATTCGATTATCTAAATCCTTTTCATGATTAATAAAGCCCTGTCTCTTTGCAATCGTAGAACAAACAACGTATTCTTTTACTGAGCCTCTTGCGATTTCAAGAAACCTATTAAATTGCGCATTTGTATCTCCAGATCCCTCAGCAATATTCAAAGGGATAGATACCGCCGCTCGCTTAAATTGAGAAGTCAGGTTGTATAATTCTGATTTAGGAAAACTTTTGGATACCTCATAAGCTAAATCTACAAAATCCAAAGCCTTTTGATAAACCATTAAATCTTCAAACTTAAATACAGGCTTATTTTCCATCTCCTTATTTTTTTGCATTCGTATTCGATATAGACGGTAGACAATAGTTGGTAGACAATAGTCTTTAGACGGTAGTTTTTTTCTAACAACTAACGACTACAGACTACCAACTACAGACTGCACAAGAATAGTCGATAGACTTTAATCTTTAGACGATAGTTTTTTCTAACCACTAACGACTACAGACTAGCAACTACAGACTAACTACTTATTCAAAATTCCGCATTGCTTTTTTCCACCAACGTTTAAGTTTTCGGGTGGGATCAGATTTTTCTACGTAGCCTTTAGAATAACGGTTGTACCCGTAGCCATAGCCGTACCCATAACCGTAGCCATAGCCATAGCCATAACCATATTTGGCACGGTGTACAAAATGGTTTAATACAAAGCTGATGTTTTTAATTTCACCTTTGCCATATTTCTCGTTAATAGACTCCAGCATTCCGCGTTTGGTATAATCCTGGCGTATTAGGTATATTGTGGCATCGGCGTGTTTTACCAGGTTTAAAGCATCGGCCACCATCCCAATTGGCGGTGTATCAAGAATAATATAATCGTATTTTTGTTTTAATTCTTCCATCAGTTTATCCATCTGTTCATTGATCAATAATTCTGAAGGGTTGGGTGGTACAGGCCCGGCAGTAATCACATCAAGATAAGGAATTTTACTTTGCTGAATAATTTCATCGGTACTTGCCTGGTCAATTAAATAATTCACTACTCCCAGATCGTTATTCAGCTGAAAATCGTCAAAAATCTTAGGTTTTCTTAAATCCACTCCCACCAATACCGTTTTTCGCTCACTCAGGGCAAAAACCGTAGCCAGGTTCATGGCACAAAAAGTTTTTCCTTCCCCTGAAACCGATGAGGTAATAAGCAGGGTTTTAGAACCTGTAACCCCCTGTTTTTTATACATAAATTGAAGACTGGAACGCAAGCCCCTAAAACCTTCAGAAATAGATGATTTTGGATTGTTAAAAACAACTAAATTCGAGTCGATCTTACTTTTTCCTATCATTCCCAAAATAGGAATGGGTGATAAACGTGTTACTTCCTGGGCATTATGGATGTTGGTATTTAGAAAAACCAACAGAAACACAAAGGTTAAAGGAATCACCCCACCCACCAATACGGCCATCACATAATTCAACTGCGTGTTGGGGCCAATTTGACCTCCGCCTGTATCCTTAGCTGAATCGATTACCATTACATCACTTACATTCGCCGCTTTAATAAGCCCCGCCTCGCTCCTTTTCTCAAGGAACATATTGTAAGATTTTTCGTTTAAACTATACCGCCGCTCAATTTTTAGTAAATCCTGTTCTTCCTGCGGTAGCTTGCTAATTTCAGCCTCCAGTTGCGCTATTTGCCGATTAATATCCAATTGTTCTTCTCGTAACAAGCCTTTGGAAGAACTAATGTTCTCTAGCAAAATAGATTTAACCGAATTTATTTGTCGGTCTATATCATCAAAAACAGGCGAATTTTCTTTTAGTGAATACTGGTAATTGCTTCTTTCTTCTGCCAATGTAATAATTCGCGAAACTCCGCTGGAAATACTTCCTTCTGAAATACCGGCTACCGAAGGGGCGGGCACATTAGAATAATCGTTTCGGGTTTCAAGGTAATTTCTTAAAGTTTCGTAATAAGAAATCTGCCTTCTAATCTCTTCTTTTCTTAGATCTAAAGTTGAAAGTTTATTAGAAAGTTTAGAGCTTTCCGCAGAAATATCCATAATGGCATTTTCATTTCTAAACTGGTTCAGCTCTGCTTCTACCAACTTCAGGGCTTCCGATTGTACCGCTAAACTGGAATCTATAAACCGAATGGTTTTAGTGGCAAACAGGTTTTTACGAGCCAGCATATTTTCGCTAAGCACTCGTACGGTTCCATTTAAATAATCTACAAGCCTGGCTTTATTCCCCCCGGTTTGATTCATTCTTAACACCGAAGAACCCTGGGATTCCGGACTCACATTTACATTACGATACCTCCCTACAGCCGAATCGAAATTCATAAAACTCACATAAAAAGGAGTACCGGCCTGTAACGGCTGATCTACCCGAACAATAGTACCGTTAAAAAAAGGTAATCTTACTTTTTCCCCCGATTTGTAATTCTTACTAAACTCTTTGGCATCTACTTCCCGGAATGTTTTTTCTTTCGTTTTATAATTTTGAAGGCTTAAATTACCGGGTACTTTTGCTTTTAAATTATAGGTTAGCGAATCTAGAAATGTGATGGTCATACTTACATTAGTAGCCTGGACCCTAGCCGTATCTGCAATTACTTTAAAAGGAGTACTCCCATAGGCATCTACACGCTGATATTCGCCATCTTTTAAGTACTGGGTATAAAATTGAAGCTCTTCTACCACCTCTTCGTTATGGGAACGTGACCTTAAGATCGTCATGGCAGTATTTACCTTATCTGAAGTTCCTCCCCAGTTAAAAGTTAAACTGGTATTACTAGTAAAAAAAGGGTTTTGATCGTCTTTTATAGAAATAGAATTTCCAAGCCTGTACACCGGTAATTTCCGAACATTATTATAATAAGCAACCGCCAAACTAATCCCTACCGAAAGCAAAATAAGCTTCCAGTAACTGATAACTTTTAGCACAAAACCTTTAAAATCGAAGGTTGAGCCAACATCTGAAATATGATCGTCTTCGTGTGCCATTTAAATCCTGCTAAATAATAAGATGGTTGTGGTTACAAAAGATAATATGGTAACTCCAGTTCTAAATATTTCTAATCCGGTGGTTCCCAGCCCCAGCGCCTTTTGCGGCAAAGCGTTCACCAAAATAAGATCGTTGGGTTGAATATAATAATATTCGCTTTTGGTAGCATCAATATTAGTGAGATCTATCTTATGAATTTCCTCTCCGTACGGGTATTGCCTAATAATCTTTACATTTTCCATATCTCCATATTCAGAAATACCGCCGGCATTGGCCACCGCTTCCATAATGGTCACTTTTTCTTTGTAAATCACCTGGCTTCCGGTTCCAATTTCCCCAAGCGTGGTATATCTAATTCCGGCGAGTTTCACCGTAACAAAAAGGTTGGCTTCTTCTTTAAAATAATTTTCCAGTAGCAGTTGCTCAATTTTTTCCCGTATTTCCCTTTCGGTATATCCCAGAACGTTTACTTCGCCCAGGGTAGGTACACGAATATTACCGTGTTCATCTACCGTAAACCCATCAAAATAAACTTTTTCTTCGGTAGTTGCATTATTATTGGCCTCCCCTACCGGATTAAACATTCCTACCAACTCCTGGTCCAGGGCTTTCACCCGAATACTTAAAAGATCCCCTGTTTGAATTCGATATGGTTTTTTTAATTGATGTACCTGGATAATACTATCCATTGTTTTCTCTTTATCCTGAAGATAAGTGGTTTTTTTAGTAGAAATACACGACGAGAAACTTAAAAACGCCGCCAGTAAGATTAAAATGAAGGTGTATCTTTTCAGCATTTTGCTATTGATTCGGGACATCAAGATAATTTAAATTCACCAATACACATCTATGCAAGGAGTTATCATCTTAATTTAGATAGTTTTAACAAATATAGTTTTTGTAGGCCAATAATAAAATTAAGTCGCAATTTTCCTTTTATTTTGCACAAAACTCAAGTCTGTGAATTATTTAAGTGTTGAAAATATTGCCAAAGCCTACGGCGAACGTGTATTATTTGAAGATATCTCTTTTGGAATCAACGAAGGACAAAAAGTAGGATTTATCGCGAAAAACGGAACCGGAAAAACCTCCCTCCTAAATATCCTGGCCGGGTTTGATTCTCCAGATGCAGGTAAAGTAGTGTATAGGAAAGATATAACTACAGCCTTTCTTCCACAGGAACCCAACTTAGATCCAAACTTAAGCATTGAAGAAACTATATTTTCTTCAGATAATGAGATTCTAAAGATTATAAACCGCTACGAAAAAGCGCTTAAAAACCCCGATGATACAGAAGCTTACCAAAAAGCCTTTGAAGAAATGGACGCTGCACAAGCCTGGGATTTTGAAACCCAGTACAAGCAGATTTTGTTTAAACTAAAATTAGACGACCTCTCTAAAGAAGTAAAACATCTGTCGGGCGGACAAAAAAAACGACTTGCCCTTACGGTGATGTTACTTCAAAAACCCAATTTCATTATTATGGATGAGCCCACCAACCATCTTGATTTAGATATGATTGAGTGGCTGGAGGAATATTTTAAGAAAGAAAATTTTACCATTTTTATGGTTACCCACGACAGGTATTTCCTGGAAAGGGTTTGTAATGAAATTGTAGAATTAGACCACGGGCAACTTTATACTTACAAAGGAAACTATGGGTATTATTTGGATAAAAAAGATGCCAGGATGGCACTGGAAGCTACCAATACCGAAAAAGCAAAACAGCTTTATAAAAAAGAGCTAACCTGGATGAGACGCCAACCCAAGGCGCGTACCACTAAATCTAAATCTAGAATAGACGATTTTCAGGAAATTAAAGAACGAGCCCATAAACGCCGCCAGGACCATGAAGTGCAGCTAGAATTAAACATGGAGCGCCTGGGCAGCAAAATTGTAGAACTTCACAATATTGGCAAGTCTTTTCAGGACAAACAACTACTGGAAAATTTTAGCTATAATTTTAAACGTGGAGAACGTATTGGTATTATCGGAAAAAATGGTACCGGCAAATCTACTTTCTTAAACATTCTTACCGGGGGAATTAAACCCGATAGCGGAAAAGTAGTGATTGGAGAAACCATCAAGTTTGGTTATTACACCCAGTCGGGAATTAATATTAAACCGGGCCAAAAAGTTATTGAAGTAATCAGGGAGTTTGGAGACTATATTCCGCTTAAAAAAGGGCGGCAAATTTCGGCCCAACAACTGCTGGAACGCTTTTTATTCGACAGAAAAAAACAATACGATTTTGTCGAGAAATTAAGTGGAGGAGAGCGAAAGCGCCTTTATTTATGTACTGTACTTATCCAAAACCCAAACTTTCTAATTTTAGATGAGCCCACCAACGACCTGGATATTGTTACTTTAAACGTACTGGAAAGCTTTCTATTAGACTTTCCGGGCTGTTTACTGGTGGTTTCTCACGACCGGTATTTTATGGATAAAATAGTAGACCACCTGTTCGTGTTTCAGGGCAATGCCGAAATTCAGGATTTCCCGGGGAATTACACCGATTATAGGGAATATGAAAACAGTGCTATTGCAGAAGCCAGGGAAGAAAGTTCAGAAACCGAGAGTACCAAAAAAGACTGGAAAAAGACCAGTTCAGGGACAAAACTGAGTTATAATGAGCAAAAAGAGTTTGGAAAATTAGAAAAGGAAATCGCGAAACTAGAAAAACAAAAAGAGAAATTTCAGCAAAAATTCCTGGAAAACCTCAATCCGGATGAAATTAAAGAAAACTCTATAAAACTCCAGGAGATAGATGATGCCATAGAAACCAAAACCGAACGTTGGTTTGAACTTGGGGCGAAGATGGAGTAGATTCAGTTGTGAGTTGTGAGTTGTGGGTTGTGGGTTGTGGGTTGTGGGTTGTGGGTTGTGGGTTAAAATTAATTTTTAAATATTTCACTATGAAAAGTTACCGGGATTTAGATATTTACAATCTTTCTTTTAAATATGCTATCGAAGTTCATAAAGCCTCACTCAAACTTCCAAAATTTGAATTATATGAGCAAGGTAGTCAGGTAAGGCGTTCTTCAAAAAGTATAAAAGATAATATCGTTGAGGGCTACGGTAGAAGACGTTATAAACAGGATTTTGTTAAATTTTTAGTGTACGCCCACGCTTCACTTTTAGAGTGTTTAGCACAATTAGAAATGATTGATGAGTTATATGAGATTGAAGAGATAACAACACTCAGAAAGAGATACGATCTTTTGGGGGGTAAGATTTATTCGTTTATACAATACGTAGAAAAGAGTTGGAAGGCCAAATAAATTGTAACCAAATACTCCACTGAAAAAAACTGAAAACTGACAACTCATAACTGACAACAGCAAGCTTGCGCCTAAAATCCTACATAAAATTCCTTTTAAGGTCCCAAAACCAACATGGGTTACATTCGCCCTTTGTATACGATTTGGTGACGAAATGTTTTTATGATAAAAAGAAATACAAAGCATATACACTTCTAAACGATTACCGAAAAGATCTTTTAAAAAACAATAAAACCATACACGTAACCGACTTTGGTGCAGGAAGTAGGGTTTTCACTTCTAATAAGCGCAGTATTGCTATGATTGCCAAAAATGTAGGAATTCCGAAAAAAAGGGCCAGGTTTTTATTTCGCTTAGTGAATTATTTAAACTGTAAAAATATATTAGAACTTGGCACTTCGCTGGGAATTGGCACTGCTGCACTTGCGGCAAATAAAAATAGCAAAGTAACCAGTATTGAAGGTTGCCCACAAACCGCCAATGTAGCCCGGGTGCAATTGAACAAGTTCGGTTTGAGTAATGTTGATCTTAAAGTGGGAGAGTTTGAAGAAATTCTTTCAAAATTTGTAGTGTTTTCTAATAAAGCCACAAACAACAAACAACAAACCCATTACGATCTTATTTATTTTGACGGGCATCATACCAAAGAAGCTACCTTAAATTATTTTCAGCAATTGCTTCCCACCGCCCATAACGATTCTGTTTTTATCTTTGATGATATTCATTGGTCTCCCGGAATGGAAGCTGCCTGGGAAGAAATTAAGGCACATCCCAGGGTTAAAGTGAGCATTGATACCTTTTTCCTCGGACTTATATTTTTTAGGAAAGAACAGGCAAAACAGCATTTTACAATACGTTTGTAACAAAATGCGCCAAGCTGCGTCCTATAAGCACAAAATTATTTCTGCATGAGTAAAGTCATTGAGATTAGGCAAATTACCCGGGATTTCCCACTGGGAAATGAAGTGGTAAAAGTTTTAAAAGGCATAGACCTGGACATTGAAAGAGGTGAATATGTGGCCATTATGGGGCCATCGGGATCTGGAAAGTCTACTTTAATGAATTTACTGGGATGTTTAGATACACCTACTTCCGGCACCTATATTTTAAATGGAAAAGACGCCAGCCAAATGGGCGACGATGAACTTGCCGAAATTAGAAATAAAGAGATAGGCTTTGTTTTTCAAACCTTTAACCTTCTTCCACGCACTACCGCTTTAGAAAATGTTGCCTTACCCATGATCTATGCCGGCTACAATAAAACCGACCGAAAAAAACGGGCCGAAGAGGTTTTAATCAACGTAGGACTTGGCGATAGAATGGACCATAAGCCCAATCAACTTTCAGGGGGGCAGCGTCAAAGAGTAGCCGTTGGAAGGGCTTTGGTAAATAAACCTTCTATAATTCTTGCCGATGAACCAACCGGAAACCTGGATTCTAAAACTTCGGTAGAGATCATGAACCTTTTTGATGAAATACATGCAGCGGGCAACACAGTAATCCTGGTTACCCACGAAGAAGATATCGCCGAACACGCTCATCGTATTATACGGCTTCGCGATGGGATGGTAGAAAGTGATGAGAGAAAAGAAGTCTTAAGCCAATAAGCTTTAAACCTTCTTCACAAACTTTGTTAAGATAACAATTTGTTGTCCTTCAACCTTACCTTCAATTTGCTCTGCATTATCGTGAACTAAAGAAACACGGCGTACAGCAGTTCCGCGTTTAGCGGTTAAACTACTACCCTTTACATTTAGGTCTTTTATAAGCACTACGGTGTCTCCGGCCTCGATTACTGCACCATTGCTATCCTTATGGATAACTTCTGGCGTAGTATTTTCTTCGGAAACCAACCGAGATGTGGCAAAAGCTTTTAGCTCATCTTCCATATACAGCATATCCAGTAAATCCTGGGGCCAGCCTTCAGCCTTAAGTTTAGTAAGCATTTGAAAAGCAACAACCTGAACAGCAGGAACCGTACTCCACATACTATCGTTTAAACAACGCCAGTGGTTTACCTCTACTTTATCAAAATCTTCCAATTGTTCGCTACATACCCGGCAAGCCATAAAACTTCCATCTACGGCTTCCCCCGGGAAATTCTCCAGGCTATAAACCTGTAAACTATCTGTAGCACTGCAAAGTTCGCAAGTACTATCGCTGCGTTTCCTTAATTCTTTTTCTAAACTCATGCTTAATTTTTAAAGTCGCGAAGATAGGGTATTATAAACCCGAGCTTATATTTTTATCACAAAAAGGCAGATAAAACTTTAAAAACTTCTCTCCTTACCACTTTGCTTCTTCAATATATTTCTCTACCCTTTCTTCTAAAATTGGTAATGTAACCACTCCCTGTTCTAAAATCACTTCGTGAAAATCACGAATATCAAATTGGGCACCCAGGGCTTTTTCTGCTTTTTTACGTAATTCCCTGATTTTAATCTCTCCAATCTTATAAGAAACTGCCTGTCCGGGCCAGGAGATATATCGATCTACTTCGGTATTGATATTATGCATTGAAAGCGCTGTATTCTTTTCAAAATATGCTACCGCTTCTTCCCTACTCCACCCCATGGCGTGAATTCCTGTATCTATCACCAATCGGCAGGCGCGCCATTGTTCATAAGTTAGTTTTCCAAACAACTCATAAGGCGTAGTGTATATCCCCATGTCTTCAGCTAGAAATTCGGAATATAAGCCCCAGCCTTCTCCGTAAGCAGATAAATACATATTTCTTCGGAATTTTGGAATGCTATCACCCAATTCAGCATTTAAAGCATTTTGTAAATGATGTCCGGGCACGGCCTCATGCGCTGTTAAAGATGGTAACACATATAAAGGACGATTAGGTAAATTATAAGTATTTACCCAATAATAGCCCGGTTGTGTTTCATTGGAAGCTCCAATATAGCGTCCTGTAGTATACTTTGGTGCGATAGCATCGGGTACTTTTGCCACTCCGTAAGGTTTCCTGGGCAATGTTTTAAAATAAGCGGGGAGTTTGGCATCTATACGTTTAGAAATATCACGGGCTTCTTTTAGTAACTCTTCCCCTGTTTTGGCATAAAATTGCTCATCGGTTCTTAGAAAATGAATAAATTCCTCAAAACTTCCATCAAACTCAACCTCGGCAATTATTTTTTTCATTTCTGAATTAATCCGCGCTACTTCCTCTAAACCAATTTGATGGATTTCTTCTGCTGTTAAATCTAAGGTTGTATAATAATTCAGCCTGTTTTGATAATAGTCCCTACCATTAGGAATTTCAGAAACGCCTAAACTTGTTCGTGTATTTGGCAGATATTCAGTTTCAAAAAAAGCTTTAATTCTTTTAAACTGCGGAATTACATTTTCGGCAATCGCATTTTCAGCGGCATTTAAAACAGAATCCGTTTGGGTTTTTGAAAGTGTTTTTGGCAGGTTTAGAAAAGGTTCATAGAAATAACTTTCTTTTGGATCTTCTAAAATTTGATTGTTATAGGTAGCTTCGTAACCTTTAAATATAACCAGAGGTTGTGTATTGCCTTTCTTTAAACCTTCCCGCAACAAAGCGAAATGCTGATCTACATAAGTTGGTATGGCATTTAATTTATTTAAATAAGCCTTTACCTGTGCATAGGTATTTAAATCCCGCACCTGGTAAGCCAGGCTTAAATGAAATCCAGAATCAGAAAGCAACGGATTTAAATAGGCTTCGTAGGTGTAACGATCTACGGTTTCCTGGAGTTTAAACTTTAGCATTTCCAACGAAATTGCTTCAGTTTCACTAAGTGAATTAGCTTTAATATTATTGAGTTCTTCTAAACGTGCTTCGGCAAATTCAGCTTGTTTTTTATAATATTCTTCGGTATAAAGGCCTAAAGGAAAATCTTTGCGATCGTAGGCTTTGTGATTTTCTATTTTGCTAATTATGGAGTCTAATTTTACGGAAGCTTCCTGCGCAGAAAAAGTGGAAATAAATAAAAATACAATAGCAATGCTCAAATAATATTTCATAAATAGGTAGAATTTTCGCTAAGATAAGATTTATAAAGAAGTTTATATGGAATTTAGCTTGCTACGAATAAACGAATATTTTTTATTCAGTAGCTCCTTTCTTTAAATTTAAACTCAGATTAAAATTGTATCTTGTTATTGGATTCAAATTGATGTAAAAATGCTTACAAAAAGCAAATTAAGGGAAGAGATTGAAAAACTGCCGGAGACATTTTCTATTGATGAGTTGGTAGAACGCTTGATTTTTATTGAAAAAGTAGAAAATGGTATAAATCAGTCAAAGAAAGGAGATGTTATTTCTGAGGAACAATTGGATAAGGAGATTGAAAAATGGTTCAAATAAACTGGACATTTCAAGCCATATCTGATTTAAAAAGTATTGGGGAATACATTGGTAGGGATTCTAAAAAATATGCTAGGCTACAAATTATTAAACTTAGGAATCGAACAAAAATTCTTCATACTCAAATCTATTCAGGTAAATCGGTCCCTGAAATAAATCATCCTAAAATTAGAGAGTTAATTGAAGGGAACTATCGAATTATCTATAAAATACTGAATAACAAAAGAATAGACATCCTTACTATTCATCACTCAGCCAGAAATTTAAAGGCAGAAAATCTCTAAATTCATTTCAAATTCCACACCACTAATTTCCCAAAATACGTGTACCCAACTGCGACAAAAGTTCTTTTGCATCACCACGTGTTTTTTCGGTCTCTATGGCTTTAATTTCGCCCTCTTCTTCCACGAGTTTATAGCTAAAAGCAAAATCGGCATCCACCCTGGCTATTGGGCTCAAAGTACCAAAACGAAGATCGTTAAAATAAATCTCACCTTCCTTTTCTGAAATGGTAAACCAGCCTTCTGAAATAGCAATAAGGCGTTTTACATTAGGCTTTTCGGTCCAGGGACCCAGTAAATGGTGATTCTTGGGATGTGCTACAAAGTCTATTGGTTGTGTATCAAAAATTGAATAATTCCCAATTAAATAAGCATCATCCACCTCTATATTTGCCGTCCATAGAATGGCATTTAGCGGAGCGGGTTTGGTTTCTATTTTATAATAAGCAATACCCTGATTTTCTAAAGCTTCGGTAAACTTAGTAAAGGTATAAAGTTTTAATGCCGGGGTAATTACCAATAGGTAAACGCTACTAATTATAAGGCCAAGATTGTTGAATTTTCTCCTTTCTTTTGTTCCTCTTTTCTTTCGCATTGCCAGGATTAAAAACACTAAAAACGGTAAGGTATATAGTGGATCTATCACAAAAATATTCTTATAGGCCAGGCGCACTTCCAGAGGCCAGAATAACTGTGTGCCCCAGGTGGTATGCGAATCTAACAGCGGATGCGTAAATAAGCCCCAAAACATTAACCAGGACCAATTTTTCCAGGTGGCCTTAGATTTCTTTTCAATCTTTGAGATCAACCAGCCAAAAATGGGCGCAAAAAGTATAGAAAATATAATAGAATGAGTAAAACCACGGTGAATTTCAATCGCGGTAATGGTATCGGTAAAGGCACTGGCAAAAGTGTCTAAATCGGGTATGGTGCCTGCAATGGCTCCATACAGCATTGCTTTATTGCCAACTTTTTTGCCTAAAACTGCTTCGCCAACCGCGGCGCCCAGTACTATTTGTGTTAGTGAATCCATTTATAACTTTTTTCTTTACCGATTTAACATCTCCTTTTCGAAAAGAAAAGCTAGATAGTAATAAAGCTTTTAATCACGTCATCCTGCTTCCGAGTCTAATACGCTTATAAGATCATGTTAGAAGCTGAAACAAGTTCAGCTTGACGAAAATAAGACATTTCATATAATCTCAACTAAAGCCTGGAAAAGGTTCCGAAAACTTTAATTCTAGCGTTTAATCGTCTACAATCTCCATCTTTCTAAGCAAGAAAGAGGCGTTCATATTCTGGCAAATTCCATCTTTAAACTTATAATCAAAATGCAGTTCGTCGTTAATGATTTCTGCATCAAAATAATGGTTCTTCACCTGGGATAATTCTGAAGTGATTTCGCATAAACTCAAATCGTGCGTTGCGATAATTCCGGTTGAATTGGAGTTCACCAGTTTCCGAATAAACTTCTTAGAACCTATGGCCTTATCACTACTATTGGTTCCTTTTAATATTTCATCCAGAATAATAAAATAACGATCGGTTTTTATTTCATCTACAATAAATTTTAAGCGCTTTAATTCTGAAAAGAAATAAGACTCGTCATCGCTTAGCGAATCACTGGTGCGCATACTTGTAATAAGTTTTATGGGCGAATATTGACAGGCTTCTGCACAAACCGGAAGCCCTATATTACTCATTAAGATTTGTAGGGAAACCGTTCTTAAGAAGGTACTTTTTCCGGCCATATTGGCCCCGGTAATTATAAAAAATTCTTCCCTACCAATAGAGAAATCATTTGCAATCCTTTTATTAGGATCTAAAAGTGGATGTGCCAATCTTCTTGCTGTAATCCCTCTTTTTTCGTTTATGACTTCAGGAAAAACATAAGCCGGATGGTTGAACACAAAATTACCCAACGAATTATAAGCATCGGTAGTTTCAATCACTTCAAACCAATTTTCTACGTGCTGCCTGTAGCTTGAGATCCATTTTTCAAGTTTGTAGCATTGTCTAAGGTCCCATAGCAAAAAACCATTGCCCAAAATGCCAAAAATCATATTATTTCTCTGGTCTAAAGCATCAATTGCTTTAGAAAATTCTTTAAAAATGGCAGAAGCTTTTTTCTTTTCTGAACGGATTAAAGCCTGGTTCTTTTTTAATATTTCTGAAGAAAAATCTTCTTGTTCCAGCAAGCCAAGTAACAAATGATATTGATGAAAAGTATCCTGAACTTTACTCACGCTACCCGACAATAAATTGATTTTTTTCAGGTAAATCCCTGTAAAAAGTACTCCCGCCAAAAACCATAAAAAAAGGTGAATCCCTTTTAAATAATCAAACGAATAACCGGCAATTACCAAAATGGAAATCACCGAAAATACTGTTGGCAACCATTTTACGTAATCTGGAACAAAATTCTTATAGTTTTTAAACCATTTGATAACAGTTTTAGAAGGTGTTTCAGTCTTCACTAATTTAGCTAAAGCAGTAAACTCCTGCCGCCATTTTGGCTTTTTAGCCAGTTCTTTAATGGCTTCCTGTTTTAAGGGTATATTCTCTATGCTGTTTTCGGTAAAAATACCCGCCAGTTTTTTGGTCCCTTCATAAAGTGCGGTTCGGTTTGCATATTGAAAAAACGATCCCCGCCCAAATAAATCTATATCCTGACTGTAGGGATGTGTGGGCTTTTCAAATTCACTTCCATCGGGGAGCTCTTGAAAATACCTGGTTTTTAGAATATCTATTTCCTGTTCATTCAGCTTGATGATTTCTTTTTGTTTATCGCTTTCATCTTTTAGGTTGCTATGCCTGGAAACCAGGAACAAAAAAAGTGCAATCCCGCCAATAATTACCGGTACGATTACATTCATATTTCCGAAGAAATAATAAACTGCAAAACAAATCGCTAAAAAAATCAATAGCCTAATCAAGCTGGAAACCAATAATTTTTTTGAAATCTTAGCTAATTCCTGCCTGTGTATTTCTTTCTGTTTTGTATAAAATTCTAATGGGTTATTCATCTAAATCTTTAAGTTCTTGTTGTTGTTTTTTGGTTAATCCTGAAATGACCAAATGATACGAATCGTCTAACAATTGGAAAACAAAATCGGGCTTCAGGTGACCATCCAGGATTACGGTGTTCCAATGCTGTTTGTTCATATGGTAGCCGGGCAAAATATTGTTTTCGTTTGCTTCCCGCAAGCTAATTGCTTTTTCAGGATCACATTTTAAATTTACACTAAGCGGAATCGCATCCAGACTGGCCAAAGCAAACATTTTGCCCATTACTTTAAAAACCAGCATATCGGGACCAAAAGGAAGTCCTTCTGTCACTCCTTTTTTGTTTATGCAATAATTTCTTAGTGATTCGATGTCCATATGCAATATTGTCATTTCCGCGCAGGCGAAAATCTAAAAAATGTTCAGGTTTGTATTAAGATGAAAAAACAATAACCATCTTAGATCCTGACTTCTCGACTCTGCTAGAAGTGACGAATTCAGGGTGACGTCATCGTCTATTTTTCGATTTTTGACTGATTTCTATCTTCCAAAGTTAGTGCGGTATAATCTAATTTCCAGCCTATAGTTTCTACTATTTTTTCCATTAACAAAATGGTATCCAGTGCCTCTTTTCTTGCCTGGTCTAACAAACCGCTTTGTGGAATTTTATCTACAATATAGTTTTTGGCATCCCGGTTAATATCGGTAAGGTCTGATGTGGTAAAAGGATTTGCCCAACCTTCGCGCTTATCGTAGTACTTAAAATCTGTCTCTACCGTAAGCAATTCAGGCTGCGGAAAATTGGTTAGTACAATGGTTTTTCTTTCGTTTTCACTGGTCATTCGCACTTTACTAAGATCGAAACCTACGTGTGCTTTGGCATTTACCAGTACAATGGCCTTTTTCTTTCCTAAAAGCAAGCTTAGGTATTTTTCCTTTAAATTCTCGTAATGATAAACTTCAGAAAAATCGCCTTCAACGGTGATGAACTTACAAACACTTCTAATTTTATCCATAATCACCAACGACTGCTCGTTGGTTTTAAGTTTTGATTTCTCCTTATTAAACCTGGCGAAAATAAAATAAGCCACAACCGCTCCCACGGCCAATCCGATAAATAAAAATTCCATATTAATTTCCTATTTCTCCCAAATGAGTGAATTTAAAACCTTTTTCATATTTAAGGCCATAGCCTAAAATACGATCAAAAGCCACGTGTGAAAACAAAATTACACCTATTAATTGAAATACTTCATTTTGCAGATAGAATCCCAAAATCCAAATTAAAATTGCCAATCCCCTGTGATGAAAAAGATTATAGGTAAAAGCACCTATTTTAGTATTGAAGAGATATCCCAGCATACCAAAATCTGGTGTAAAAAATAAAACCAAAAACCACCACCAGGCAAAGTCTAATTGACTAAATACAAAGATTCCCAGCATTAACATTGCCAGTTCTTCAAGTGCGAGTGTTATTTTCATAATAATTTATATAAAACAGGCTTTGATGGGCTGGCATCATTTTCAAAAGAAGCTATTTGCAGGTTTAATAAATAAGCACCATCTTCAATAGTATTTGGCACATAAACTAATTCGGTAATAGTAGCCTCAAACCGGGTCTTTTTCGGGTAATTCCAAAAGGCCTTGTGCGCCAGTAGTTTCCCGCCGTCTTTTTCTTTATCTACAGAGGGCAAATCTATAAGCAGATGTTCTATGCCACAATTCCTAAGGTAAACTGCAGCTTCTTCGCTAAGATATGGCCAATTGGTATGCGAATATTTTTTGGTTTGTTTTTCCCTAAAATTAGGTAGGGTTCTTATAATTAAGGCTTCTGTTTCGTTAGCCTGGATGTTTTCTTTTAAAATGGCTTCAGAAATCACTTTATCTTCTCCCCTGGTTTCAGGCTCTACTGAAATCAACTTAGAAAGAAAGAAGAAAGTTTTCAGCGTTTGATTGATGCTGTAAAATTCCCTGGAAATATGTCCCACACATTCTGTATGCGTAGCGTGTGCGTGAGGATTAAACTGAATAGTATTAAAATTAACCGAAGCGCCTTCTGAAACTTTCCCAATAAAATCACCGTCTTTCACCGGTGTTATTTTAGGAGCACCTAAATACCATGCCACCGGGTTTTTAGCATCGCCCCGCAAACCAATGGAAATATCCAGGGGTTTGGAAAGATCGGTTTTAAAATCCTTAGCTTTAAAATTAATGTTCGTTAGCATTCAGCTAAATTATAAAAAGAGTTGGTAGAATAAGCCGGTAAAATTTATTGAAACTTAATTTTATCAGGATCCTTTCTATTAGAAAAGAAAGATAAAATTTCAATCTTTTCGTTGTGCAGTCTATAATACAGCGTATTAAATCTTGCAATTACAGCTCTGTGAATATTTTGCTTTTTATAGGAGACCTGAAATATGGTTGGGTTTTTAGAAATTAACTCAAGGGTATGATCTAAGTGTCTAAATAATTTTTGGAGCTCTTTTTCAGTCCAGTTTTCTTCTAAATAGGCTATTGTTTCCTCAAGTTCAGAAAGTGCGTGAACAGTCCAAAAAATCTTATAACCATTTTTCATAGAGTTTCCTGGCTTCAGATTGCGGTTTTAAGTTCCCGGAATTGGCATCTTCAATTCCTTTCCCTATAGATTTTTTCTCGCCTTCATTTATCTTATTCCACCAATCAGCCTTCTCACTCTCTCTCAATTTCATTAATTTATCTATAATGATTTCATTATCCAAAGTGGATAACCATTGAATTAATTCTATTTTCTTGTTTTTAATATCTATAGCCATAACTCAAATTTACGATTTTTGACTTTAATTTCGATATTTATTATTCCAGGAAAAACAAATCGGCAGCAATACCATCGCTTAAAAACTTCCCTTTGGCAGTAATATGAAAAAGCCCATTTTTTTCCTCAAGTAAATTTTCCTTTTGCAATGGCTTTGCAAACTCCACAAAGTGATTTTTGTAATCTTCTCCAAATTTTTCGGAAACCTCAGCAATATTCACCCCAAATTTTGTGCGAAGCCTCGTCATCACATATTCGTTGTATTTATCTGAAAGTGATAAGGTCTCAGTTTCCTGCGGAATTTTATCATTTTCGAGAGCCTTTATGTAAAGAGGATTGTTAGAAATATTCCATTTCCTGGAGTTGCCATCATAAGAATGCGCGGCAGGCCCAATTCCTAAATAGGATTTCCCCAACCAATAAGCGGTATTGTTCTCTGAAAAATAGCCGGGCTTGCCAAAGTTTGAAAACTCATAATGTTCAAACCCATTTTTAGTAAGGGTTTCAACCAGAATTTCGAAATGAAGTTTAGCAGCATCGTCATCTACCGGTTTTAGTTTTCCCCTTTCAATAAATTTATGTAATGCGGTATTCGGCTCTACCGTAAGCGCATAACTGGAAATATGAGGCACACCAAGTTCTAACGAAATTTCCACATTTCGCTGCCATCGCTCAACACTCATTCCCGGGATTCCGTAGATAAGATCTATAGAAATATTATCGAAAGTTTTTTTAGCAAGTTTTATGCTTTTTAAAGCTTCTTTGGCATTATGGGCGCGGTTCATCAGCTTTAAATCTTCTTCAAAAAAAGATTGCACCCCAATACTTAAACGGTTTATTTTAGAAACCGCAAGCATTTTCAACTTTTCTTCGGTTAAATCATCGGGATTGGCTTCCAGGGTAATTTCAGGATTATCGGCAACCTTATAATTCGCATAAATGGTCTCAAAAATTTTCTGAAGCTCATCTGCTTCCAACAAACTGGGCGTTCCGCCTCCAAAATAAATGGTATGGATTTCAGGGGGATTAAGCTCATTTTTCCGAAGCAGCAATTCCTTACATAACATTTCCACAAGTTTAGTTTTCTTTTTTAAAGAGGTAGAAAAATGAAAATCACAGTAATGACAAGCCTGCTTACAAAAAGGAATATGAATGTAAATACCAGCCATTTTATAAATTTGAAAAGCTTAAATTATTTAATTTTCTTCGGGTTTTGCTTTACGAAGGCAGCCCATCCGGAATAGCTTTTTCCCATTTGAGTTTTCCCCGAATTGTAGAAGTGACAAACCGCAGCTGCAAGCCCATCGGTTGAGTCGAGATTTTTCGGTAATGATTTCAAACCCAACAAACTTTGCAACATTTTTGCCACCTGTTCTTTGCTGGCGTTCCCATTACCAGTAATTGCCATTTTGATTTTCTTGGGTAAATATTCGGTAATTGGAATATCTCGTGAGAGTCCGGCGGCCATCGCCACACCCTGTGCCCTGCCTAATTTAAGCATAGATTGCACATTTTTACCGAAAAATGGTGCTTCAATCGCAATTTCATCGGGATGGTAAGTATCTATTAATTCTATGGTTCGTTCAAAAATCAATTTAAGTTTTACATAGGGATCGCTGTATTTACTTAGCTGCAATTCGTTGAGCTGCATAAATTTCATCTGTTTATTTTCCACTTTTATAAGTCCGAAACCCATAATCGTGGTACCGGGATCAATTCCTAAAATGATTCTCTCACTCTTCAAAATAACTGTTTCAATATAATACTTCCCTAATTTCAACTAACATCGCAAAGCTAAGCAATTTCGTTTCCTTACTCGCTTTCAAGTCTTTTTAACTTAGCTTTTTTCTTTCAATAAATTCAGAATTCACATTGATTTAATTTACTTTACAGCACAATAAATTAGAAAACCGAGTATGTTCATTTTTGTTATTATTTGTATTTGTTATTCGGTCTTAATGCTCATGTTGCTGTATGGCTGGAAAAAAATCCCTGAATTCTCTTCGGAAAATTCAACTGTGCAAAAGCGGTTTTCCATTATTGTCCCTTTTAGAAATGAAGCTAAAAACCTACCGACTTTACTGAATTCCCTTGCTGAAATTAATTACCCGAATTCACAACTTGAAATTATCCTGGTAAACGATAACTCTGAAGATAATTCGGTGAAAATTATCGAAGAGTTTCAGGAAAACTATTCAGAATTAAATGTAAAGCTGTTAGAAAATAAACCTACCTCAAAGGCTCCCAAAAAAGACGCGATTACTACCGCTATTAAGGCTTCAAAATTTGAATATATTATCACCACCGATGCAGACTGCCAAATTTCTAAAACCTGGCTAAAAACTTACAATAGTTTTATTCAAAAAACCAATTGCAGTTTAGTTGCAGGACCGGTTGCATTACTTCAACTTCCCGGAGAAAACACCAATACCGGACGAAAACATATTTTACGGAATTTTGAGGAATTAGATATTCTAAGCCTCCAGGCATCAACCGCGGGTGCTTTTGGTATAAACAGGGCTTTTATGTGTAATGCCGCCAATTTATGTTATAAAAAAGAAGCCTTTTTGAAGGTTTTAGGGTTTTCGGGAAATACTAATATTGCCAGCGGTGACGATGTTTTTTTGCTTCAAAAATTTCAACAAAGAAAATACCCAATAGGTTTTTTAAAAAGTAAAGAGGCCATTGTTTACACCCGGGCTCAAAATAATTTTAAGAATTTAATTTCTCAACGAATTAGATGGGCTTCCAAAGCGCCGGCTTACACGAGTATCTTTGCTAAAATAACCGGAATCACTGTATTCTTAATGAATGTAAGCCTGGTGATAGCCGCTTTTTTAGTCTTTTTACAGCTGATTAATTATCAGACTGTTTTAATAATTTTTCTGATAAAGTTTAACCTGGATTTTATTTTAATATATAGTGCGGCTAAATTTTTTAAGCGAGAAACAGTATTACAAAGCTATTTTTGGAGCAGTATTTTTTATCCTTTTTTTAGCACTTATATCGCCCTGAAATCATTATTTTATGGGTTCTCCTGGAAAGGAAGGGAATTTAAAAAATAAGGTGAATTACTATATATTAACATACACTACCCCTGAAAATTACCTGGAGGAACGGGAAAAATATCGAAAAGACCACTTAAGCCACGCAACCGAGTATTTTAATGAAGGATATTTGCTGCTTGGCGGAGCCATAGATTCGGCTAACGAAGCTGTATTGGTTTTTAAAGCCAACAGTGATAAGATTGCCAAAGCTTTTGCAGAAAACGATCCTTATACAAAAAACGGACTTATAAAAAGTTGGTCGGTAAAAAAGTGGAATGTGGCAATTGGGGATGATTTAGTTTAGACTAACTAATACTCTTTTAAGTTTATTCTTAACCGCTTGAATTGATTTTAGTGCCTAAAATTAAGCTTAAATAATTCCTCATTCCAGAAACTGAAACAAGTTCAGCTTGACCGGGTCAAAACCCAATTTTCAATCTCTAAGTAGAGATATAGATGTTCAACTTAAACCTTACTCTGCTTTAATTACAATAGGCATTTTAAAAACCGTAGAAACCGGTACCCCGCGCTTACTTGCCGGATAAATTTTTGGAAGGGAATCTATACTTTGGTCTAACCACAATCGCAATTCAGGTAACTGGCTATTTAAAGTAGAGTCTATTTTAACCGAATCTATTTCGGGACGCCCAGAACTATTTATTTCCAGGTAAAGATAAAGCGTATCGTCTATAGATTCTGTAACTACTGGTTGTTGTTTAGAAAGGTAAGCGTAGATATTTTCAGCAACTTCCCGCTCAAAACAATCCCGGGCTGCTAAAAGTTCGGTTTCGTTCCGGCAGTCTTCAAAAGCCGGATATTCATCTACTTCCTTCCAATTAAGCGTCTTTGCTTCCAGTTCCAGTACTTCTTCCGATGAAATTTTCCTAGTTTCAAAATTACAGGAAGCAATTATTAAAACAGCAACTGCAAGTAGACTATACCGAAAAAAAATCAAAAGGCTATTAGAGAATAAATAAGACTTTAATTTCGAGACAGGTTTTAAAGCCTTTAAATCTCGATTATTGAGTAAAGCTTTTTTCATTGGCAAATACACTTGTACTTTAAGCAAAAGTAAGGAAAATTAAGAGAAGGCCCACTGAAAATGAAGGGCTAATCTTTTATTGCATCCAGTTTTAAAGACTTTATTTCTAACTGCCAGTTAGCCTTATCGAGATCGAGGTTTTTATATTCCAAAAGATATTTATTAGTCTTTGACTTTAAAGCTTCCATGGCTCTTAAAAGTTGATGATTTATATCCATAACAAATCCGTGTTTCAGGTTTTTGTCTGCATAAATATTATAAATAAGT
Source organism: Salegentibacter maritimus (assembly GCF_016236975.1). Lineage (NCBI taxonomy): Bacteria > Pseudomonadati > Bacteroidota > Flavobacteriia > Flavobacteriales > Flavobacteriaceae > Salegentibacter > Salegentibacter maritimus. The sequence continues at coordinate 209,294 of NZ_JAEHNY010000001.1, forward strand.
CGGTCATATTTCAACGCCGGCTGCTTATAAATCAAAGCTTTAGTTTCTTTTAAAAGTTCACTCATACTCACTTTTTGCTCTTCCAAATAGATGTTTTTTTCGGCATCAACAAAAATATTGACTTCAAAAGCCTCCTGTGCAGTAGCGAAAATAGAAACAAAAAAACTGAAGAAAAATGTAATGATTTTAAATTTGATAGGTTTAATTAGCATTAAAAATAAGTTTGATAGTACTTAAATCTGCAAAGTTTATTAGTTTTCAGCTAAATGTATTTTTTGCTTTAGATCGCTTATTCTGGTTTTTGCCCTATAAAGCATTCCGTCGTTTCCAATACTCTCATATTTATTAAAATACGTCTCGTAGTAGCCAATTACGGCTTCGTGATCTGCCATATAATTATCTGCTGCAACTGCTCGTTCGTACAAAGCTCTTTCATGATCGGGATTTTCTTCCAGGGCCTTATTAAAATATTCCAATGCGTTTTTGTGCTTTTCCTGCATTTTATAGGTAAGTCCCAGGCTAAAAAATTCGGCATCTACCGGTTGTTTTTTTATAAGAATTGACATCAATAAATGCGTTTCAGATTTATCTAAGTTTCCGGTTAAAGCATATAATTTCCCTAGCGTGTAATGCGTGGCCGAATTTCGGTCTTCAAAATTCAAAGCTTCCTTATACATCGCTATGGCTTTTTTATAATCGCCAAGCCGGTAATAGGCAAATCCGAGTTTGTTATAGATGAACTCGGTACCTTCTCCTAATACTATTAACTTCTCATAACGTGGAATTGCCTCCTTATACAGTTTTAAAGATGAATAGGTTTGCGCAAGGATAGAAAGCAATGAGGCATTATTAGGATTGGCACGCAAGCCTTGTTTGCTGAAATGTTCCGCCATAGTATACTGGCGATTCTTCAATTTATCTTTTGCCAGTTTATACAGTGCTCCCTGATGCGTAGTATCAAGGCCTAAGGTAAACAAGAAATACTCCATAGCAGTACTGTCTTTTAATTTCTCCTTAATTAACCCCTGCTGATATTTAAAATTGGCATTTTGAGGATATTTTTTGCTCAGCTTGTTAAAAAGACTGTCGGCTGAATGTAGTTTTCCAGTTTTCACTAATAATTCGCCATAATCTACCGCGGTTAAAACCCGGTTTGGATTTTTGCGTAAAACCTTTTTGTAATTCTCCAGGGCAATCTCAGGTTGCCGATTGGCCGCATAGTTTTTAGCCAGTTTTAAATAAGTTCTCTCGGTTTTAGGTTCTATTTCCTGAAGCTTATTTATAGCCTCAGCATATTCCCCTACGGCATACAAACTATCGGAAACCGCCAAAGCCGAAGTTTGAGCTTCGGCTTTAAAGGCTAACATTAATAAAATGATTATACTTATTTTATTCACCACCACCTACTTGAAAAACTATAGGAAGCGAATACATCACACTAATGTTTTCTCCTTTTTGTTTCCCCGGCTGCATCTTTGGAAGCTCAGAAATCACTCTTATAGCCTCTTCTTGTAATTCCGGTCTTGCTGCTCTAGCTCTTACATCTGCTATGTTTCCTGTTTCATCTATCCTAAATTGCACAATTATACGATTTACTCCAGTTAGACCACTTTTCTCTGCAATAGAAGTATCAAAGTTTTTATTTACGAATTGTGAAATCTTATTACTAGTACATTTTTTTCTTTCTTCATTAGAGGATAGATCTTTACAACCTTGAAAAACGGGAACATCTTCAATCACTCCAAAAGGAACTGAGTTTGAATTATCAGTAGAAGACTTTTCAAAAGGGGGTGGCGATGGTGGCATTGGAGCTTTTTCAGTATCCATCACTACTTTCATTATTTCAAATAATTCCTCCTTCTCTTCAAGCGATAGTTCTTTACCTTCCTGAACCGCCAATTTAATCTCGGTTAACTGTTGGTAGATTGGTTCTTCTTTTTCATCTATCTCTCTATTTTCAGAACAAGACACATAAGTGAGCATCATAAAAAGTAAGGGCAGCACAAATAAGTACTTGTATTTCGCAATTGTTTTTGATCTTGATTTTTGTAACATACTAATTCGTTTTTTGATTAATGAATGATTAAAAAATTGATTGATGAATGAAATATTCTGCGTGTTAAACGCGGAGTTGAGCAAGTGTTCATAATAGCTGCGTTTGGTTGTGGTTTTTACCACATTTGCATCGGCGATGAACTCGTGCAATACGGCAATTCTACTCTGGTAGATGTATACCAAAGGATTAAACCAAAATATGATCTTTAAAGCTTCAAAAAATATCAGGTCCAGGCTATGTCTTTGTTTTACGTGAACCAACTCATGAGATAAAATTTGTTGCTTTTCAGCTTCAGATAATTTATTGCCTAAAAACACGGTTTTATAAAAGGTGCAGGCAATTTTCGAGTTGGGAACTTCAATAATTCGCAGCTCCTTATCTTCTGAAATTCTTCTGAAACGAAACAAATAATTGAGATCCCTGTATTTCTTTATCAAAAGCATTAAACTCAGTACTGCTCCGGCAACATAAGTAACCAACCACCAGTTTATTTGCAAGCCCTGTTGAGCGGCTAACTTTATCGCCGGTAACTCCTGACTAGCTTCTGGTTGACCACCAATATAAACTTCGGGAAGCAAAACCTGAAGGCCAGCGATAGATTCTGCCGGTACCAGTGTGGCCAGGCTTTCAAACTTCAATACTGGCAGTAAAAGGGAAACTAAAGGTGTTACTAGTAAGTACAGCCTGTTTATTGTAAAAAAGGTTTCCTTTTTTAGCAGCAGCTCGTACAGCAGTAAAAAACCAAGTTGAAAAACGATTACCTGAATTATATACTCAAACATTATTGTTCTTTTTTATTGATTTCTTTTAAAATGGCCTCCAGGTCTTTGGTGTCCATATCGTTTTTCTTCATAAAAAACGAAACCATACTTTTAAAGGAACCATTAAAATAATTGTTCATCAACTTATTGATGCTTTGGTTGCTATAGGTTTCACGAGCCAAAATCGGGAAATATAAATAGCCTTTTCCCTTTTTTTCGTGATCTACAAAACCTTTATCTTCCAGTATTCTAACAATGGTAGAAACCGTATTGTACGCCGGTTTGGGCATTGGCATTTCTTCGATAATTGAAGCTACATTAGCTTTCTCCAGTTTCCAGAGAATTTGCATAATCTCTTCTTCGGCTTTGGTTAGTTGTTTCATAATATTTCCTTGTCATTTCCGCGAAGGCGGAAATCTCTTATTATACGCATTTATCCTTCCCACTCTGGCGGAAATCTCTTATTATATAAAATGTCTAGTTTTAAATACCTATACTAATTATTAACATATTTTGTTTTACCACATTGAGCAAAATCTTGTTCCTGTTTAAAGTCAATTCTATTAGTTTTAGAGAATTCCATAATTAATTTCGCGAATTCCTTCTTTTTTATCTCTGATACATTTTCATTTAGAATATTAAAAAAATAATTCTCAATTTCTCCATTAGAATTGAAATAAAGCTTATGAACTATAGCTATTGTAGAATCATCTACTTCCCACTCAAAATTATTTTCGGATAAGTAAGCACCAACTCTTTGATGTAAATCTACCCAGGATTTTCGCACTTTCTTATACTCAGATTTAGATATTTCAGGATTCAATAAATTTGGATGAGTTTTATCTAGCGCTAATTCTCTATATTCCAATAACTCCTGCTTATCATCAAAATTAAACGTATTAACTCCCTCAAACTCTGTTATATCTTTCACTTTTTGTTGAGCGTGCTCTTTGCAACTCAAAACTCCTGTAAATAAAAATAGAATAATAAAAGTCTTTGAGGCCGTCCTATTTATGCTAAACTGTTCCATAAGTTGCTAATATAAACTAAGATTTTAGTTTAACCTAATTTTTTAGTTGAAAAATTATTTGAAATTCATCTATATTTGAACATCTACTTATAAAAACACTATGGATTTACTATTAATAGTTATTGGTGCAGTTTTGATGATATTGGGAATTCTGGGAAGCTTTTTACCGGTATTGCCCGGGGTACCGCTTAGTTGGCTGGGATTACTACTACTCTATTTATCGCCTTCTATACCCATAAATTACTGGGTTTTGGGCATAGCATTTTTTTTGGCCGCCATAATTTATGCCTTACAACTTGTTATTCCGGCCATGGGAACCAAAAGATACGGTGGCAGTAAAGCTGGTATGTGGGGTGCTACTATAGGGCTGGTTGTAGGAATTTTAACCCCCATCCCCTTAGGAATACTAATTGGAGCTTTTGTAGGGGCCTTTATTGGGGAAATCGTCAATAAATCTGACTCTAAATCGGCTTTGCGAGCGGCCTATGGGTCTTTTATTGGCTTACTGGCATCTACCTTTATGGAATTGATAGTGGCAGTAGGCTTCTTCCTTTTCTTTAGTTATAAAGTTTGGGGCTTTAGGGATTTACTATTTTAAAAAAAGAGACTGTTTAAAAATGATTAAACTTCAACTTGGGGATATTGAAATTTACCCAAAAGAATGATTCTATTTCTAATTCTCAAACAGTCCCTGCAAACATCCTAGTGAGCTACAAAAACAGCTTTACGTTTTTTAACTTGCTGTTCCAGTTCGAAGATGGTCTTTTTGATGGCTAATTCAAAACTTTCTTCTGTAGAGGAAGCAAAAATTCTTGGTCCCGGAGCACTTAGCTCTATTTCACAAATTTTTGACTTTCCCGTAGGATCATTTTCTTCTTTAAAATAAACTTCGGCCCTAATAAGCCACTCGTATTTTTCTGATAATTTGTTGAGGTGTTCTGATACTAACTCGGTTAAATTTGGTTTTCCTTTTGTTTTTATAAATTGAATGTTGATGAGCATAGTAATAGTTTTAAGTTTAGACAAAGGTATATTCAAGGCTGTTTTTAAAATATGACAACGGTCACGTTGCCTCGTTTAATTTTGCCGTGTTTCAGGAAATCTCGGGCAGCCTATCGGTGTCTTTTATATATTCGGTTATTTTAAAAAGTTCAAGCCTATTTAACCTAAAAGCTTTTACAAAAGCAGCAATCTCATCTTCTAAATGCTCGTGCTCCAATCTAAAAATTCGGCTATCTTCCATCTTTTCAAGGATCATTTTCCCTATTTGTTGCGTATGCTTTTCGGTTTTATCCAATAAATCATCACAACGCTCTCTAAGCCTCAGCAATTCATTCTTCATTCGTGAAGCTATCCTATAATTCTCATCTTTATCTATCCAAATAAAATAGCTATCTAAAAGTTTATGCAGAAAACTGAGGTCGTCTTTAAAAAAATGAAGGTCTGAATTCCAGTGTTTTGTAAGTGCATAAAGTTGTTCCATATTGGCTTCAGCGATAAAATCTCCCTTAGGCCGTTTTCTTATATTTTCCATAACTTTAAATATTTATGTAGTATGAAAATTAGCATAAAACCGACTTATAAAAAATGATTTCTCTCAGTCTCCAACAAGTTTAGTTAGCTAATTTTAAATGCTTAAAAATTTGGGATAACAGCAGGGAGGCAGTACCAAAAACCACAACCACCAGAAGATGATTAGCAGTAAGCGGCACCAGCGATAATGCCCGGGCCATTATTGGAATTTGATATACCAGAAGCATCACTAAAACAGAAAAAACCAAGGCAGCCCAAACCCATTTATTTTTTGTCACCTCGTTTTTTAAAAAAGAAGCATTTCTGGCAGGTAGGTTAAACACATTAAGCAATTGACCTAATATTAGTGTATAGAAAGCAATATTATTTACCTGGTTTGAGTTTAAGCCCATTTTAAAATGGGTGTATAAAACCGCTCCAATTACCGTTGCAGTTATACTTAAGCCATATAATACGGTAGCGAACCAAAGTTTTTTTGTTAAAATAGGTTCCTGAGGATCACGTGGGGGAGCTTTCATAATATTTGGATCTCCTTTTCCCACGCCAAGGGCCAGGGCAGGGAAAACATCGGTAATAAGATTTAAAAATAGAATTTGAAGCGGCAGTAAAGGCATAGGCAGGTTACTTAAAGAAGCCAGTGCCACCGCAATGATCTCGGCCAGGTTACAGGAAAGTAAAAAAACAACAAATTGCCTAATATTTTCAAAAATGGTACGGCCCTGTCTAATGGCCAGTTCGGTAGAAGTAAACTTATCGTCCATTAGAATTACATCGGCCACTTCTTTGGCGGCTTCGGTGCCCCTAATCCCCATAGCAATACCTATATCGGCTTTCTTTAGTGCCGGGGCATCATTAACTCCATCGCCAAGCATTCCTACAATAGCTTTGTTCTTCTGGTAAAATTCTACCAAATCCAGTTTTTGTCCCGGAACCATTCTGGCAAAGATTGCTGCCTCCATTATTTTCTTTTGCTTAACCTCAGGTAAAGTATCTATTTCCTCCAGTTCAGCACCTTTAACCACTATACTATCTGAAGCATTGGTTGAGATAAGTCCAACTTCCTCTCCTATTTTTCTTGCGGTATCGGGATGGTCTCCGGTAACCATAACCACCCGTATCCCTGCATTTTTATAGGTTTCTATTGCTTGCTTAATATCTTTTCTTGGCGGATCTAAAAAACCCAGAATTCCAACAAATGTGAGATTGTCCATCAGGTTTTCCCTGCCCGGCTTTTCTTTACTTTCTTTGTAGGCGAAAGCCAAAACCCGCATACCTTCGGCAGCGATTAATTCGGCCTGTTTTTCCCATTTTTCTTTATCCTGAAACTCTTTTGATCCTTCTTTAGTTAAAACTAAATCGCAAGATTCTAACAAAGCTTCGAGGGCGCCTTTTACACATACCAGGAAATCATCTTCAACGCGATTAACCGTAGCCATCTTTTTGATTTCAGCATCAAAAGGAATTTCCTGAGTTCTGGGATATTTTTGCTGAATTTCTTTACAATTAAAACCCATTTCTGCAGCGAATTCTACCAGGGCGATCTCTACGGCGTCTCCGGCCATTTCGCCATTTTTCATTTTTGAATTGTTGCAAAGACACCCAATATCTATCAACCTTAAAAAAGCAGGATCTTTTTTGAATTTTTCGCCTTCGGTAGCAGGAAATTCTGAAGAAGGAAGCATCACATAATGTACACTCATTTTGTTTTCGGTAAGGGTGCCTGTCTTATCGGTACAAATAATACCGGTTTCGCCTAAAGTTTGAACGGCTTCCAGTTTTTTTATCACCACATTTCTTTTAGAAAGCCTAAGCATTCCCCTGGCAAGGGCAATAGTTGCCACTATGGGCAAGCCTTCGGGAATAGCGGCTACCGCAAGGGCTATTCCGGTTTCAATCATTAATAATAAGTCTTTTCCCTGAAAATAACCGGTAACTATAATAAGCAAGGCCAGGAATAAAGTAAGCCATATAAGCCACCGGCTCAATCTTTTAAGTTTCTTCTCTAAAGGAGTACTTTCTTTTTTAGCGTTTTCTGTAAGCTCGCTAATGCGTCCAATTTCTGTATTAATTCCGGTGGCCACCACTACGGCCTTTGCTTTTCCCCTAACCGCAATAGTACCTTTATAAAGCATATTTTTACGCTCGGCCAAAGGAAAATTAGCAGAAAGGCTTTCTGTACTTTTTTCTATCTGATTACTCTCACCTGTAAGAATTGCTTCTTTCACGGCAAAACTATCAGTTTCTAACATACGGCAATCGGCAGGAATCACATCGCCGCTTTCCAAAAGCACAATATCTCCGGGCACCAATCCCACTGCCTTTATTTGCTTTTCTTTTCCATCACGCCAAACCCTGGCCCGGGTTTCTACCATTTTTTGCAGTGCCTCTACCGAGCGAAGCGCCTGCCATTCCATAAAAAATCCTATTAAGGTGGTGATAAGAATAACAATTAAAACAGCAGTACCTTCTATGTATTCACCAAAGAGATAAGCCAATAGCATGGCAGCAGCCAGGATATAAATAATGGGATCAAGAAATTGCTCTAAAAAAATGAGGAAGATGTTTTTAGACTTTTCCTTTTTTAAGCGGTTATAACCATTTTCTTCCAATCTAGATATAACCTCGGGATAGGCTAAGCCCTTAGTGGGATCTACATCCAAATCTGCTAAAACTTTTTCAATAGAGAGCCTATGCACATCCTTAATCATTCTATGATGTTTTAACGTACAGCTTCTGCCTTATTAATATTTTCTATTCCTTTTAGCAGGGCATCAGGATTAAACGAGATACTGTTAATCCCTTCTTTTACCAAAAAGGAAGCAAATTCAGGAATATCACTGGGTGCCTGGCCACAGAGGCCTATTTTTTTCCCTGCTTTTCCGGCTTTATGTATTGCGGTGGCAATCATTTCTTTTGCTGCCGGATTATTTTCATCAAAAACAGGCGTCATAAGCTCTGAATCTCTATCTACGCCGAGTGTAAGCTGGGTAAGATCGTTAGAACCTATAGAGAATCCATCGAAGTACGCTGCAAACTCTTCCAGCAGAATCACATTTGAAGGAATTTCAACCATCATATAAAGCTCAAGTGAATTCTTTCCACGCTCAAGGCCAAATTCTTTTAAAGTATCAATTAGGCTTTTTGCTTCTTTTATAGTTCTGCAAAATGGAATCATCACTTTTAGATTAACAAATCCCATTTCTTCCCTAAGCTTTTTTATGGCTTTACACTCCAGCCTAAAAGCATCTTTATAATTAGGGTGCGAATAGCGGGCAGCACCTCTAAAACCCAGCATAGGATTTTCTTCTAAAGGCTCAAATTGCCTACCTCCTATTAAGTTGGCATATTCATTACTTTTAAAATCGCTAAGCCTAACAATAACTTCTTTTGGATAAAATGCAGCCGCCATTACGGCTATTCCCCGGGATAATTCTTCTACAAAAAAGTCTGTTTTATCTTTATACTGCCAGGTAAGCTCATCAATAGTCTTTTTTGCGGCCTTCTCTTTTACCTCAGCATATTTTACCAGGGCCATAGGATGAATCTTAATTTTATGGGTAATTATAAATTCCATTCGCAATAAACCAACCCCCGTATTGGGATAAAAAGAGAGTTGAAAAGCCCTGTCTGGATCTGATAATATAAACTTAACTTCAGTATTGGGAAGCTTAATTTTTCCGAAATCAATTTTCTTAGTTTCAAACTGCAGCGCATCTTTATACACAAAGCCGGTTTTACCCTCACAGGAAACGGTAATCATTTCGCCGTCTTTTATTTTTGTAGTAGCGTTGGTTGTCCCTACAATTGCCGGCACACCAAGTTCACGGGCTACAATGGCAGCATGGCTGGTTCTGCCTCCCCTATCGGTTACCACCGCAGTTGCCAGTTTTAATAAAGGATCCCAATCTGGACTGGTGTTGTTGGTTATTAAAATTTCTCCGGGGTTTAGTTTATAACCTTCATCGGGTGACTTTAAAAACCGGGCTACCCCGCAAGCAATACTGGAGCCAATGGCACTACCACTGGTTAAAATTTCACCTTTTTCTTTTAAGTGATATTCTATATAAAAACGTTTGTCTTCAGCCTGGTGCACCGTTTCTGGCCGGGCCTGAGTAATAAAGAGCTGGTTAGAGCCCCCATCTTTTGCCCACTCTACATCCATAGGCCTGTTATAATGCTTTTCTATTAATAAGATCCACCGGGAAAGTTTTATAATCTCCTTATCATCTAGCACAAAACTATCTTGTTTTGCCAGCGGTGTTTCAATATTTACGGTAGAAGAGTGACCACTGGACTCGGCGTAGACCATAGAAAGTTCTTTGCGACCAAGTTTTTTCTGAATAATAGGATTTTCGGCTTTATCTATGGTGGGTTTAAAAACATCAAATTCATCTGGATTTACCAAACCCTGCACAATATTCTCGCCTAATCCCCATACGCCAGATAAATGAATAATATTTCTAAAACCAGACTCTGGCTCCAAACTAAAGCCAATTCCGGAGCAACCAATATCAGAGCGTACCATTTTTTGCACGCCTACCGAGAGGGCAATTTCGTGATGTAAAAAGTCTTGATCTTCCCGATATTTAATAGCCCGGTTCGTATAAAGCGAAGCAAAACAGTTTTTAACCGCCTTAAGTAAAGTTTCTGTTCCCTGTATATTTAAAAAGCTATCGTGCTGCCCGGCAAAACTTGCATTGGGCAAATCTTCGGCGGTTGCACTACTTCGCACGGCTACCTGAATATCTTCTCCCTTGCCCAAATCTTTATATGCTGAAATAATTTCTTCGGAAAACTCTTTAGAAAATTCTGCTTCTAAAATTAGCTTTCTGGCTTCAGAACCAATCCCGGTAAGGTTCTTATAATTTTCCCTGTTTAGTTGTCTCAACAGGTTTTTTAATTTCCCTTCTATATCATTAGATTTCAAAAAGGTCCAAAAAGCTTCAGAGGTAGTAGCAAACCCATCTGGAACCAACACTCCTTCTGAAGATAATTCATTATACATTTCACCCAAAGAAGCATTTTTACCGCCTACTTCAGCTAGATTTTTTATAGATATCTCCTTAAATTTTTTAATGAACTTCATAAGCCTTTATTTAGAGTAACACCAGTTGATAGCCCATATTTAGCAGGAAAATCCCCAATAGAAAGAGTAATACATAAATGGTCTGTACAAGCTTAAGATTTAGTACAGATAGTTTACGTGTAGTAGGTTCAGGAAACACAAAAAGACCAAGTCCTATAAAAAGTGAAGTCCAGCCAAGCATAGTGATGATAAATTTCCAGTTAAGCTCCCAAACATTATGAAAAAGAATGTTTAACAAGCCTATAATAATAGCAGCAAAAGCGGCTAATATCAAAAACTTTTGATCTTTTAAATCCTCAAAAATTTGTTGTATTCGCCTGGGATTAAAACTGAGCACAAAAAAGAATATAAGGAGGTACCAACCCCAGAACTTAGCGAGAAATAAAGAAGTATCCATCTTTTATAGGCATTGGTTATCCTCTCAAAGTTAACTTCTAAAAAACTATTTTAATATGATAAATATCAGCGAATTAACTATAAAACCCATTCATCTATATTGTTAGTTTTTTGTGAAAAAACTTTAGGTTTTAAGGAAGATCAATTAAAAAAGTTATTTTTAAAATTATGAAAGAACACTACTGGATTTTAGCCGGAATTGGTTTTACTACGCTTATTATGGCCTGGCTGCCTTCAATCTCAAAGCGCATAAAAATTAGTGGACCTGTAATATTGCTGATTATTGGGTTTTTACTCTTCGCCTTGGGTTTACCAATTAGCTGGCCAGATCCTTTATGGGCCGATAAAGGCCTTATGTATTTTTCTGAAATGATTGTGATTATTTCCCTGATGGGCGCCGGTTTAAAAATTGGAAATAATTATAGTTTTAAAGCCTGGAAAAGACCTTTCTTATTGGTTTTTTTAACGATGCCGCTTTGTATAGTTTCTGCCTATTTCCTGGGGAAAAACTTTTTGTATTTGAGTGTTCCCTCTTCTTTATTACTTGCTGCCGTTTTAGCACCCACAGATCCGGTTTTAGCTGCCGAAACCCAACTTGACGATCCTGAGCGGGAAAAAGAGTATAAAGGAAAAATAAGATTTGCGCTCACCGCCGAAGCAGGCTTAAATGATGGGCTGGCTTTTCCCTTTACATATATGGCCGTGTTGGTTGCACAGGCAGGTAGCTGGGCCGCATTCGATTTTACAGATTGGGTATTAGACAAATTCTTTTTAAAAATTATTATTGGAACCATAGCCGGGTTTGCCATTGGTAAGTCTATAGGTTTTTTACTGGATAGGATTCATAAGTACACCGGGATTAGAACTTTTGACGGCTTTCTGGCACTTTCCCTCACTTTACTTAGCTATGGTGCCACAGAACTTTTACATGGTTACGGATTTTTAGCAGTTTTCTTTACCGGTCTAAGTCTTAGACATTACGAAAAAGTTAGTGGCGATTATAAAACAAAAATGCACGATTTTATTCATGAGGTAGAACGCCTACTTCTTGTTGTATGGATTATTCTTTTTGGAGCTTCTATCATGAATGGCATGCTTAGCCTTACTGACTGGAGGGGGATTCTTTTTGCCTTTGCTTTTGTATTAATAATTAGGCCACTTGCCGGTGTTATAAGTATGATGGGGATTAAAGATAGCTTTAAAAACAAACTTGCTATAAGTTTCCTGGGAATTAAAGGTATAGGCTCGGTTTTTTACCTTTCCTGGGCTTTTATGGAATTTGATGGTTTTGAACATAAAGAAGAACTCTATGCCATTACCGCATATATTATTTTAATTTCTGTGGTTTTACACGGACTTACCGCACCTTCAATTATTGCATACTTTAAGCGAAAAACTAAAAAAGGCGAAAACCAGGCAGGTGAAATTTCACAGGAATAACTGAAGCAAATACGGTGTTACCAGTGCCGTGATAATTCCGTTTACGCACATTGCCAGTCCCCCATAGACTCCTGCCAATTTGCTTTCTTCAAAAGCGCGGGCGGTTCCTATACCGTGAGCCGCAATACCAAGGGCTGCGCCAATGGCAATTTTACTTTTAATTCCTAATTTTTTCAGGATAAAAGGGCCAAAAGCATTGCCAAATATTCCCACAGCAATTACTATCCCGGCAGTAATTTCAGGAATTCCTCCGGTAAGCTTTGTAATTTCAATAGCTATAGGTGTGGTAACCGATTTAGCTGCGAGCGATTCAACAATAAAATCGGGAACTTTTAAAAGCAAGAGAAAAACAATTACGGTTAAGACTCCGCTTATTCCACCAATAAGTACAGAAAATAAAAAAATCTTTAAGTTTTGCTTTACGGCTTCATATTTCTCATAAAAGAAAACCCCTAGTGCCACAACAGAAGGTCCCAGAAAAAAACTTATAAATTTTCCACCCCGATTATAATCTTCAAAATCTATTTTAAAAATTAATAAGAATGAAATAATAAATAAAATGGCCAGCAACACCGGATTTAGTAATACATAATTAAACTTTTTACGTATTTCACGGCCACCTGCAAAAGCAATTATACTTATAAAAACTCCAAATACCGGTAATTGAAAGAATTCATGCATTATCGCTCCAGTTTTTCAATAATAATTGCCGAAATATACAGGGTGATCACTGTGCTGGCAATAACTGCTATAGAAATTGGCATCCAATAATCGGCTATAACTTCAAAATAAACCATTAAACCTACTCCATAGGGAATAAAGAATAATACCAGGTATTTTATAAGTTTATCTGAGGCCGGTTTTACATCCTTAAGTTTTATTATTTTAAGCCTTAAAGCGATAAAAATCAAAAACATCCCCAGGATATTTCCGGCAATTGGAATTTTAAAAAAATAGGTGATTAGCTCACCTAAAAGTAAAAATCCAAAGATATAGGCCAGAGCTTTAAGCATAAGTTTTCTTTAATTAATGATACATATCTTCTAAATCTGCCCCGTGGAGCTCCACAAAGAAATCGGCGATCAAATCGGTGGTTTTTTCAAAGAAAACCTCTCCCTTCTCAGCCGTAGCAGCTTTGGGGTCTCCTACTCCTGTATCTTTGGTTACGCTAGTCCATTTTCGTTGTGCACTTGCCCAACCTTCTTTTAAAGCACTTATTTTAAAAGTTTTGGCACTTCCGTCTCCGGCTTCTTCCAGCGGTAAAACCAATTCGGGGCGTAAATGCATAACCGCCGCTGTTTCAAGCTCACCGGCGTGATCCCCTGGTTCATCGAAATATGGTTTAGCATCGGTAACCTGCCACCAATTTACTGAGCAGGTAAAAAGGTTGGGGTATTCCAGGCTCAATTCCCTAATCATTTGCTTAAAGTTATTTCCGCCGTGAGCATTTAAAATAACCAGCTTATCGATATTATGCATTTGCAAAACCTGGGCTACATCTTTTAAAACAGCATATTGGGTACTGGGGTTAAGGTTCATACAAAGCTTTACATCCATTTGACCGGTATTTACCCCAAATGGAATAGTAGGTAAAACCACGACTTTTGCCTGCTGTCCCCAGGCTTTTTCTGCCGCTTTTGTAGCAGCTTCTTCTGCCAAAATATTATCAGTAGCATAAGGTAAGTGATAGTTATGTGCTTCAGTAGCACCCCAGGGCAAAACGGCTACACTAAAATCTTCATCTCTTATTTGCTTCCAGTTTGTTTCGGCCAGAACATAAGGCCTAATTTTTCTTTCCATAAGCTAATTTTGCCTTAAAATTAGCAATTATGCTTTTTCTAGAGCTATTAAACAGGTGGAAATTAAAACTTATCTTTGCTGAAAATGCGATAGATGCTAGATTTTGTAATTGTTGGGGGAGCGCAAGCCGGGCTTTCCATGGCCTATTATCTTAATAAATTGGGCAAAACTTATGTGATAATTGATAAAGAAGAGGAAGTAGGTGCTTCCTGGTTAAATAGGTGGGACTCTTTAAAGCTATTTACACCTTCAGAATTTAACAATTTACCGGGAATGGATTTCCCGGCACAAAAAGGATATTACCCCAGCAAGGAAGACGTAGCAGCCTATTTTAAGCAATATGTAGCAAAATTTAATATTGAAATTCGCTTAAATACACTGGTAAAAGAAGTTGTTAAAGAAGATGATTTTTTTATCCTAAAACATACCAAGGGACAAATAAAATCCAGAAATGTAGTGATCGCTACCGGTCCATTTCATATTCCATACACCCCTTCTTTTTCACAGAAAATATCAGAAGATATTTTTCAAATTCACAGTAACTATTATAAAAATCCCGGGCAATTGCAGGAAGGCCCTGCGATGGTTGTAGGTGCCGGGGATTCAGGATTTCAAATTTTAGATGAAATTTCTCAAACTAACCGAACTACCTACTTTTCCGGTGCTACTAACGTGCGGGTACTTCCACAGGAAATTTTGGGAAAAACCTTATGGTGGTGGTTTACTAAGATAGGTTTTCTAAGTTTTAGTCGAAAAACCTGGCTTGGAAAAAAGCTTAGTCGGTCTAAACAACCTATTATTGGTACAGACGTTAAAAGTATTTTACAAAGGGACAATGTACTACCCGTTGGAAAAACTACAAATGCCAAAGAGCAAATTATATTTACCGAAAATCAAAAAATTAAAGAACTAAAAAATATTGTTTGGGCTACAGGTTACAGACCAAATTTTGGTTGGATAGAAGGTTTAGAACTTACAAAGGATGGTTATCCTAAACACCACAGAGGTGTTAGTAATATTGACGGACTATATTTTATAGGCCTTCCCTGGTTACATACAAGAGGCTCGGCAACTTTAGGCGGAATTAAAAAAGATGCTCAATATCTTGCCAATTATATTAAAGCCGAAGAAAAAACCCTTTTATAACAAAGAGGTTGTCTGAAAAGTTATTAAAATCGTCATCCTGAATTCATTTCAGCATCTAAAATATTGATAATCAAAACATCTTAGAAGCTGAAACGAGTTCAGCTTGACGAAGCTAGACATTTCAGACAACCTCTTCTTCTGCTTTTCCATTTCTTAATTTGTCGCTCTCTGCGAACTGCTCCTGTTCTGGTTTCGAATGTTTCAGAATAAACTAGTAACCAATCTTTAGCCTTCGATGTAAAACCTTTATTGCTCTGCAAATGTTTCTTCAGCCTGTTATCAATGCTTTGGGTGGAACCAATATAATATCCATTAAGTGATTCAGAAAAAAGTATATAAACGTAAAGTTTCGACATAAAAAAATCCCTAAAGTAGGTAAACTTTGGGATTTGGGAATAAAAGTGGGCGCGAAGGGATTCGAACCCCTGACCCCTTGGGTGTAAACCAAGTGCTCTGAACCAACTGAGCTACGCGCCCTAAAATTTTCAATAAAATTAGCTTTCTTTAAAAAACTAAAAATTTCACTAAGCTAAAAAAAGACTTCATTTTTTAGAAGCCTTTTATATTCTGTGGGCGCGAAGGGATTCGAACCCCTGACCCCTTGGGTGTAAACCAAGTGCTCTGAACCAACTGAGCTACGCGCCCTATTCTTGAATGCGGATGCAAATATAGACTAGTTTTTAATCTACACCAAGAAAAATTTCAAAAAAATTAAATTATTTCGGCAACACTAAACGTGCTTCCACCTATAAACACCAAATCCTGATCCAGGGCAGCATCCAGGGCAGCATCATAGGCTTCTGAAATAGAACCAAATAAACTTCCTTCAAGGCCAAAATCAGCGGCTTTTTGTTGCAAAATCTCAGCATCTAATCCACGGGGAACTGCCGGTTTAGAAAAATAGTAAAGTGCGGCTTTCGGAAACAATGGCAGGATTTTTTCTAAATCTTTATCATTCACCACTCCTAAAACAATGTGTAGATGTTGAAATTTCTCATTCTTAAGCTGCTTAAAAACCAAACTAAGGCCTTCTGCATTATGAGCCGTATCACAAATCACCCTTGGCTTTTCCCGTAAAATATCCCAGCGTCCCTGAAGCGATGTATGCAACTTTACACTATTAAGTCCGTTTTTAAGACATTCTTCCGGGATTTCCCAGCCCTTTTCCCTTAAAGCTTTTATAGCGGCAACTGCCGTCTTCATATTTTTGTTCTGATACCCTCCCTTAAGATCTGTATCATAATTTTCCAGTTTTAGATCTTGGGCAAAATATATTTCTGACTTATGTTTTAGTGCCTCTTCTTTAAAAACCCTGGTAGTTTCTTTTTGGGTTTCTCCAATTATTACGGGTACATTATCTTTTATTATCCCGGCTTTTTCCTTTGCTATTTCAGCAATAGTATCTCCTAAAAAGGCGGTATGATCTAAGCCTATATTGGTAATTACCGATACCTCTGGCGTAATAATATTGGTAGAATCGAGCCTACCTCCCAAGCCTACTTCAATTATAGCAATATCTACTTTCGTCTTCGAAAAATAATCGAAGGCCATTCCTACGGTCATTTCGAAGAAAGAAAGATTATTTTCAGTCAAAAAATCCCTATGCCCCTCAACAAATCCAACTACATTTTTCTTTGGAATAAATTTTCCGTTCACTTTAATTCGTTCCCGAAAATCTTTTAGATGCGGAGAAGTATATAAACCTACTTTATAACCGGCTTCTTGTAAAATAGAGGCCAACATATGGCTGGTAGAACCTTTACCGTTGGTACCGGCAATATGAACCGATTTAAAATTCTTATGCGGATTCCCCAGATATTCATCTAGTTTAATGGTACGGGAAAGATCTTTTTTAAAAGCCTGCGCTCCTACTCGTTGAAACATAGGCAACTGTTGAAACATCCATTCAACAGTTTTTGTATATGCATCCACTTATTCAGAAAGTTTAAAGTTATAAATAATAGTCCCTACCTGGCGAGAGGGTGCATTACTATCGCTATTAAAACGCGTGGCCATCGCAGCCCTTCTTGCGGGATCGGTTAAACAAGACGCACTGTTGGTAGTTCCCTTTACACCGGGCGTAGCATTAATTACCTGTCCATTCTGGTTAACTTCTATACGAACCACCACAATTCCGGACTCGTTACAATCCTGAACAAATTTTTCTTTATTCAACGCCCTTCTACCTCCCAAACGGTAGTTTCCATCTCCATCCAGGCCAGCACCGCTTCCATAGTAAGAACTAGCGTTAGGGTCTCCATTAGGGTCTCCCTTATCACCAGCCTGACTATCGTTTCCTTCCCCTCCACTTTCGGTGCCTGATCTTTCCGGACCATTTAGAATACTACTCATGGCATCGGTAGTTGATTTATCGGGTTTAGGTTCAGGCTTTTTGGCCGGTGGTTCTTCTTTGGGTTTTTCTGGCTCCTTTTTTTCTACCGGTTTTGGCTCTTTCTTTTCTTCAATAACCGGTGCCTCTTCTGTTTGTTGGGTTACCACTTCCTCTTCAATAACCGGTTCAGGTTGGGTTTGCGTTTCGGGAACAGTAGTTTGCTGAGGTGCCGATTTTACCGGCTCGGTAGGCTGCTCATTTCCAGAGCCAACTTCTGATGTCCCAAAATTGATGGCAATACCGCTCTCTGGCGGCGGGTCTAAATATTTAAATCCTAACAGAAATAACAATGCAATTAACAACACGTGTAAGATAACCGTGATGGTAAAAGATTTTTTTTCGTGTTTGGTATCTAACATAATTAGGCTTATTCGGGTTTAACCGCTAAAACGATTTTATAACTATTTCTATTTGCAATATCCATCACATTCACTGCCTTTTCTATAGGCACTCCTTCTTCTGCCCTTAAGATAATAGTAGGTTTCTCTTCACCAGACAGCTTTGTTTTTAGCGTACTTTCTAAAGAAGACTGCGTTACACGTTGGTCGTCTACATAAAACTGCAGATCTTTTGTAATACTAACCGATACATTTTGAACGCTGGTAGTTTTTCCTTTTGCCTTTGGAAGTATAAGATCTAAAGCTTCTGGAGTAATTACCGGCGAGGTGAGCATAAAAAAGATCAATAACAGGAATACAATATCTGTCATTGAGCTCATACTGAACTCGGGGCTTACTTTATTTCTTCCTCTTAAATTCATATTAAGCGGGCTCGTTTAACAGGTCAAGGAAATCTACCGCAGTAGCTTCCATTTGATGTACTACTTTATCGGTTTTTACTACTAAGTGATTATATCCAATATAAGCAATAATACCAACAATAAGTCCGGCAACAGTGGTGGTCATCGCGGTATAAATACCTTCTGCAAGTGCCCCCATTTGAGCCTGCCCACTACTGGTTGCCAATTCATGGAAAGCAATTACCATACCTATTACCGTACCCAGGAAACCAATCATGGGTGCAGCACCTGCAATAGTTGCCAAAATACTTACATTTTTTTCTAACTTATAAACTTCTAAGCGACCCGCATTTTCTATAGCAGTATTAATATCTTCTAAAGGGCTTCCAATTCGGGAAATTCCTTTTTCAGTTAATCTGGCTACAGGAGAATCACTTTGTGCACATCGCATTTTAGCCGATTCTATATTTCCGTTTAATACATTGTCTTTAATTTGAAGCATAAAGTTTTTATCTACCTGGCTGGCCGATTTTATTGCGAAAAGCCTTTCAAAATAAATATAAACTGCCGCAAACAACAGAATAAAAAGTATAATAATGATAATTTGGCCTCCAAGGCCTCCACTAAGCATTAAATCGAATAAAGACAGGGTTTTCTCTTCTACTACCGGCTCTGCCTCCTGGGCGGCTTCGGCAACGCCGTCCTGCTGAAAAAAGTATAGCATAGGTTTCTATTGGGTTTTTTAATGTAACGTGATAAACCAGATTTAATTGTGAACCAAATTTAGTAAAATAATTAGCAGGGCAAACTGGTTTATCTTAATTGGGAATTTTTTATTTTTTCCAGAAACGAAATTCATTAAAGTTTACGCATAAAAAAATCCCGCTCGAAAGCGGGATTTTCAGAAATAATCTCAATCAACTAAAATTACAAGATTAATCAAAAATTTATACCAATTGCTTCAGCGCTACTTCAAAAGCTGTTTTGCTGATATTGGTTTTTCCACTATTATTATCGTAAGTATTTTGAATAGCATTTTTAATGGTCATAGAAGTGTCATTAAAAATAGACTCATCGGTCATTTGTACTCTTCTTTCCATAAAATAAGCAAAAACTCTCGCCATCCCGCAGTTTGCAATAAAATCTGGAATAAGGCTAACTTTTTCATCAGTAGATTCCATAATAGAGCCAAAGAAAATTTCCTTATCGGCAAAAGGCACATTAGCACCACTGGTAACCACCTCCAGTTTTCTCTCTATCAAACTGTTAATTTGTTCTTGAGTGATTAAGCGAGAAGCCGCACAGGGCGCGAAGATTTCGGCATCTAGTTGCCAAATTTTTTCATTTATTTCTTCAAAAGGAATTAGCTTGTCGTGTTTAAGGGTATTCCCTTCTTTATTAAGGAAGAGCTCCTTAATCTCTTCAAAAGTAAATCCGTTTTCATTGATTAAACCGCCAACACGATCTATTACCCCTACTATTTTAACGCCCATTTGAGCAAGATAATAGGCTGCGGCAGACCCAACATTTCCAAAGCCTTGAACTACAGCCCTTTTCTGCGTCAAATCTCCCCCATAAATTTCATAATAATGTTTTACAGATTCTGCTACTCCATATCCGGTGATCATATCAGCAACGGTGTACTTACGACTTACATCAGGGGAAAAGTGATTGTTTTCCAACACTTTAATTACCCCCTGGCGCAACTGGCCAATTCTATTAATTTTATCGGCCTCACTAGGTTTAAAGTGCCCGTTAAAAACACCTTCTTGTGGATGCCATACTCCGCAATCTTCGGTAATAGGAATTACTTCATTAATTTCATCTACATTTAAATCGCCTCCCGTACCGTAATAACTCTTCAACAAAGGGGAGACTGCTTTATACCAGCGTTCCAGAACACCTTTTTTACGCGGATCTTTAGGATCGAAATTTATACCAGATTTAGCCCCTCCTATTGGAGGACCTGAAACGGTAAATTTAACCTCCATTGTTTTGGCTAGCGAAAGCACTTCATTTTGGTCCAGCCCTAAACGCATTCTTGTTCCGCCACCTGCTGCACCACCACGTAAAGAATTAATTACCGCCCAACCTTCAGCTTCTGTCTCAGAATCTTTCCAATTAAATACTATTTCCGGCTCTTTATTTTCGTATAGCTTTAATAATTCCTTCATTTACGCTCTAATTTTTCACAAATATATAAACTAAGTGATATATTTTTAAATTTTCATCAAAAAAATTAAATTTCATATATCACTCCGGAAGAATGATCTTTTTTAGCACCTGTAACCGATTTTAATACATTTACCTGGCCACGAAGTTTTAAAACCCCGAGCAGTCCAAAAATCAAAGCTTCTTTATAATCAATAATTTCTTGCGAAGGGATTGTAAAATGACACTTAGACTCCTCTTTCAATAGACGTAAAAGAAAATTATTAAAGGTTCCTCCCCCGGTCATTAAAACCTTAGAATCAGGCTGATTATCTAAAGTCTTTGCAATTTGTTGGGCTATATGCAGGGTATAAGTGTGAAGAATATCAGGTACATTCTCATTATATTTCTCCAAAATTGGAAAAACGGTAGATTTAACCCATTCTATTCCCAAAGACTTGGGAGGCTTCTCTTCATAAAATGAGAGGGCATTTAGTTTCTGAAGCAAGTCTTTATTTAAATTACCGGAAGCGGCCAATTTCCCACCTTCATCAAACTCTTTACCTAATTTTTGGGAATAGAAATTCAACACAGTGTTTACGGCACAAATATCGTAAGCTACTCGTTTGTCTCCTATTTCGGTAGAAATATTCGCAAATCCGCCTAAATTCACACAATACTTATAATCTGAAAAAAGCAATTGATCTCCAATAGGCACAAGGGGTGCTCCCTGCCCTCCAAGTTCTACATCCCGAACTCTAAAATCGCAAATTACAGTTTGTCCCGTGAGATAAGCGATTTCGGGTAAATTCCCTATTTGTAAGGTATAATTATTTTCTGGCTCATGTTTAATAGTATGGCCATGACTACAAATTATATCGACGTCTTTTATTTGATGCGCCTCAATAAAACGTGAAATAATTTCAGCTAAATAACTGGTATATTTTTTATTTAGCCTCTCTAAGCGCTCTTTTGAGAAATCGATAGCTTCCGCTAAGGTTTCCTGCCAATTTAACGGGTATGGAATAGTTTCAGCTTCTAAAATCTTATAACTCCAGGAGTTTTTATAATCAAAATTAACATACACCAAATCGATGCCATCTAGGGATGTTCCTGACATAACACCAATAACCTTGTAATTTGCTTTTTTCATATTCGTAAAATTTATTAAACTAAATTGAAAATTACACATCAAAACTTTATCTTTGATGACCAAAATTAGATTTTCCTAAATTAAAATAATAATATGGATTTCAAACTTACAGAAGAACATATAATGATTCGTGATGCGGCGCGTGATTTTGCCAGAAACGAATTATTGCCCGGTGTGATTGAAAGAGACGAGAAGCAGGAATTCCCTTCAGAGCAAATAAAAAAAATGGGAGAACTTGGTTTTCTTGGCATGATGGCTTCTCCTGAATTTGGCGGCGGCGGTATGGATACCATTTCCTATATTCTTGCTATGGAAGAAATTTCAAAGATAGACGCCTCTGCATCGGTAGTGATGTCGGTAAACAATTCTTTAGTTTGCTGGGGCATTGACACTTACGGAAGTCAGGAACAAAAGGAAAAATATCTTTCCAAACTTACCACGGGAGAAAAACTTGGTGCATTTTGTCTTTCGGAACCCGAAGCCGGTAGTGATGCCACATCACAACGAACTACAGCAATAGACAAAGGCGACCATTACCTATTAAACGGAACAAAAAACTGGATTACCAACGGAAATTCTGCCGACTACTATATTGTAATTGCACAAACCGATCGTGAGAAAAAACATAAAGGTATCAATGCATTTATTGTAGAAAAAGGAGTTGAAGGCTTTGAAATTGGCCCTAAGGAACAAAAAATGGGAATTCGCGGAAGCGATACACATTCATTAAACTTTAATGATGTGAAAGTCCCTAAAGAAAACAGAATTGGCGAAGATGGTTTCGGATTTAAATTCGCTATGAAAACACTCTCTGGCGGAAGAATTGGTATTGCAGCCCAGGCTTTAGGAATAGCTTCTGGTGCATACGAGCTAGCTTTAGACTATTCTAAACAACGCAAAGCCTTTGGCACTGAGATCTGCAATCACCAGGCCATTGCTTTTAAACTGGCCGATATGTACACTTCTATTGAAGCATCCAGACACCTGGTAATGAAGGCTGCCTGGGAAAAAGACCAGGGGGCAAACTACGATCTTTCTGGCGCTATGGCTAAAGTATACGCTTCAAAAACCGCCATGGATGTTACTACCGAAGCCGTACAGGTTCACGGTGGCAACGGTTATGTTAAAGAATACCACGTAGAGCGTTTAATGCGTGATGCGAAGATTACCCAAATTTATGAGGGAACCTCAGAAATTCAAAAAATTGTAATTTCCAGAGGCATTTTAAGAGACTAAATTTCTTATAAAAATCCACATTCAAAAGCCCGGTTTTTTAAATCGGGCTTTTTTTGTGCTTAAGTTTTAATACTGCCATTTATTATATTTTTAATATGAAAGGGATCTAATTGTAGATTTATCATTTATAACCAAATTATTTGATTTTACTGAATTTCTTCACACTTTAAGCCCAAAAAGCTTCATTTTTTTTACCTAATTAGGTAATTTTGAGACGATAATCTAAGGACGAAAAGAATATGAAATTAAAAAAACAGGGGCTCTATTCACCCGAATTTGAGCATGATAATTGTGGTGCAGGATTTATCTGTAATCTAAAAGGAAAAAGAACAAACGATATAATTCATAAAGCTTTAGACATTCTTATTCGGCTGGAACACAGAGGTGCAGTGAGTGCTGATGGGAAGACAGGTGATGGTGCCGGTATATTAATAGAAATACCCCACGATTATTTCAAAAAAACCTGTGAATTTAAACTTCCAGACTTTAAAGAATACGCGGTAGGAATGGTTTTTCTCCCGCAGTCCAAAAATCAGCGTAAAATTTGTCGCGAAATATTTGAAGAGGAGATACTAAGCCAGGGACTTAATCTTATTGGTTGGCGTGAAGTACCTGTAAATAGATCCTGCCTGGGAAGTATTGCGTCCTTGTCTGAGCCTAATGTTCAGCAAATATTTATAGGAAAAGGAGAAGATGTTTCTGCCGAGAGTTTTAATGCTAAATTATTTGCCGCCAGAAAAATTGCAGAACACAGAATAGAAAATTCAGGACTCTCTGAATCAGAATATTTTTATTTGCCAAGTTTATCAACAAACACCATTATCTATAAAGGTTTGTTGATGCCGCAGGATATTAATGTTTATTACCGCGATCTAAACGAGCCCGAGGTAGTAACCAAGTTAGCCCTGGTGCACCAACGCTTTTCCACCAACACTTTCCCAACCTGGGATCTGGCACAACCTTTCCGCTATATGTGCCATAATGGTGAAATAAATACGCTACGCGGAAACCTTAGTAGAATGAAAGCCCGCGAAGAGCTTTTTGAAAGTGAGAAGTTTGGTGAAGATCTAAAAGAAATTATACCTATTGTTTCTGAAGGAAAATCAGATTCTGCTTCTATGGACACTGTGCTGGAATTGTTATTGCAAACGGGACGTTCGCTTCCCGAAGCCATTATGATGATGGTTCCCGAAGCCTGGGAGAAAAATCCTTCTATGCAAGATGAGAAAAAAGCATTTTACGAATACAACTCCTGCATTATGGAACCCTGGGACGGGCCCGCTTCTATTCCTTTTACCGATGGAAATTATATAGGGGCACTTTTAGATAGAAATGGCCTAAGACCATCTCGCTACACCCTAACCAAAGATGGCTATGTAATTATGTCTTCAGAAACCGGAGTGCTGGAAATTCAACCGGAAAATGTAGAACGCCACGGAAGGTTAGAGCCCGGAAGAATGTTTTTGGTAGACATGAACGAGGGTAGAATTGTGGAAGACGAGGAAGTAAAACAGAAAATAATTTCAGAAAGACCTTACCGCAAATGGCTTGATGAAAACCTTCTAAACCTTTCTGAAGTTCCCTACACCGGGAACAAAACCCCTGTTGAAAAAATTGATATCCATAGTCGTCAAAAACTATTCGGATATACCCAGGAAGATATCAAAACCATAATCACCCCTATGGCGACGCAGGGAAAAGAGGCCATTGGCTCTATGGGTGCAGATATTCCGCTAGCGGTACTTTCAGATAAATCGCAATTATTATTCAACTATTTCAAACAATTATTTGCCCAGGTAACCAATCCTCCGTTAGATGGTATTAGGGAGGAAATAGTTACCGACATTAGCCTTTCTATTGGTGAAGATCGCAATTTATTCGATATCATTCCCGAACAGTCCAAAAAACTAAGAATCCAAAATCCCGTTATTTCCAACGAAGATTTAGATAAGATAAAATACATAGAACATCCCGATTTTAAAACGGCTTCTATTTCAATTTTATATGAAGCTGAAAAAGGCCTTAACGGACTTGAAGCAAGGTTAGATGAAATTATTCTTGAAATAAACGATGCGGTAGACGATGGTTGCAATATTATTATCCTAACAGATCGAAATGCCGACCCAAAATTAGCCCCAATTCCATCGCTTTTAGCCTGCTCGTTTGTGCACCATCGCGTGAAGAAATACAATCGTAGATCTTCTTTCGGGATTGTAATAGAATCGGCCGAACCCAGGGAGCCGCATCATTTTGCATTGTTATTTGGTTATGGTGCCAGTGCGATTAACCCTTATATGGTTAACGAAATTATTTACAACCTGGTTGAAGAAAAAGAAATTGAAGTTAATGATCCCGAAGTTGCCGTACAGAATTTTAATGTAGCTATTGGGAAAGGGATTATAAAGATTATGAACAAGATTGGTATCTCTACCCTTCACTCCTACCGTGGGGCTCAAATCTTTGAAATCTTAGGGTTAAACCAAAAATTTGTAGACAAATACTTTACCAACACTCCTACCCGTATTGAAGGTATTGGGTTGTATGAAATAGAAAAGGAAGTTCAAAAACGAGTTGAAAACGCATTTAGCACTCCCAAAACAGACACTAATCTTGATTTAGAAATTGGAGGGGATTATCGTTGGAGAAGAACAGGTGAAAGGCACATGTTTAATCCGGCAAGTGTTGCTAAGCTGCAACAAGCCGTAAGACAAAACAGCACTAAGGCTTACCAGGAATATTCTAAGTTTATAAACGACCAAAGCGAGCGTTTAATGACGCTTCGCGGAATGTTTAAATTTCGCGATTTAAACCCTATTCCTATTGATGAAGTGGAACCCTGGACAGAAATAGTAAAACGCTTTAAAACGGGCGCTATGTCTTTTGGTTCTATAAGTAAGGAAGCCCACGAAAACCTTGCTATTGCCATGAACCGTATGCAGGGAAAAAGCAACTCGGGCGAGGGTGGTGAAGACCCACAACGTTTTCATAAAGATTTGGACGGAAACTGGAGAAACTCTGCCATTAAACAGGTAGCTTCAGGAAGATTTGGGGTTTCCATTAATTACTTAAGCAATGCACAGGAAATTCAAATTAAAATGGCCCAGGGTGCAAAACCCGGGGAAGGTGGACAACTGCCGGGGCCAAAAGTAAATCCTGATATTGCCAAAACCAGAAATTCGACTCCTTATGTAGGACTAATTTCGCCACCACCACACCACGATATTTACTCTATTGAAGATTTGGCGCAATTAATATTCGACCTTAAAAATGCTAACCGCGATGCCAGGATTAATGTAAAATTGGTTTCTAAAGTGGGCGTGGGAACTATTGCTGCCGGGGTAGCAAAAGCCAAGGCCGATGTGGTTTTAATTTCCGGATACGATGGTGGTACAGGGGCCTCCCCCCTAACCTCACTTCGTCACGCAGGTTTACCATGGGAATTGGGAATTGCCGAAGCACAACAAACCCTACTCATCAATAACCTTAGAAATAGAATTGTGGTAGAGTGCGACGGACAGTTAAAAACCGGTAGGGATGTAGCAATTGCAGCTTTACTGGGAGCAGAAGAATTTGGATTTTCTACTGCACCGCTGGTAGCTTCAGGCTGTATTATGATGCGAGCCTGCCATTTAAATACCTGCCCCGTGGGAATTGCTACACAAGACCCTGAACTTCGTAAGAAATTTAAAGGTACCCCTGAAGATGTGATTAACTTTATGTATTTCATCGCACAGGAATTAAGACAAATAATGGCAGATCTTGGCTTTAGAAGTATCAACGAAATGGTTGGACAAAGCCAAAAATTAGATATGGATCGTGCTATAGAACATTATAAAGCTCAGGGACTGGATCTTTCCAACATTCTATACAAACCAAACGTAGATGAGGATATGCCGCTTTATAATACCGAAACCCAGGATCATAATCTTAGCAATGTTTTAGATTTTGAGATTTTAAAACAAGCGCATCCCGCCATCTATAGAAAAGAAAAAATGAGCCTGGATTTCCCAATTAGTAACATAAACCGTACTACCGGGGCCATATTAAGTAATGAAATTTCCAAAATTCACGGAGAAAAAGGTTTACCTAAAGGCACCCTTACTTTAAATTTTACAGGTTCTGGCGGACAAAGTTTTGGGGCTTTTGCCACCAAAGGACTTACCATGAACATTAACGGAAACACTAATGATTACTTAGGAAAAGGTCTTTCCGGAGCTACTTTAAGTGTTCGAAAACCTAAAGAAGCGTCCTTTAAATCTAACGAGAATGTAATTATTGGAAATGTTGCATTATATGGTGCCACCGATGGCGAGGCCTATATCAACGGAATTGGAGGTGAGCGTTTTTGCGTTCGAAACTCTGGTGCCAAAGCAGTGGTTGAAGGTATTGGTGACCACGGTTGTGAGTATATGACCGGTGGAATTGCCGTAATTCTTGGAACAATTGGAAGAAATTTTGCTGCCGGAATGAGCGGAGGAATTGCCTACATCTATAACGCAGATAACAGCCTGGATAATCATAATTTCAATATGGAAATGATTGGTTTAGAAGATCCTTCAGAAGAAAACAAAGAAGAGCTGAAAGAATTAATTGAAAATCATTATCGCTATACCGAAAGTGATGTAGCCAAAGAAATTCTTAACAACTGGAAGGAGAATTCAGGGAAATTCATAAAAGTAATGCCTACAGAATTCAAAAGGGCTTTACAGAAAATGGAAGAAGATAAAATGAAAAAAGAACAAAAAGAACTTAAAACAGCATAATTATGGGCAAGATAAGAGGTTTTATGGAATACGACCGTAAAGAGGAAGAGACAGTAGCTGTTGAAAAACGAGTTAAAGATTATAAAGAATTTACTAAAGAATTATCGACGGACGAACTTAGCGAGCAAGGTGCGCGATGTATGGATTGCGGAATTCCTTTTTGCCATAGTGGCTGCCCGGTAGGGAATTTAATTCCAGATTTTAATCATGCCGTTTATAAAAACGACTGGAAAAAAGCACTCACTATTTTACACGCAACCAATAACTTCCCTGAATTTACAGGAAGGTTATGCCCGGCACCGTGCGAATCGGCCTGCGTTTTAGGGATTACAGATCCGCCGGTTGCAATAGAGCTTATTGAAAAATATATTGTAGAACGTGGTTTTAAAGAAGGATGGATCACCCCACAGCCTCCAAAATCCAGAACCGGAAAAACGGTAGTAGTTGTAGGGTCTGGACCCGCGGGACTTGCTGCAGCACAACAACTTAATCGCGCCGGTCACGAAGTAACAGTTTTTGAACGCGACAATAAAGTTGGCGGATTATTACGTTACGGAATTCCCGATTTTAAAATGGAAAAACATGTAATTGACCGTAGGATTAATGTTTTAAAAGAGGAAGGAATTAAATTTGAAACCGGTGTAAATGTTGGTGAAAATTATGAAACTGAAAAGCTTAAGGAATTTGACGCCGTTGTACTTTGCGGGGGTGCTACCAAACGTAGAAATCTTCCTATTGAAGGAGCCGAAGGCACGGGTATTATGCAGGCTATGGATTTCCTAAAAAATAACAACGAAGTTGTAGATGGTATAAAAGATCTAACAGCAGAATATTCGGCTGAAGGGAAACATGTAATTGTAATTGGTGGTGGTGACACCGGTTCTGACTGTGTTGGAACTTCTAATCGTCACGGAGCAAAATCGGTTACCAATTTTGAAATTATGCCAATGCCGGGAGAGCATAGAGACAAAGAAAACCCATGGCCATATTGGCCTTTCACCCTAAAAACCACTTCCTCTCACGAAGAAGGTGTAGAGCGTAATTGGAGCATTAACACCAAAGAATTTATTAGAGATAAAGATGGTAATTTAAAAGCTTTAAAAACGGTTAATATAGAATGGGTAAAAGGTGAAAATGGCAGGCCACAACTTAAAGAAGTGGAAGGTTCTGAAAAAGAGTGGCCTTGCGAACTGGTTCTTTTAGCTTTAGGTTTTACCGGCCCCGAGAAAACATTAAGCGAGCAGCTAGGCCTTGAACTGGATAGCAGAACAAATATTAAAGGTGATAAAGGATACCAAACCAACGTACCGAATATTTTTACTGCCGGAGATATGCGCCGCGGACAATCTTTAATTGTTTGGGCAATTTCTGAAGGTCGTGAAGCGGCTTATCACGTAGATAAGTATTTAATGGGAAAATCTATTTTACCGAGAAAAGGAGAAGGCGATCTTCCCGCTGCTTAATTTGATTTTTTAATAAATTATTGTTTAAAAAGACTGTTTTAAAGTTTTCTAAAATCTTCATCCTGAACTTGTTTCAGGATTTATGGACTTAGTAATTTTATCTCGTTAGAAGCTGAAACAAGTTCAACTTGACGAAATATTGCTTTCAAACAGTCTTTTATCTTTTCAAAGTAAAATTCGCTCCAAATGTATCACGGGTACCATCCTGCATTTTAAACTCTACCTTAAACCAATAATCGTCTGCCGGCAAAGGCCTGGCGTTTAAAGTGCCGTCCCATCCCTGGCCACCGGGAACCAATTCTTTGATTAGTTTTCCATAACGATCAAAAATATAAAGTTTTAAGATTGTTATTTGCCCGGTTTTAGGAATATTCCAGGTATCGTTATAGCCATCGGCATTGGGGGTAAAAAACCTGGGATAGCCTACCAGGAAAAAATTTTGAGAAGTTGTAATCCCGCAGCCATTGACCTCGCGAGCGCTAATTTGATGATAACCGGGAGTTAAATTTCTAAAAACCGGGTTTTCCCGCCAGGCTCCTTCATCTAAACGGTATTCATATAAGGTTTCTTCACCGGGGCCGGGTGTAACTTCTGCAGAAACGGCATAACCTCCTGTAAAATCGGTTCCTTTAATTTCAACCAAAACATTTTCGGGCCTGGAATAAACAGTAGTAGCGGTTTGAAAGCTTGCTTTGCAACCCGATTTAGAATTTGTAACAATAAGCTCTATAGATTTTGCTTCCGGAACTTCAGTTAGCTCGAGCACCGCATTAGTACTAAGCAAATTACCTTCTTCAAACCATTGATAGGTATAATTACCTCCTAAATCTTTCCCTATTTTTGTTTGCCCGGTAATAGCGCCATTAACATCTATGCAAACTATAGTTTCTTCCGGAAGGTAATCTTCAGGCAAAAGTTCTATCTCTGCATTAAATGAAACAACTTCTGAACGGCAGCCACTTTCTACTCCCTCTACCTGAGCAAAAAATTTAGTGTTGGCATCCGACGGAAATGCTTTGGTATTTTCAATAGGATTTTCAGCTTCAAGCTCCGCTAAAGAGGTATAAAAGTTCACACTGTAATTTTCCTCAGAAGTATTCCCGGCCAATATTTCTTTTGAAGTCAATGTAAGATCTATGGTAGTTTGTTTAGGGTCACATATAAATAAATCTGTTGGAGTATTTGCAATAGGTTCTGGCTTAAATTCTACCGTCACAAAATCTTCGGTAATATTTGCTAAGTTATCGGTAGCAATTAATTTATACTCCCCTTCCTCATCTACCTCTAAATATGCTTCATTTTCTCCCTCTAAAACTTCAAATTTACCTTCAACTTTTTTAAACCATTTGTAACTTTCGGCAAACAGTATAGTACCATCAAGAATTATGGTTTCGCCCTGGCAGGCAAAAACTTCATCCTCAAGGCCGTTTGTAAAACAATCTGTTGCGCCGGCTCCGGTATCATTTAGATTTTCCTGTTCCAATTTAATATACCCGGGATTTCCCCTAAAATTTGTAATAATTATCACGTAGATTTCTCCAACTTCAGCATCTTCTAATGATAAAGTTTCAACAGCCTTATTGGAATAAGAACTACTTACCAAATTTTCCTCACTAAGCATCTCATAATCACAAATGGCATCACCTTGCTTAAAGGGTCCCCAAACAGCATAATCTACATCGAGTGCAATTCCGCTTCCATCGGAATTTTCAGATTGAGAGATTACAAAATCTAAATTACCGGCCCGGCCTATTTGGAAAAAGTACCAACTGGGGTAAGGTTGTGCGAGTAATTCACCATAATATGGCCCAACTTCAGCATCGCTTACACTGCTATTATTTACATTGGTATTTTGAAACACCAGTTCGTCCCCGGCGCAAAAAGGTTGAATCTCACTACATACTTCACCCTGGGCTAAAGCCTTTGCCATACTTGCGCAAACAAGGAAAAACCATAAAAAAAGACGTGAATTTCGTTTCATTATAGAGAATAGAAATAACAAAATAACAAATATCTCTTTAATCCCCGGGCTTTAAGGTTACATAAAAACCTATTAAATACGTATCTTTGCAAGCCAAACAATCTGTTTACGACTATTATTGTAAAAACGGTATGAAAATAGACAAAATTTTGAATGACATTGATGAGCAGGGAGACGCCCATGCAGGAAGCAGTGCTGAAAACCCTATTCGTGAAGACGCTTTTGAATTAAGCGATATTGAAAAAGTAGCACTTATCAATAAAGATGTAAAAAGAATTATGGAAACCTTAGGCCTGGACCTTACAGACGATAGCCTAAAGGGAACTCCACAACGTGTTGCGAAAATGTTCGTCAATGAAATTTTTGCCGGCTTAAATCCGGAGAAAAAACCCGTAGCATCAACTTTTGAAAACAAATATAAATATGGTGAAATGTTGGTAGAAAAGAATATCACTGTGTATTCTACCTGCGAACACCACTTACTTCCTATAGTTGGAAAAGCACACGTGGCCTATATTTCTAAAGGGCGTGTAATTGGCCTTTCTAAAATGAACCGTATTGTAGATTATTTCGCAAAAAGACCACAGGTACAGGAGCGAATGACGATGCAAATAGTTCAGGAATTACAAAAGGCACTGGGCACTCCAGATGTTGCATGCGTAGTAGATGCTAAACACTTGTGTGTAAACAGTCGTGGTATTAGAGATATAGACAGTAGTACCGTAACCAGTGAATTTGGAGGTGCTTTCAAGGAACAATCTGTAAAAAGGGAATTTCTTGACTATATAAAACTAGACACTACTTTTTAAAAATTTACTATTTCTTACTAATCAACAACTAAGTATCTATGGCGCTTTACCAGGAACAAAGCTTAAAGATGTATAATTCTATGAGCGGAAAAAAAGAGATTTTTAAACCGCTAAACGAAGGAAATGTTGGGATGTATGTTTGCGGCCCTACTGTTTACAGCAATGTTCATTTAGGTAACTGCCGAACTTTTATCTCTTTTGATCTAGTATTTAGGTATTTAAAACATTTGGGATATAAGGTTAGGTATGTAAGAAATATTACAGATGCCGGCCACCTGGAGAATGATGCGGATAGCGGTGAAGATAGAATTGCAAAAAAAGCACGTTTAGAGCAAATAGAACCTATGGAAGTGGTGCAGCGCTACACCGTAGATTTTCATAATATCCTACAAAAATTTAACAATCTACCTCCAAGCATAGAGCCTACTGCTACCGGGCATATTGTAGAGCAAATTGAGATTGTTAAAACCATTATTGAAAAAGGCTTTGCTTATGAGGTAAACGGCTCGGTTTATTTTGATGTAAAGAAATTTAATGAAACCAATCATTATGGTAAGCTAAGCGGAAGGGATATTGAGAATATGATCGCCAACACCCGCGAACTGGCTGCACAAAGCGATAAGAAAAATCCGCAGGATTTTGCCCTTTGGAAAAAAGCAGAACCGCAGCACATTATGCGCTGGCCTTCGCCCTGGAGTGATGGGTTTCCCGGCTGGCACTTAGAGTGTACCGTAATGAGCACAAAATATTTGGGTGAAGAATTTGATATTCACGGTGGTGGTATGGACTTAAAATTCCCTCATCACGAATGTGAAATTGCCCAGGGAGAAGCGGCCACCGGGAAAAATCCTGTAAATTACTGGCTACACGCCAATATGCTTACCTTAAATGGTAAAAAAATGGCTAAAAGTACAGGAAATAACATTCTTCCTGAGGAAATCTTTTCGGGAAATAACGATGTTTTAGACAAAGCATTTTCACCTAATGTCACTCGTTTTTTTATGCTTCAGGCTCATTATAGGAGTATTTTAGATTTTTCAGATGAGGCATTGAGAGCAAGCGAAAAAGGCTTTAACCGATTGATGGACGCTTACCATGCCATTGATGAGCTTCAGGTTTCAGAAAAATCTAGCTTAGATCTCAAGAGCTGGAAACAGTCTTGCTACGATGCCATGAACGACGATTTTAATAGTCCTATCCTAATCGCTAAACTTTTTGATGCGGTTAAGATGATTAATAATATTAAGGAAGAGGCAGCTACAATCACTGCTGAGGACAAAAAAGAGTTACAAAAAACCATGTCGGCTTTCATGTTTGATGTATTAGGGCTTTTGGATAAAGTTTCAGAAAATAATGATACTTCAGATAAACTTAATGCTACCGTAGACTTGCTTATAAAGCTACGCGCCGAAGCCAGGGACAATAAAAATTTTGCTTTAAGCGACCAGATAAGAGATCAGTTGCAGCAAATGGGAATTCAGCTTAAAGATGGGAAAGAAGGGACTACCTTTAGCATCACATAAGTATAATACGATACGCAAAAGTGGCAGAAATATGGAGGAATATTAGGGAATTTATATTGAATTTCCAGATTGCCATCAAAATTAAAATCATTTAAAACAGGAAAACAATGCTTAAGAAATGGCTTGCATACCCATTTATCCTGTTGGTGAAGTTTTACCAAAATTTTATTAGTCCGCTTACCCCGGCCACTTGTCGCTATTCCCCCACCTGCTCACAATATAGCCTAATTGCCCTGCAGCGTTTTGGTGTTTTTAAGGGCGGCTGGCTAAGCTTAAAACGAATTTTTAGCTGTAATCCCTGGGGAGGGAAAGGCTACGACCCGGTTCCTAAAAAAACAGAATCTAAAATATAGGGCAACTATTTGCAAATATGTATCTTTACCCTTCTAATTTATTTTTATATGCTTTTTAACGCAATTACCTGGAGCCCTTCTGAAGGTTTAGATTTAGGATTTTTCACCCTACACTACTACAGTTTAATGTTTTTAATAGCCTTTGGCCTGGGCTGGTATATCATGAAGAGCATCTTTGTGAGAGAAAAAGTAGCTATAGAAAAGCTGGATTCACTTTTTATCTACACTGTTTTGGCAACGCTAATTGGTGCCCGGTTAGGCCATGTTATTTTTTATGATTGGGATTATTTTCAAAATCATTTATTAGAAATATTCCTTCCGGTACGTTTTGAACCGGAGTTTGAGTTTACCGGATTTAGAGGTTTGGCCAGCCATGGGGCGGCAATAGGTATTATTATTGCCATGTACCTTTATCGTAAAAGGGTTTTAGATAAGCCTGTGCTTTGGGTATTAGACCGCATTGTGCTTCCTGTAGCCAGCGGTGCTATTTTTGTAAGAATAGGAAATTTTATGAATTCTGAAATTATAGGAAAGCCAACCAATTCAGATTATGGGGTGATATTCGCAAATTTGGGAGAAACTTTTCCAAGACACCCGGCCCAATTATATGAGTCATTTTCATATTTACTTCTCTTTATCTTATTATGGTTTTTATATTGGAAAACTGAAAAACGCCATAAAGTAGGTTATCTTTTTGGCCTATTCCTGGTTCTGCTCTGGACAATA
The DNA here is from genome assembly GCF_016236975.1 of Salegentibacter maritimus. NCBI lineage: Bacteria > Pseudomonadati > Bacteroidota > Flavobacteriia > Flavobacteriales > Flavobacteriaceae > Salegentibacter > Salegentibacter maritimus. Next base: position 243,831 of record NZ_JAEHNY010000001.1, read on the forward strand.
AGATTCTTTATTGAATTTGTAAAGGAAGCCCAGGTAGAAGAACGCACTACCTGGTTATTAAATACCGGGCAATGGCTTAGCATTCCTTTTATAATAGCAGGACTATACTTTATGTACCGCCCTACCAAACCAAGAACTGTATGATACGTAAATCTATTATTTTTTCGGCTGTTTTAGCGGCTTCCCTATTGTTTTCCTGTAAAGACGACAATACTACAGAAGCACCTATAGAAACTGAAGAAATCACGTTCACCAAAGAAGGAGAAGCTACTTTACTTAAAGCTAACGGCGATACCATTCAGAAAATTGATATAGAGATTGCCGATAATTCTTACGAACGCCAAACAGGTTTAATGTATCGTGAGAGTATGGAAGATGACCAGGGTATGTTCTTTATTTATGACGATGAAGCTCCAAGGGCATTTTATATGAAAAACACGTATATCGCGTTGGATATTATTTATTTTGCTTCCGACAGTACTGCGGTGAGCTTCCAAAAGAATGCGCAACCCCTGGACGAAACTTCTTTACCTTCTGAAAAACCGGCTCAATTTATACTGGAAATAAACGCAGGCCTGGCAGACGACTGGAATATTGAAGTTGGCGACAAGATAGATTTCGCAAAAATAGATTAGGAATAGTTTTTTCGGGCATTCAATATTGAAATATGCCCGCGTAAAAAACTCACTATTCTTGCCTGTAGTGATTTAATAAACCTAAAGATAGTACCAGCTAAAAGTAAACTTCCTGGGGTCAAGACTCGGGGTATTACACCTTTTGACCGTGCCAATAAAAACCGCCTTTATTCAAAATGCTTAAATAGGCGGTTTTAAAATTGCAACAATCAGATTAGATATCGCTTCTTTTTAATTTCAAGTATTAAATTGTATCGAGTTTATTATTGGAGGCAAGCTTCTGAAAACCCATTTTAAATAGAATATCTGCTCTTGTATTTTCTTTATGGGATAGCGATGTCATAGTCTCCAGAATATCTTCTTTAAAATTAGTTCTTGGAAATTTCTTATGAACATCATTAATAAAATTTAAAGAAAGTTGAAAAGAATGGGCTCCAATAACATCCATTGCTGCACCTTTAGACAGCAGATAAGCTTCGTTACCATACTTTTCTTTATCAACATATGGATTTAAGTGCATATTAATTGCAGCTTGCATACTACCTGCCCTTAATTCATCAACTCCATTCTTCATGGCAAAGTCTTTAACTATATCCCCACCATAAACTGCAAAGCATTGTTTACTGCATACATGATTATGTTTATCTGTTAGGCCTATATCATGCAAAATAGATGTTGTAAACAAAAACTCTTCATCAATCTTCAAGTTTTGCGAAAAGGCCAAACCCAAACTAAAGAAATATGTTCGGTAACAATGTTTTAACAAGGAAGGTTTATAAGTATCGTTTGCTTCTTCGATTGCCATAGCGGCTATTTTTGAATCTGGTATATTGATATCCTTAAAATCAATCTTACCATAAGATCTTATTCCAAGCCATTTAAAAAACTTGTTCTTGTTCTCCCCCAGTTTAGAAGTTATAAGCGAATATTTAAAACTTGAGATTTCTTTGTCACGCAATACACCCAAATCTTTATACATAGTGTTCATTACTTTATAGATTATAATTTTGTGTACAAATCTACAAAAACATACCAATTAGTATGTTTTTTGAGCAAAAAAATTATTCCAGTGCTTTTAGATACATCTTAAGTTCCTTTAAATAAGCCTTGTACGGTTTATCTGATTTCTCTAATTTACCCAGGTTTCTTGCACCCCAATAGCCGGAAAGTATAAAATTAGCTACCGAGTTTGCATCTACCCCCTTATTTATAGTCTCATTTTTTTGCCCCTTTTCTAGCGTAGCAATCAATAAATGCAACCATTGATTTACAAGATTGTTTAGGGCAATAGAAAAAGAATTATTCCAGGGTGTCATTTCCTGAATAAGGTTTGAAGCGGGGCACCCAAGCTCTACCTTTAGAAGATCGTCTTCCATCAAAAGATATCTTATTAAGGAATATATAGACTCAGCAGGACTATTTTTATTTTCAAGTAGTTCTACAAACTTATTGGATAGTCTCGGCTTTAATATTTCATCAATAATAGCTATTCCCATTTCCTCTTTATTTTTAAAATGGTAATAAAATGCGCCTTTCGTCACTTTTGTAGTTCCAATAATTTCATCAATACTAGACGCGCGGTAGCCATTTGAATAGATTAAATCGAAGGCCTTGTTTAGAATAGTTAATCGGGTTATCTGTGATTTCTTCATAAAAATACTGCTTAGTATTTCACAAAGAAACAAAAATAGTTTTAGCTAACCTGTTATTTTGGTGAGTGTAACATTAGTAGACACAATTCGTTTAAAATTGAAATAAGTATTATGAATTTGGCACAAATAAAAGACTACTAACTTTAGAACTAAAATCAATAAAAAGAGTGCCTCTGTATAGGCCTTTTTCCTTTTTACATATAATCCACAATTATCGGCTTTTGAACGCTGTATTACATTCCCAACGTAAGCTCTTCCTTTACCGTATGATAAATCAACGATGCTTTAATACACTGTTTAAGCTCTACTTCCGGGACTTTTTCGTTTAAATGAAATACAATAGCCCGGTTTCCTTCATATCGAAATTTGTGATTAAAAACCAACCTAAAAGTATCGACCAATCTACTTGTACATTGAAAATACATAGCATATTGATCTGGCGTCTTTTCCTTCCAGTCCATTCGCAATGTACTTCCGCTTTTAGTTACAAAACTGGGTTCGCCCCATTTCAAGGTTTCTTCCAAAACGGTTACAGCCTCGGTTTCTTCTGCTGTCTGAATTACCAATTCCCGCAGACGTTGCATTTTATCCCGAACAAAATCGGGGTAATTCGCAAATATTTCAATCACCCTTGTATCTGACTTTAATGTTAATTTACCCATTGGTTTATTATTGTATGCCTATATAAAAACCTACTTCTGCATTAGAAGGATCACGATTCTATTATACTTTTGATTAAAGCTTTAGTTTTTTATAAATTTCATGAACAAAGATGTAAACCTGAAAAAATAATCATTTTCTTTCCTGATTTCTAAAATTAAATTTTTCATCAATACCCATCAAATACGTGGCCAGCAAATCTTTTTACTTTTTTAGCTTAATTTTCCTTTTATTCTCATATCGAAACTCGTCCAAATCATTTAGTTCGGTCGATATTCTCTCTTTCCACTCTTCAATTTTTTTTATATTTCTACCCGCTTCTGTTTCTTTTACCAACAGCAAGCGATATTCTGAAAACTCAGTCATGATATTATTATTGATTTGATTTATAATATCGAAACCTTTTATAATTTTATTTTTATTCTCCAAAACCCTTTTTCTAAATTTCCTAGCGTGAATTTCGGCAAGGTCAAATTGCATTTGTTGAAAATCAATTTGCTTTTTAATGTTCGCAATTTTTGTAGTGTCTATCCAGCTTGCGTTTCCTATAAATATATTTTCTATTGTTTGATTCAAATTACGCCTCATAAAGTCGAATCCGCCAATTTCGTGTGAAATCATAAACTGACTGAACACAGCATCATTATTCTTATCGTCCATTTTTATTTTAAAATCCTCAATACTTAGTCTCTTTTCAGAATCCCATTGTATTTGTCCCTCTTGAAGACGCTGTCCAAAAGTTTGATTTAATGAGCCAATTATTACAATAAAGCTAAATATTATTTTTCTCATACAAATGTTTTAATAAAGCTGTTGGCAAGCGCTCATAGTGCCTGGGAAATTTACCATGTACAGCCCACACACTAGATTTAACTAGTTGCCTAATTTAGATTATTCGTTCTAATATTTCTAGAAATTTAGGCTAATACAGCAGCATAAAAAACTTTATGGCCACCGAACCTGATAGGGGTATCGCTCATAGACAACATTATCTTCATTTATTGTAAATCCTTTATCAGCATTTATTTTTGCTTCCCTATAAATTTTATTAGCTTCTTGTGGTCTTCCTAATTTATACAGAATTTTAGCCTTATAATATTGAACATCTGAAAATTGTTGGTAAATCTCCAAAGCCTGATCAAAAAGTTCTAATGCTTCCTTGTACTTTTTGAGTTCGTACTTGCTGATTCCGTAATAAAATAAATCTAAATGATGCAACCATCCTTCCCCATCATCATTTAATGTTCGTTGATAATCTTTCTCAAAAATCTTCTCAGCCTTTTCAAATTCATTCAGTTGTAAGTAGCTCAGCCCAATGTAGAAATTATAAGAATGGTCCATTACAAAGCCATAACCATATTTTTCCCGGTAATCTTTAAAATCGGCAATTGCGTCTTTGTATTGCTTTGAAAAAATACATTTTATAAACGCGCGATAATTTTGCCACCTTTCAGGATTATACTTCACAGCCTTATCTATAAATGGCATTCCTATTTCATATTTGCCTTGCTTAAATAGAGGCATTGCTTTTTGTTGCCAGAAATAGGCAATGGTAGAATCGACTTCTAAACCTTTATTAATCTCCTTTTGCCATTCTTGCGAATAAGGATCTTCTTGCCAGGCACCATTTTTAAGATATTTATCAATTAAAGAATCCTGTTGTTCTTCTGAAAATTTTGAAACCGATCTTTCTTCAAAAGCCCTATCTGCTTTTGCCCGGTTACAATTAATAAGAGTTAAACCCAATAACATAACTAGAGAGCACTGTAGTAAAAATTTCAAATCTCGATATTTTTTTGCTCAACGAGTAGGGTAATTGGCAAGTTAGGTGTTGAAATTTACTATTTTCTGGTTAAATATCGGCATAATAATTATCATTAAATTCTAATTTATACTTAGAGCGTAACCGAAGCATATTCACATTTCAAAATAATTACGCTTAGTATCATTGCGAAACGAGTTTTAATTTCGCTTGTCAATTTCTATTGCTCTTTTGTAAAATTCCCTAAATTCATCCTTGTCATATTTAACCCTCATTGCCGAAAGAACATCTACTAAGTTTAAACTACACCAATCCCACAACATAGTCTCAAAATTATATTTAAACATCTGTTTTCCAACTTCAGCTCTTATCTGTTTAACTTCTTCTTGATCAATTCCGTTTTCCCTAAGCCTTTCCAAAGCCAGTTTCTCATTTTCTTTTGTAAACTCGGTATCTAAATAAGGCTCTAAAATCCAATCCCAATTCCAGCTATATTCGATTAAGTTTATGTTATTGCTATCTGCAAAAGCTTTTAATTCTGCTTTCTTTTCTGCAGAAATGAAAACTATGTCGTTAGCAAGGTATATTTTACAAACTCCGAAATCTGCACCTATAAAATCGATCTCATTGGCTTTAATAAGCTTATTAGGATAAGCAATTGAGGGTTCGAAAGGATACTCGGAAATCTCTATTTCCTTTTCTGTGATTTTTGATTGTCCAATTCCGCACAGCAATCTATTTATTTCATGTTCAGTTGAATTAATTAAAGCACTTTTAGCAGATTGTTTTTTCATTGAATTGAATATATTTTTTAGAAAGTTCATTGTGTTTTTATTCAGCCAGCAAGATGTTTATATTCTTTTCAATATTCCCTTTAATAATAGTTTAAACTTCCAACCACCTCTTAAGAACTTTACGCTGTCTTTATATTAACCTGAAATTTAGTAAGAATTTCTACAGCTGTTGTTATTTTATAAACTAGAAATTAAGCCGATCGAATTGAATAGAGAAAGCCTCGGTTTTAATTAAATATTTAAATTTCCGATGTTTTGATGCATAAGGACATAGCGGCGATATAATATTTCTACTCATAAAATTCTTTCGGATATTTAACCATTCCGCTTACATTTTCCAATCCATTTTCAGGGAGTTCAATTGCCATACAATTCTCTTTCGGCACCTCAAATGGCAATTTAATTCCAAATAAATCAGCTTGTTTATATCCGAACTTCGGATAATATTTTTCGTGTCCAACCAATACTACAGATTGAAAACCCAATTCCTTTGCTTTCTCATGGGCTTCTTTTATAAGCATTCCTCCAATTCCATTCCTTTGATATTCCGGGAGCACAGAAATAGGAGCAAGCGCTAAAGATTCGAATTCATTGTGCTCATTTTTTATTTTTAATTTGGTTAGTAAAATATGTCCAACAATTTTTTTTTCAGTTTCAGCTACCATTGAAAGCGGGGGAACAAACGCATTTGATTTCCTTAAACGTTCTACTAAAAACTGTTCCTTGTGGTCACTCATTCGCTCATTCTCAAATGCTTTTTCTATAAGTTTAAAGACCGCTTTAAAGTCTTCCGGATTTTCTTTTCTTATTATTAAGTCCATTTGTTTTGTAAGTTACTTATACATTTCTTTTACATGCACCACAACTCATTACACAAACCAAATATAAAGATTTAACCTAATCCAGATTAAACCCAGGTTTACCCACTACCGTATATAGACACCCCTAAAAGTATATTTTAAGTTAAAACTACCCATAAAAAAAGCGCTCCACATGGAGCGCTTTTTACTTTTTATATTTCCGAAGAAATCTTAAACCGTAGTGGCTTCAGAATCTTCTTCAACTTTCTTTTTCTTTTCAATCTTAGATTTATCGGTCACGCTGTCGAACATCACAGGAGTTGCGATAAATAAAGAAGAATAAGTACCTACAATTACACCAATAATCAAGGCAAACATAAAGCCTCTAATACTTTCTCCACCAAAGATAAAGATGGCAAGCAATACGATTAAGGTAGTAAGCGAGGTGTTTAAAGTACGACTTATGGTACTATCTAAAGCACTGTTTACAGTTCTTCCCAACGGCCAACTTGTATGTTCGTTTACAAATTCCCTAATCCTATCAAATACAACCACGGTATCGTTTAATGAGTAACCAATTACCGTAAGTATGGCAGCAATAAATGCCTGGTTAATCTCCATACTAAATGGCATTACTTTGTATAGTAATGAGAAGATACCCAATACAATAATAACATCGTGTGCTACTGCGGCAACCGCACCAATACTAAATTGCCATTTTCTAAATCGCAATAAGATATATAGGAAAATCACTACTAGCGATCCTAAGATAGCCCAGAAAGAGTCGTTCTTAATATCATCGGCAATAGTTGGACCTACTTTCATAGACTGCATAATACCAATATCTTTTCCGGCACCTCCTGCTGTAAACTCATCGTAGGTAAGATCTTGAGGAAGGTAAGACTGCAGAGCTTCAAACATAGATTGCTGAATCTCATTATCTACTGCTGTACTTTCTTCATCTACTTTATATTTCGTAGTAATTTTAAGCTGATTATTTGGCCCAAAAGTTTTTGCTTCGGCACTTCCAAATTCAGCGATCAGATCCTGTTCCACATCGGTTGGGTTCACATCCTTATCGAAACGTACGGTATAAGTTCTACCTCCTACAAAATCAACCCCCTGGTTTAGTCCTTGCACTAATAAAGACCCAACACTAATCACGATTAAAATTCCAGAGATTGTATAAGCCATTTTACGCTTCCCTAACCAATTTACTTTTACATTTCTGAAAAGGTTTTTAGTTGCGCCTGTAGCAAAATCAAGTGACTTTCCGTTTTTACCATAACCATCAATAAATAATCTAGTGATGAAAATTGCGGTAAATAAAGAAGTTGCGATACCTATTAATAAAGTAGTGGCAAAACCTTTAATTGGCCCTGTACCTAAAATTAAAAGGATAAAACCAGTTAAACCGGTAGTAATATTCGCATCTAAAATTGAAGACAGTGCGTTATTAAATCCGTCTTTAATAGCATCTTTCTGTACTTTTCCTTTTGCAAGTTCTTCTCGAATTCTTTCAAAGATAAGTACGTTGGCATCTACCGAGATACCAATAGTTAACACAATACCGGCAATACCTGGTAAAGTTAACACCGCTCCAAGACCTGCAAGGATTCCGAAGATAAATAGAATGTTTACTGCCAGGGCAACATCGGCAAAAAGACCGGCTTTACCATAATAGAAAACCATCCATAACAACACAAAAACAAGGGCGATGGCAAAAGACCAGATCCCGCTATCTATGGCTTCCTGACCTAAACTTGGCCCTACAATTTCACTTTGAATAATATCTGCAGAAGCAGGCAGTTTACCAGCTCTAAGAACATTGGCCAAATCCTGACCTTCGGTTATTGTAAAATCTCCACTAATTTCACTTCTTCCCCCCGCAATAGGTCCTGTAGAAACTCCCGGAGCAGAATAAACAGTATTATCTAAAACAATGGCAATATTGCTTTGTTGTGTAGAAGCAAGGCCGGTCATTTCTTCCCATATCTTAGCTCCTCTTCCATCCATTTGCATAGATACGGCAACACGCCCCATTTGGTCGTAAGTTTGTTGTGCATCAGTAATCACATCACCACTAAGCGGTGGCTCCATATTACGATTACCCTTTAAAGCATAAAGACCAACTACACCTTCTTCATCCTGTGGAATTCCCCAGGCGAATTTAGCATAACGTTGTGATGCCGGAAGTAAAGATCTTACCTGTGGCATGGCAAGATATTCATTTACCCTGGCAGTATCTTTTTCAGAGAAATATGCCAAAACCGGTCCTCCCTGGAATCCAGGCCCCTGAATAAGTTCAAATAGAGGGTTATTCCCGGTGCTTACTTCAGTAGAATCTTCGCTTTCTGCAAGCAACTCATCTATATCGCTATCGGTAGCAGTAGTATCGGTTTCAGCTTCCGTTTTTTTGCTCTCTTTACTTACTACCTCTCTAAGCACATTATTAGCCTGAGCCAGGAAATTACCTAATTCGTTACTTTTATATACGTGCCAAAATTCTAATTGCGCAGTACTCTGCAACAATCCCTTTACACGATTAATATCTTTAGCACCCGGTAATTCTACAAGAATTCTTCCTGAATTACCAAGACGCTGAATATTTGGTTGGGTTACCCCGAATTTATCGATACGTTTTCTTAAAACTTCAAAAGCAGAAGTAATAGACTCATCAACCTTTCTTCTAATTACTGTTTCAACATCAGCATTAGACATTTCAAAATTTATCTCATCACTTAGTGTTTTATTCGCAAACACATCTGGAGAGGCTAATTTAGCATCAGGAATATTATTAAAAGCTTCAAAGAAAAGATCTATATAATCGTCCTGGCTGTCTTTAGAAGCTTCATCGGCCTCAGCTATTGCCTGGTTAAAAGCGGGATCGTTGGTATTATTTGCCAAACCGGCAAGAATATCTTTAACCGAAATTTGAAGAATTACATTAATTCCGCCTTTAAGGTCAAGTCCTTTATTTAGTTCTTTGTCTTTGGCGTTACTGTAAGTAATACCTGCAATAATCTCCTCATTCGCAACAGAATCGAGATATTTTTGCTGTTCAACATCTCTCAATGCTGAATAGTTTTCTACATTTTCGCTAATTTTTTGCCTGGCAAAATCTTCAGCTTCATTTTCTACATTATTAGCAATAAAAGTAAAAGACAACTGATATATACATACCAGCCCAAATAAAATTGCAAAAACCTTAATCAGTCCTTTGTTCTGCATTATTCCTTAAGTTATAATTAATTAGGTCAATTTTAAAAACGGACAAATATAGGGTTTCAAAAATGAAATCCCAACAATTTTTTTTTGAATAATTTAACTTTTAAACACAAAAAAGGCCGCTAAACTTGCGGCCTTTTTTAACATATATTCAAGGTAAAAACTATTTATAGTTCTAATAGGGCATTGGTTTTATTTACACCTTCTGCACTTTCTTTCATCTTTTTAGACTCTGCATCATCAAGTTCAATTTCGACGATTTTTTCCAAACCATCTTTTCCTAAAATTGCAGGCACACCAATACAAATATCGTTTAGTCCATATTCACCTTCCAGCAATGCTGAGCAAGGGAACATTTTCTTTTGGTCGCAAGCAATTGCCTGAACAAGGGCAGAAACTGCCGCACCCGGTGCATACCAGGCACTGGTTCCTAATAATTTGGTAAGAGTTGCCCCTCCAACTTTGGTGTCTTCTGAAACCTGGTTTAAACGATCTTCTGACAAGAAAGCTGAAACGGGCACAGAATTTCTGGTTGCTAATCTTGTAAGCGGCACCATACCGGTATCGCTATGTCCACCTATTACCATACCATCTACATCAGATGGAGGGCATTCCAAAGCTTCACTCAATCTAAATTTGAAACGGGCACTATCTAAAGCTCCACCCATTCCAATAATTTTGTTTTTTGGAAGACCTGTAGTTTTATGTACAAGGTAAGTCATGGTATCCATCGGATTACTCACCACAATAAGCGTAACATTTGGAGAATGTTTAATAAGGTTTGATGCAACTTCTTTTACGATCCCTGCATTTATTCCAATTAATTCTTCACGCGTCATTCCGGGCTTACGAGGAATACCACTAGTAATAACAGCAACATCACTGCCTGCTGTTTTAGCATAATCGTTAGTTGTACCGGTTATTTTTGTATCAAAACTGTTAAGGGTTGCGGTTTGCATTAAATCCATCGCTTTTCCTTCGGCCACTCCATCTTTAATATCGAGTAAAACCACTTCTGAAGCAAAATCTTTAATAGCAACATATTCTGCACAACTGGCACCAACGGCACCTGCTCCTACTATAGTAACTTTCATCTTATATTTTATTTAAATCGGTTAATAATTGACCTCAAAAATACGAATATTGCCATAGTATTACTAGAAGATATGGTTAAAACTAGCCTTTTTTAGATCCTAAAATGTAGCCCGGCATTCATATGAAAAAATTTACCGGCTGTAGCCATAGTGCTAATCTTAAAACGATTAAAGTAAATATTAAAGCCCAAATCGGCCTTAAATTGTGCCTGACTTTGATCTAAACGCGCAAGGGCATTATTAATAGGTCTTAAAGCCACCCCGGTTCCTCCCATAGCATAGCTAAAGTTAGAATTTGTTGCCCCCAAAGCTCCAAAAACCTCAAAACTGTCGCCGTATTTTTTAGATCCCAATACCGAGGCCATCCATAAATTAGAGTTCACGTTTACCAGGGTTAGATTCCCAAAAGAGCTTCCTTCAGACGACAAGTTTACAGGATCTACAAATTCATATTCGGCATCAAACTTATTAAAGGCAATTATTGCCGAAGCCTGAAAATCGTCTTCATTATTAAACCTAAAATATTGTGTGAAATTATGCTTTACCGCTGCACCATAAGTAGTAAATGCCACCCCATCTACCGTTAATTGCGGAAGAATTCTAGCAGAAAATTCTGTTTCGTAAGGTAAGCCAACCGTAGCCTGAACAAATGGATATGCAAGGATATTTTTATTAATTCCTTCTATAGCCCTAAACCTAATAGGCACAGTATTACCCAAATAGTCAACTTCGCCTACAAAATAAGTTTCTGTCTCTCCACCAAATGCCGTTGGAACTACTGCATTACTACCCTCACCTTCAATACTTAAAATTGGGCTTCCGCCTGAATGCACACCGGCAAAATCATTATTAGAAATAGTAAAACTTTGCCTGTTAGAAGGAACAATAAGCGCATTTCCCTGAAACGATATCTCTACTTTCCAGGGCTTTAAAGCGGTAGCAGAAGTGAACCATCCTGCACCGGCCTGGTAGGCCGCTCCTTCGGCTGCTGGCCCTGCAAATTCATCGGCGATATACAACATCTCGTTTGCGAATTTTGTAACATCGTCTTCCTGTGCGTAAGAACCAATTGAAAATAAAATAGATAAAATGAGGTATTTAGTTCGAATTTTCAAAATAGGTAGGTGTTAAGTTAGGTGGTAAAAATAACAAAAAAAGTATTCCCTATACAATCTCGGTTTATACTATAAAAAAACCCGCAAGCTTACTTACGGGTTTTATTTTCTAGAGTTATGCGGTTCTATGCATCAATATTGGCATATTTCGCATTTTTCTCTATAAATTCACGTCTTGGTGGCACCTCATCTCCCATTAACATAGAGAAAATCCTATCGGCCTCGCTACTATTATCTATAGTCACCTGTCTCAACTTTCTTCTTTCAGGGTCCATGGTAGTATCCCAAAGTTGTTCGGCATTCATCTCCCCAAGACCTTTATAACGCTGAATCTGAACTCCACCGCTGTAGCTTTCAGCAATTTCATCACGCTCTTCTTCGCTCCAGGCATAACGCTTTTTGCTTCCTTTTTTAACTAAATATAAAGGCGGGGTTGCTATATAAATATTTCCTCCTTCTATCAACTCTTTCATATACCTAAAAAAGAAAGTTAAGATTAAAGTCTCAATGTGGCTACCATCTACATCGGCATCACACATAATTACTACTTTATGATATCTTAATTTTTCAGTATTTAGAGCTTTACTATCTTCTTCGGTACCTATGGTAACCCCAAGAGCGGTATATATATTTTTTATCTCTTCGTTATCAAAAACACGATGCGTCATCGCTTTTTCAACATTCAGGATTTTACCCCTTAACGGAAGAATTGCCTGAAACCTACGATCTCTCCCTTGCTTGGCAGTACCCCCTGCAGAGTCACCCTCCACAAGAAACACTTCGCTTTGCGTAGGGTCCTGTTCTGAACAATCTGATAATTTCCCGGGCAAACCACCAATACTCATGGCAGTTTTACGCTGCACCATATCACGGGCTTTTTTAGCCGCATTCCTGGCTTGAGCAGCAAGAATCACCTTTTGAATAATGGTTTTCGCATCATTAGGGTTTTCTTCAAGGTAATTTTCAAGCATTTCCGAAACCGCCTGTGAAACCGCCGAAGTCACTTCCCTGTTTCCCAGTTTAGTTTTGGTCTGCCCTTCAAATTGAGGCTCGGCTACTTTTACCGAAATAATTGCTGTTAAGCCTTCACGGAAATCGTCTCCAACAATTTCAAACTTTAGCTTATCGAGCATTCCCGATGCATCGGCATATTTTTTAAGGGTAGTAGTTAATCCTCTTCTAAATCCAGACAAATGAGTTCCACCCTCATGGGTGTTAATATTATTCACATAAGAATGTAAGTTCTCGTTAAACGAGGTGTTATAAACCATCGCAACCTCAACCGGAATATCATTCTTCTCACCTTCCATAGAGATCACCTCAGCAATAATAGGCTCACGGTTACCATCCAGGAATTTTATAAACTCTTTTAGCCCTTCTTCAGAATAAAATCTTTCAGAAAGGAACTCCCCTTTTTCATCAACCTCGCGTTTATCGGTAAGGATAATTTCAATTCCTTTGTTCAAATAAGCCAACTCGCGCATTCTGCTAGACAAGGTTTCGTAGCTATATTCTACGCTTTGCTGAAAAATACTGGGGTCTGGCTTAAAAGTGATAACCGTTCCGTTAAGTTCGGTTTCACCAACAGGTTTTACGGGATAAAGTGGCTTACCAATTTCATATTCCTGCTCCCATATTTGCCCATCCCTGTAAACTGTGGCTTTAAGAGCTGTAGAGAGTGCGTTTACACAACTTACACCAACCCCGTGCAAACCACCGGAAACTTTATAAGAATCTTTATCGAATTTACCTCCTGCACCAATTTTGGTCATTACTACCTGCAAAGCAGAAACACCTTCTTTTTTATGAAGGTCTATAGGAATTCCCCTTCCGTTATCTTCGGTAGTGACTGAACCATCTTCGTTTATGGTTACTTTTATCTTATCACAATGGCCGGCCATAGCCTCATCTATAGAGTTATCTACAACCTCATATACCAAATGATGCAAACCGCGTATACCAGTATCACCAATATACATAGAAGGGCGCAAGCGTACGTGCTCCATACCTTCAAGAGCCTGAATACTATCGGCCGAATAATTCTGTTTTTTGGCTTCCTCGCTCATATATCTCGCTAATTAAATTCGTCTATTTTGAATAACGAACAAATATAACAAAACCCATATTTTAAATGATACCGCTAAGTCTTAGACCGCTTTAAGTTATTAACAATTTGTGCAAAAAAAGCCCAAAACACAGCTAATTCAATGCTGTATTTCGGGCATAACAAACCACACGATTGTTTACTTTAAACTTAGGCTAATTATTCAAGTTCTTTTTTCTCATTTATAGCTATCCAACAAGTGTAGATCCTTCCACCTTATTACAACTCAACATACCCCTTCCAATACATGTATTCCATTTTTACCTGAATTACAACGGAACATTATTTCAGGAAGCCTACTAATTTTTTCTTACGAAAACCGCTTCACAACTACGGCTAGTTTTCCATCTAAGATTTAGATGTATAATACCTTACAAACATGCACTCTATATTACATTTAACAAATACTTACACATCATCCAGTTAAAACAAGAAACACGTAAGGGCTAATTAAAAACTGAAAGTAAGTAAACAATCATTAAAACACTTACATCTCTTACATATGTAAATATCCTGTATTTTAACAGCAACTAAATAAATTTTTAACACCTTAGTAGCTAAGAGTAGATTATCTTTAACATTAAAAATTAACGCAATGAAAAAAATACTTTTTACAGCCGTATGTTTAATAGGATTAATTGGTTTCCAGGATGTACAGGCTCAGGAAACGCAGCTGTCTAGCCAGCCTAATTTTCCTAAATTAGACACCAGCCCCCTTGATATGATTTTGCACCGTAATCAAAAAGACGAGGTGCTTATGAGGGTAATTTACAGCCGACCTCAAATGCGGGATCGTGAAATATTTGGGAAACTGGTTCCTTATGGGGAAGTATGGAGAACCGGAGCAAACGAAGCTACCGAAATCACTTTTTACAAAGATATGAGCATTGGTGGCGAAACCGTAAAAGCAGGTACTTATACGCTTTACACTATTCCAAATGAAAAACATTGGACTATCATCTTAAATAAATCTATTCACACCTGGGGTGCCTACGAATATACCGATGAACAAGATTACGTAAGAATTAAAGTACCAGTTAGAAATGCGAGTCATAATATCGAGAATTTCTCTATGGCAATAGAGCAAAAAGAAGATGAAGCAGGAGCTAACCTCTTAATGGGTTGGGCAGATAAGTATGTAAAAATACCTTTTTCACCTGCAGGTTAGTAGACTATCTCGGAGCAAGCCTCGGGTATTACATCCCTTTGCTGTGCCAATAAAAATTTGAATGATAAAAAAGCTGTTTCTCCCAGAAGCAGCTTTTTTTTTATAAGGTATTGAGATATTTAGGATGTGCTGGTGCAAAAATAATTAGACAAAGCCTTATCCTGAACCTGCCCATATTTTCTGGCCGATTTACTTCAGGATCTAATAAGGTATATCAGCTAGAAGCTGAAAACCAGTTCAGCTTAATTACTTCCACTTAATATTCCAATTATTTTTATGGAATATTAAGATACTTATGGGTTTGAAGGGAAACTTTCCATTTCGGATTTTTCATCACGAAATCTACTATTAGGGGCATCATTTTTTCCCTGTTGCTCCATTCGGGCTGTAGGTAAAGTATGCAGTTTTCACTAACTTTTGCTGCCTGTTCTTCTGCAAACTTAAAATCGTGCTTATTAAAGATAATCACTTTTAACTCGTGAGCCAACGGATAAATTTCTTCAGTAGGTAATTTTATTTTTTTGGGTGATAAACAAATCCAATCCCATTCCCCTGTTAATTTATAGGCTCCAGAGGTTTCAATATGAACATCGCAACCTTTAGCTTTTAAAGCACCGGTAAGCCTAGTCATATCCCAGGTTAGTGGTTCTCCTCCGGTAATCACTATAGTTTTACTATTGGCCACAGCCTTTTCTACTATTTCACCAATATGGGTTGGTGGATGAATAGCCGGGTCCCAACTCTCTTTTACATCGCACCAATGGCATCCTACATCGCAACCGCCAATTCTTATAAAATATGCCGCGGTTCCTTTATGAAATCCTTCTCCCTGGATGGTATAAAACTCCTCCATTAACGGAAGCATTATGCCATCATCTACCAATGCCTTTGTCTCTTCTGTAATCATAGCCTGCAAAGATACGTAATCTTCTTTTTTTAAGCTGTACCACAGGCATAATTCCTTCTTAATCTATAATAAGTGCATTTGGCACCTCTACTTCCTCATTAGACAATACTACCAAAAACCCATTGATTACTGCATAATTCAATGCTCCCTCCTTTTCAAGAAAGAAATTAGGCTCTAAATTTTCCGGAACTTCAAAGTCTTCAGCAACAAGGTTAATTGGTAACTTAACAGCATTAGCTTCCGGTAATTTTTTTAAAGGCACATAAGCATAGCCATCCTTCAGCATTTTAAAAATATCCTCTCTTTGAAGTTCTTCTATATTCTGAAAGCTCTCCGGGTAAATTTTTGCTTTAACTAACTTAAAGCCTAAAGCATTTAAATTCCTATATCCGTAATGAGTAGAAAGATCACCCCGATCTGAAATATAGGCGTCGTAAAAATAATTTAGATTTTCATCCTGAATTTCATTCTGGTTAATCCCTAAATCGAGAATATAATCTTTCCCTAACAATTCATAAGTAAGTCCGGTAAGTTTTAAATCAAAAAGTTTCCGGTCATTATTAGGGATTTCTTCATATTTCGAAATATCAGCATTTTTATAATCTTCGTTGGCAATAGAAAATATAGCCGCAAGGATGGAAACAAAATTCAACTTTCTAATTTCCTGCTTTTCGGGATCGTTTGGGTAGCCACCAGATTCAATTAAAATAGTGCTTGTACCCCATTTTTGAATATTATCTCCAAAAGCACGCGGTTCAAAATCGTCGTTATACCTACCTACCTGGCCGGGCGCATATTCCTGCAGGATATTGTTCATTTGCACAATTATCCGCATTGCCGCAGCTCGCACCTCATTGATAGATTTTTCATAATCGTAGGCAGGAGCCAAATACGAAATAGTGGCGGGTTTTGGAGTTCTTTCAGCATTATAATAAGTGCTCTGGTCGTGAAGGTTAAATCCAAAATCGGCATCCAAACTATCCCGAACCCATTTTAAGGCCTTACTTTCGGGCGATTGTAATCGCAAGGCATCCCTATTAATATCTACCCCCAATAAATTTCTACGCTGAAAACGTGCTGCGCCATCTGGATTCAACATAGGTAAAAAGTGGAGCTTTAGCTTTTTCAACATTTCTTCTTTTTCTGCTGAAAATGCTTCAGAATCTAAAAAATTAAGAATATCAAAAATTGCCATAGTAGCGGTAGATTCATCCCCGTGCATTTGGGACCACAGGAAAATATCTACATCTCCACTTCCAACAGAAATTAACTGGAGTGGTCTTCCTTCTATAGATTCCCCGACTTTTACAACCTTAAACATTTCTTTCTGTTTAATCTCGTTGATTAAGGGTTGAATTTGAGTTTGAGTAAAACGACGTTTTTCAATAGAGTTTTCTTTAAAAGCATCGTAAGAATTATATAAGCCTCTATACAATTCTTTTTCTTGTGCCAGGCTAGTTGAAAGGCTAAAAAATGCACCTAGAAAAAATAAGAAACCAATATTTTTAAAATTCATTTAGGTTCATTTTTAGGAACAGGCTTAAAATTAAGATTTTTCGTTTTTTCCCGAACTTTTTGCATAAATTCTTTTCCGGGATCAGTTTTTTGGGTTCTGTAAGCATCGTCTTTTTCCAGCCATAACGGGTGTCCCTGAAATTGCGGATATTCATAATGCCCCAGCAAATATTCTATAGGATATTTTTTATTTAAATAGTTTACTAAATCAATATTTGCCTGGAGCTGGGCTTTGGTAAGCGGAGTTTCTTTTGTTCCTCCTACATTTTCAATTCCAATTGCCGCATGGTTTAAGCCAATTACGTGCCTGGCCAAAGTTGTTTCGGGCATTAACCTATAAATTGTGCCATCGCGATCTACCAAAAAGTGCGCCGATACATTTAAAGCACCTGCTTTTTGAATATCTTCCCTGGCGCCCGGTAACCTAACCGGATTAAAAGCCCTAAATGAACCTTCTAAATCTGGAATTGCCGTCCAGTGGAGCACAATCATTTTTGGAGTAATTTCAGGAATAGATTTTTCTAAACAGTAACGTTCTTTCAGGTAATCAAGACTAAGCTGTTTTC
The DNA here is from genome assembly GCF_016236975.1 of Salegentibacter maritimus. NCBI lineage: Bacteria > Pseudomonadati > Bacteroidota > Flavobacteriia > Flavobacteriales > Flavobacteriaceae > Salegentibacter > Salegentibacter maritimus. Next base: position 261,831 of record NZ_JAEHNY010000001.1, read on the forward strand.
GTTCTTCATTAAAAATGATTGGACGATCTATGATATTATTAGCAACATCCGAGCTTTTACAGCTTAAGAGTAAAAGGCTGAAAATAAAAACTACATATCTCATTCTATAAATATTTAAAACTGAAATCTCCCGGTACGACCGAGAGATTTCAAAATTAATGATTATCGTTTAAAGTCTATTCTCGTCAAGATGACGGTTTTAAAACCCTTTCAGACAGCTTCTTAAAATTAATGAAAGTGGTATTTATTCATCCCAGAAAATTTTATCGGTAAGACTAACATCGGGGGCATTGCTTCCATTTCTACTTATTTCAGAATCGGGATAAGCCAATCTGGCTATAAACTCGCCATTAAGATCTGGATTTACATTTACGGGTAAATCAAAATCTTCATAAGCATAATCATATCTACGAGCATCCACCCAGGTTTCGGGATGTAAGAACATAGCTATCCATTTCTCTTTAAAGATGTCATCTATACTAAAAGCTGCCTCACCCATACTTACTGCCGGGTTATTGATATAGGCATCTATTTCGGCCGGTTCTACCCCAATTTTGGTCATATGAGCTCTAATACCGGCTAAATAAGCCTGATAAGACCTACTTTTTTCTATATTAAATGCTGCTTCGGCTTCAATAAATTTCTGTTCAGAATATGTAGCAATTAATATTGGGGACTGTTCACCGGTATAAAAGTCACCCGGCTCAAGTACAGACCTTGCACCTTGTTCAGGAGCATTTCCCCTACCGGCTCCATTTTCTACACCAATATATTCACCATCATCTGTAGCCCCAACCATATAAGGCAGTCTTGGGTCCTGAACAGTATAAAGAGTTCCATCCATACTTTCTATAAATTGTTCAGAAATCCATCCTCCCAGGAGTAAATCGGCATTATCGATAGCTACCTGGGCCCAGGGATTAAATTCTTCCGGAAAATATTCTACCTGAGCATCGTCTTCGTTAGATTCCATTCCTTCATCTAAAGCCGCAAGTACGGCAACCGGATCGTAAGAATCGGTTTCGCTATAATGATTAAGATATCTTGCTTTCAACATATTACCCAATTTTATCCATTTATCGATATCCCCTTCATAAATAAAATCGTCTTCTCCTACCGAAATCTCGGTGGGATTAGATAGATTTCCAAAACCCTGATCTAACAATGTTAAAACTTCCTGGTATAATTGACTATCATCGTCATAAGAAGGTGTAATGGTTTGGAAATTTAGTCCTTCGCTATAAGGAATACTTCCCCAGGCATCTACCGTCATCCCAAGATTTAGGGCCATTAAAATTTGCCCTATTCCCTGATAATGATTGGCACTGGTCTCTGAAGCCTGATTTATTAAGTCACTTAAATCGGTCATTACATTATACATATTAGACCAGGTACTGCTATAACTTACCGGGTCCATAACATCTGAAGAACTTGCGGGGTTAGGTGAAGCCAGATGTTGCACATAGTTGGTAGTAATATTTCCCATTCTAAATGTATTCTGGGCCGTTTCAAAAGTGGAATTTACCGTTAAGGCAGAAATTGGTGCTTCTGTGGGGTTATTGGGATCGTCGTTAATATCCAGGTAATCTTCGCAAGACGAAAACATAAATAATCCGGATATAACAAGATATGTGTATTTATTCTTTAGAAAATTCATATTCGTTATCTTTTAAATTATAGTCCTAAATTAAGCGTGAAAAAAAAGCTTTGTACTCCGGGGTAACCCAAGCCGGTAAAACCAACTGCATTTCCGCCGGCACCGGCACTAAAAGATTCGGGGTCAAAACCATCCCAGGGAGTATATAGAATAATATTATTTGCTGCCACCGAAACCCGTGCAGAGTTAAATGGCAAAACTTTTAATATATTTTCCTGGAAATTATAACCAAGTGAAATATTTCTCAACTTTATAAACGAAGCGTCGTGTACAAAATTTTCACTTACGGTTCTATAGGTGTTTCTATAGAAGCCGGCCCCGTAATCCCTACCATCAGGGCCTTCGCCCTGGCCTAACCACACTTCCTGGTTATTTGGAGAACCATCTGCCAGCACCCCGTTAAAAACCCGTGTATCATTTCTTGCAAGGGTATATTCAGCAATACCAAAAGCTGCAAAGAAATTATCGTATTGGCTATATTGCTCCAATCCGGTTCTAAAATCTATAAGAAAAGATAAATCGAAGCCTTTGTAAGAAAAATCATTTTTAAGGCCACCAATCCATTTAGGGGTTGTATTTCCTAAAACAAGCTGCGCGCCATTTCTAACCGGGAAACCATTTTCTCCAATTACAATTGGCAAGCCTTCATTTAGAAAGATGCTATTTTCATCTGCACCAAACCTCTCATAACTACTACCAAAGATATTTCCATAAGCTTCTCCTTCAATAAGCTTCATAGTCACCCTACTTCCGGCATATCCAAATTGGCTTCCCACTACAATTTCATCTATTCCTTCCCTAATATTCACCACTTCATTTTTGTTATAAGCGGCATTTAAAGAAACATCCCAGGTAAAATCTTCGGTTCTCACCGGAGTACCCCTTACAATAAACTCAACACCTTTGTTTTCAATCTCACCTGCATTGGTAACAAAAGTCGAAAAACCTACACTTTCTGAAACCGGAACCGGAATAATTTGGTCTTTACTATTAGACTTATACCAGGTAAAATCTATTCCCAAACGATTTTCAAAAAGCCTAAGATCTGTACCAAACTCAATAGAAGTGGTTTCTTCCGGTTTCAAAATTGGGTCTCCAAATCTACTAAACCTAGTAAAACCAACCTGGCCATTTAAGGGGTAAACGTCTGGAGAAGTATAGGTTTGCCCAATTAAATAGGGATCTGTATCCTTTCCTACCTGTGCCCAGGAAGCCCTTAATTTTCCGAAGTTTAAAAATTCTGGTGTCTCAATAACTTCACTAAAAACCCAGCCTACATTAACCGATGGGTAGAAAAATGAATTATTACCAATTGGAAGTGTTGAAGTCCAGTCGTTTCTTGCAGTTATGTTTAAAAATAACATATCGTCATAACTCAACATCAAATCGCCATATAATCCTACCAATCTTTTTTTACGTTTATCCTGTGAATTTGAAATTTGACTCGTATAACTCAAGTCGTAAAATTGAGGAATCACGAAATCGGTTCCAGAGGCATCAAATCTCTCATAATTACGTTCAAAAACATCGTTTCCTACCCTTAAAGTACTTCCAAATTTTTCGTTCCAATCTTTAGTGAAGGTTATAAAAAAGTTTGAGTTAATATCCCGACTTTCAATACTTGTTTCTGAAATAGAACCGGTACTACTCAAGGGTACTTCGCCATCTATCCCTAGTGGACCGGGAGTAATCTCGGTTCTACTCTCACTATAATAATCTGTTCCAATTAGGTAATTAATATCCAACCATTCAAAAGGGCTATAAGTAAATTTAAAATTACCAATCGTTCTATTAACCTCATCCTCAAAAGTACTAAAGCGGGCATCGTAAAGCGGATTGGTGTTACCATAAGTTTTCATGGTGCCATCGGGATTTATATAATCGGTTACATCATGATTTGGTGCCCAATACATCATTCGCTCCATAAACCTATCATGTGGCACACGATTCCCACCCGAAATAGTGTAACTTAAATTTCCGGCGAATGTAAATTTATCGCTAAATTTCACCTGTCCATTTAATCTGGCCGAGGTCCTATTCCAATCACTAAAAGGCATTATCCCTTCATGACTTAAATTACCCAGAGAACCGTAGAAGGTAGCTTTTTCATTTCCTCCAGAAATACTTAAAGAATTATCTATTTGCACACCTGTATCAAATGCATCGCGCCAAATATCATAGAATTTAACATCTGGATCTATAGCATTAATCTCTGCCATTGAAGGTCCCCAATTAGGCCAAAAAGAATCTGGATTATACTCCCCTGAGAATCCCTGCCCATAAACTTCCTGAAACTTGGGATATCTATTAATATCTTCAAAACCAACCGAACTATTAAGGTTAATCCTAACCTGCCCCTCTTTACCTTTTTTTGTAGTAATAATAACAGCTCCATTAGCAGCCCTAACTCCATATAAAGCGGTTGCTGCAGCTCCTTTTAATACGTTCAAAGATTCAATATCATTAGGGTTAATATCTGCAGCCCTGTTTGTGAGTCCTCGAGGGGTACCATCAGATTCAGTAGTAGAATTATCTATTGGCACTCCATCTACTACAAATAAAGGTTGATTGTCTGCATCGGGGTCTAAAGAGTTCACACCTCTTATAATAATCCTGGCACTTTGACCGGGAGCTCCACCAGAATTAGTGATTTGCACCCCTGCAGCCTGCCCCTGTAAAGCACTTACTACATTTTGTTGTTTAGTTTTGGTAATTTCCTCTGCATTCACTTCCTGCACGGCATAACCCAGAGCTTTCTTTTCCTGTTCTATCCCAAAGGAAGTAACCACTACTTCGTCCAAACCTTCAAGATTCTCGGCAAGAGCTATATTAATTAGATTCCTTCCATTCACCGCCTGTTCCTGCTTTAAAAAACCCAAAGAAGAAAACACTAAAATTGCATCTTCGTCTACCTGAACAGCGTATTTACCTTCCATATCGGTAACCGTACCCTCATTTGTTCCTTTTACCAAAACATTCACTCCAGGTAAAGGCATTCCGTCTTTGGCTGCAGTAACCTTACCGGTTACTTCCAGCTGCTGAGCATAAATTCCGGAAAATTGGAAAAACGCCAGCAATACCATAATTGTAATTTTGTTTCTCATTACTTTTGTGTTAAAGTTTTCCGAATAATCAACTAAATATACCCAACTTATCTCAAACCATAAGGATATAAAAGCCTAAAAATCAAACTTTCATCAACTTTTTAATTATATAACTTTGCACTTTTCTTTTTAAAATAACTAATTCAATTAAAAGTTTCACTCCATGCGATATACTCTTCTCCCCACTAAAACTACTCTTAAAAGTCTTAGCTTTTTACTGCTTACTCTATTGCTTGGCTCTTGCTCATCATCAAAAAAAATAAGTAAGCCCTTAGATAAAATATTTAAGGAGTCTGCAGTTTTTGAAAAAGCCTTTGTGGGCTTCATGGTGATTGATCCTAAAAAAGACAAAACGCTCTATAGCTATAATCCAAATAAATATTTTACACCTGCCTCTAACACCAAGCTATTTACTTTTTATGCAGGGCTAAAAATTTTAGATGATTCTATTCCCGCACTTCAATATCGGGTTTTAGGTGACAGCCTTTATTTTAAAGCAACCGGAGATCCTTCATTTTTAAATGAAAATTTACCAAAATCAGACGTTTTAGATTTTTTGAAAAGCACTTCAGAGAATCTGGCCTATGTAGCCCCAATCTACACCGAAAAACACCAGGGTCGTGGCTGGGCCTGGGACGACTACAACTCCTATTATTCTGCCGAGATTACTCCATTTCCTATTTATGGAAACCTGGTAGGCTTTAAATTCCAAAATAATAAAGAGCTGCCTGTGGTTACACCAACAGTTTTTAAAGACTCGATTTTTAACTCTAAAGACAGTTTAATTTCGAGACGGGTAAAACGGGATTTACATAAAAATCGTTTTGTATTTAACAATCAAAAAAAAGATTCAGATTTTTCACAAGTTGTGCCTTTTAAATATTCACCAGAATTTCTAGTAAGCCTTTTAAGTGACACCCTTCAGAAACCGATTACATTTATTGAAGATTCAGCATTAAATAAAAAGCTTACAAATACCATCTATAGTATTCCGGCCGATAGCATTTATAAACGAATGCTAAAAGTGAGCGATAATTTTATTGCAGAACAAATTTTACTAATGGCGGCAAACAAAGTTTCAGATACCCTTAAAACCGAGATCGCCATAGATTATATGAAAGAGAATTTTTTAAAAGATTTACCCGACGAACCTATGTGGTATGATGGTTCTGGCCTTTCGCGCTATAATCTATTCACCCCACAAAGTATGGTAAAATTGCTTCAAAAAATTAAAAAAGAGGTTCCACAAAAAGAGTTATTAGATATGCTTTCTGCAGGTGGGCATTCGGGCACCATAAAAAACTACTATAAAGCAGATAAGCCTTATGTTTTCGCCAAAACCGGAACATTAAAAAACAACCACAGCCTTAGCGGATATTTAATAACCAAAAAAGGCAAATTATTAATTTTTAGTTTTATGAATAGCAATTATACAGTCCCTACTTCAGTTTTAAAAGCCGAAATGGAAAAGGTACTGCTACAAATTCGCGATAATTACTAACTTTAAACCTCTAAAATTATCCAGATGCAACGTAGAAAATTCATTCAAAATATAGGAATTGGAAGTTTGGCTTTTCCACTAACTAGTTTTACTAAAATTAATAAAATCGCTCCTATTGACAATTCGATAATAACTCCACAGGGATTAAAAAAAGGCGATACGGTTGGTGTAGTAAGCCCATCTAGTGCTATTTTTGAAACCGAACCTTACGAAATTGCGAAAGAAAACCTGGAAGCCATGGGTTTAAAAGTAAAATTTGGAGATTTTGTAAAAGGGCGTTACGGGCATTTGGCAGGGACCGATGAGGAACGTGCAGGAGAATTAAATGATATGTTTCGCAACGATACTATTAAGGCTATAATGGCACTTCGTGGAGGTTCTGGGGCAGCAAGAATTCTGGATAAATTAGATTATAAGGCAGTAAAAAATAATCCGAAAATCTTTATAGGTTATAGCGATATTACCGCCCTGCACCTGGCAATTTACCAAAAAACAGGACTGGTAACTTTTCACGGCCCCTTAGCAGTCTCTACCTGGAACTCCTTTAGTTTTGATTATTTTAAACGTTTGTTATTTGACAACGAAAAAATAACCTTTACCAATCCTACCGATAAAGGCGATAATCTTACACAAATTAAAAACAGGATAAGAACCATTAGAAAAGGGGAAGCTACAGGCCGATTAATTGGCGGAAACCTCGCTGTTCTCACAGGAATTATGGGATCGGAATATTTTCCAACAAACTGGGATGGCAATATCCTATACTTAGAAGATGTAGGTGAACAAATTTATGCCGTAGATAGAATGATGAGCCAGTTGCAATTAGGAGGGGTGCTGGACAAAATTAGCGGATTTGTCTTTGGAAAATGCACCAATTGTAAGCCTGGTGGCTCAGGTTATGGCTCGCTAACCATGGAAGAAGTTATAGATCATTATATAAAGCCACTAAATATCCCGGCTTTTTCAGGCGCAATGATTGGCCATATAGATGACAATGTTACCATTCCTAACGGACTGAAAGCGAAGATAAATGCAACAAAAGGGAGCATTGAGCTTCTGGAAAATGCCGTTAAATAATAATTTTCTAAAAAGTAAATGTGTTTAAAACCGGAAATTATAAGCAACAATTCTTATTTTTAAGAAATTTTGAAAGGTGGATAAAACAACAGAATTTGTAGAGTATATAAGTCAGGCTTACAATCCTAAAGGCGACTATATTTATTTGGGAGCCGCTATGTTCAATGGAAAAACTTTTGCCGATGCTGCGGTAAAAATTCCCTTAAAAACAATGAACCGCCACGGACTTATAGCAGGAGCTACCGGAACGGGAAAGACCAAAACCCTGCAAATTCTCGCTGAGAATCTTTCTCAAAAGGGCGTTCCGGTTTTGCTAATGGACGTTAAGGGAGACCTAAGCGGTATTGCAAAACCATCAGCCGGGGAAGATTTTCTATATGAACGCCATAAGAAACTTGATTTTCCTTTTAAAGCTTCTAAAGCACCAGTAGAATTCCTTAGCATTTCAGAGCAAGATGGGGTTCGTTTAAGAGCCACAGTAAGCGAATTTGGGCCCGTTTTATTATCTCGTATTTTAGATGTCACTCCTACCCAGGAAGGTATTTTAGCCATTATTTTTAAATATTGCGACGACCATCACCTACCACTATTAGATCTTAAAGATCTAAAGAAAATGCTTCAGTATATTACTGATGAGGGCAGGGAATCTATAGAGAATGAATACGGAAGAATTTCCAAAGCCTCAACGGGAGCTATTTTAAGAAAAATTGTAGCCCTGGAACAACAGGGGGCCGAGCGCTTCTTTGGGGAACGCTCCTTTGAAGTAACCGACCTTACCAGAAAAGACGAAAATGGACATGGATATGTAAACATTATGAGGCTTACAGACATCCAGGATAAACCTAAGCTCTTTTCTACATTTATGCTTAGCTTATTGGCTGAAATCTATACCACTTTTCCCGAAGAAGGTGATAGGGAGAAACCTAAACTAGTCTTATTTATAGATGAAGCCCACCTTATTTTTAAAGAAGCTTCAGATGCTTTATTAGATCAAATAGAAAGTATAGTAAAGTTAATTAGATCTAAAGGAGTTGGGCTTTATTTTGTAACCCAAAACCCCACCGATGTCCCTTCAGAAGTATTGGGGCAATTGGGATTAAAAATTCAGCATGCACTTAGGGCATTTACGGCAAAAGATAGAAAAGCAATAAAATTATCGGCTGAAAATTATCCTATTTCCAAATATTACGATACCAAAAATGAGCTTACTGCGTTAGGAATTGGAGAAGCTTTAGTTTCTGCTTTAGATGAAAAAGGAAGACCTTTGGCACTTGCTGCAACCATGCTAAGAGCACCAATGAGCAGAATGGACATTCTTACCAATAACGAACTTAAAGAGCTCATTTTACAATCTGAATTAAGAACAAAATATAACGAAGAAATTGATCGGGAAAGCGCCTATGAACTTCTAAATAAAAAAATTGAAGAAGCTAAAGCTAAAGAGGCCAAAGAAAAAGCCGAAATTGAAGCTTTAGAACGAAAAAAGGCAATTAACCGCACTAACAATCGAAACTCTGGAAAAACCCAGGGCGCAATCATTAAAGTACTTACCAGTGCTACTTTTATTAGGGGCGTAATGGGAGTACTCAATAAGTTATTAAAATAATATCATCAACATTCAATCTAAGAAATGAAAAAATCTTTGCTACTTATTCTGGGACTTGCTTTAGGATTAACTTCCTGCCAAAAAGACGAAGACAATCCTTTTTTAATTACCGCCAATCAGGTTGGCCCTGTACACCGGGATATTAAAATCAATAAATTAGACTCTTTATTCGCAGGAGATTCCCTGGTAAAACAAAAGAGTGGGGCTAGGGAGTTTCGTGCGGTTAACGAGATTAAGGTCTTCGAAAAAGGAGGAAAACCTTTAATGGTCTTAGAACCGCTTCAGGAGTTTGACTCTACCAGCACCATTGGCTATATACGTGTTTTAGACGCCCGTTATAAGACCAAAACAGGTTTAAACACCCAAAGTACATTTAAAGACATTGTGGAAGATTATAATATTTCAAGAATAGAGAATACCCTTAACGCAGCAGTGGTTTTTCTGGACGAGATAAACGCCTATATTACAATAGACAAAAAAGAGCTTCCGGCAGATTTAAGATATGATACAGATTCTAAAATTAGAGCTTCGCAAATTCCCGATGATGCTAAAATTAAATATTTTATGATCTATTGGGATTAAATTGCCAGGTATGGGAAGATTTTCAAGCCTTTTAATTTTTAGTGTTCTTCTATTTCTTTCTGCCTGTAAAACTTCCAAAGATTTTAGTGGCTTACAAGCCAGTATGGAAAAAGGAATTTACCGTGCAGTAATTGAAATTCCTGCGGGCACCAATAAAAAGATTGAATACGATAAAAATCAAAAAAAGTTTGTAATAGACCAGAGGGACGGCAAAGACCGAATTATAAATTTTCTTCCCTACCCCGGGAATTACGGCTTTATTCCCTCTACATATTCCAACCCTAAATTAGGTGGTGATGGCGATGCCGTAGATGTATTGGTGTTGGGTGAAAGTATAACAACCGGCAGCCTAATAGAGATAATTCCTGTAGCTATTTTGAAGTTAGTAGATGAAAAAGAGCTAGATTATAAAATAGTTGCCATTCCTGCTGAAGTAAACAAGCAAATTATAAAGACTAAGAATTACCAGACTTTTATGGCCAAATGCCCTGAAGTAATAAAAATCCTGGAGCTTTGGTTTGGTTACTACGATAAAGCACAGTCTATAGAAATTAAAGGCTGGGGTGATGAACAGGAAGCGATTTCTGAAATTGAAAAATGGCGTTTACGCACCTAAACATGCACATTTTCTTTAAAAAATGTTAATCAATCTTTGATTTTCTATCATTTAGCTACCTTTATTTCACTAACCAAAATACTGTAGTTATGATTAAAATCTTAGGAATTGTTTTAACCGTTGGTGGTGCAATTGCCCTGGTGATGGGGATTCTTGGAATTTTTGGGAGCCTCGCCTTATCATTAAGCCCGTGGGCATTGGCCATTATTGGTTTTATTTTCTTTATATCGGGTATTTCCCTTATTAAAAGAAGAAAAGACACCGAAGATATTGAAGCAGAACAGAAATCTTAATTTATCTTGTAGCAAACCTACAAGGCTTTAAAAGCTAGATTAGCGAGCAACAAAAAAGGTGCCCATTGCAAGGCACCTTTTTTTATGAACAGTAATATAAAATAAAGATTGGTGTTAGTCTACATTATCGTGTAAAAACGAGTTGTTTCTCCTAAAATAAAGATCGTCGTTATCGTTTTGGCCCAGGCTGGTCCTTGATAGCTTTCCTTCTCCTCTATCGCTTTTATCTAAATCTATTCCCTGTCTTTTATAGGCAGGTTGCTTTTCAATTTCTTCTATTTGAGCCGCATTATTTCTAAACTTATAATTAAACTCCTTCATTTTAGCCCTACGCTCGGCTGCACGTTCTATAAGCACCTCAGAAATAGGGTTGTTAAAAGGGTCTTCCTCTCCTTCACTTTCTTCGTGATTTCTTTCGGGGTTTTGAGGCTCTGGCTTTAAGGTTTTCTTTTCAAAAGCAATAGTCTCATCTTTTGGTTCTTTTCTCTTTTCGGCTCTGGGTTTTGAATTATCCAAAGATTGCTCAAAATCCATATAATCGTCAAGGCTATAACGCTTAACCCCACGAGTAGAACTCTCGGTTACAGGAACAACTTCTACAGGCTCGTTCACCTCTATATTCTTAGGCTCGTCATCTTCCAATTGATGCCTAATTTCCTGCCTTTTTTCCTGTTTTGGTTGTTGTGGCTGTTGTTGTTGCTGTGCCTGTTGCTCTGGTTGCTCGTTTTTTGGTTCTTCTTTCTTCTCCTGGTTTATAGGAAAATCGAACGTGAACATAAATTGATCTTCACTTTCAGTTTGAACTTCTTCGGGCTCATTTACATCCATCTCCTTTACTTCTTCTGAAGTATCGTTGATAATAAAATCGTTAGGATTTACTTCTTCATAAGAAACTTCCATATTTCTAGCAGAAGGTGGCGTTTGCAACAATTCGTCACGTTTATCCTTAATATTACCTAATTCATCTACCTCTTCTACACTATCATCTAAAGTATGAACAATAGGCTTCTCTGGCTCCTGTACTTTTGCCGCTTTTGGTTCTTCTGGAGCAGCTGCCTCTGTCTTCTGATTTAATTCTGGGTAAGAACGTGTTTTCTTCGGATTTAAATTCTGTTCCGCTTTTTGATCGTCCTCCAGGGTATGGATTATTTTTTTAGTCTCGGTATTTACAATTTCATTTTGCTGTTCTACATTAAAACCGGTAGCAATAATGGTAACCGAGATCGCTTCGTCTAAAGCTTCATCTTCGCCAACCCCCATAATAATATTGGCGCTATGGCCTGCTTCAGCCTGAATATGGTCGTTTATTTCTCCTATCTCATCAATAGTAATCTCCTCAGAACCCGAAACAATTAGCAGTAATACGTTTTGGGCACCGGTAATTTTATTATCGTTCAATAACGGAGAGTCCAGGGCTTTGCTAATAGCATCCTGAGCCCTGGTAGCACCTGTAGCCTGGGCAGAACCCATTATGGCAGTACCACTATTACTCAATACCGTTTTAGCATCCCTAAGGTCAATATTTTGGGTATAGTGATGTGTAATAACCTCAGCTATACCTCTGGAAGCGGTTGCCAAAACCTCATCGGCTTTAGAGAAACCGGCTTTAAAACCAAGATTCCCATAAACTTCCCGTAGCTTGTTATTATTAATTACGATTAAGGAATCTACATGGCTTCTTAAATTCTCTACACCAAGTTGCGCTTGTTCGTTTCTCATTTTCCCTTCAAATTGAAAAGGAATAGTCACGATTCCAACGGTGAGAATGCCCATGTCTTTCGCTTGTTTTGCAATAACAGGGGCAGCACCTGTACCGGTACCCCCGCCCATACCTGCGGTAATAAATACCATTTTGGTATTTACATCAAGCATTTGTTTAATTTCATCAAAACTTTCTACGGCTGCCTGTTCCCCAATATGTGGATTAGCCCCGGCTCCTAAACCTTCTGTTAGGCTAACACCTAATTGAATCTTATTAGGAACTGAGCTGTTCTCAAGGGCTTGCGCATCGGTGTTGCAAACCACAAAATCTACTCCTTTTATCCCTAACTGGAACATGTGGTTTATGGCATTGCTGCCTCCACCACCTACACCAATAACTTTAATGACGTTCGATTGATTCTTTGGCAAATCGAATGCAATGCTGTCGAATTCTGTACTGCTCATAAATTCTGTTTTACTGGTTCTATCTTTTACTCACTAAGTGAGATTTAATATGCTTCGACGCTTGTGCCGAAGTGTTTCTATAGTTATAATTACACACTTTTTCAGCTTTCCTGAAAGTGCCTTACTCTGCGTTATCTAAAAAATCTTTAAACTTCTCTGCCCATTTATCAAATATGCTCTTTTTGGGCGCTCTTTTTGGAGCTTCAGGGTCTTGCCTCAAATCGCCACTTTGTGGTGGATTTTGATCAAAATCTTCCTGTAGTTCTGCTTCTTCTTTTTCTCTTTCTTCTTTGCTCTTTAGCACTACTTCTTCCTGAAATTTCTTTTCACCGTGTTCCAGGCTATTCATTACCAGGCCAACCGCGGTGGCGTAAACAGGACTGGTAGTTTCAGTATCGTTATTTCCTGCCAAATGTTCGTTTGGATAACCAATTCTGGTATCCATTCCGGTTATATATTCGGCGAGTTGCTTAATATGTTGCAGCTGCGCACCACCTCCGGTTAAAACCATTCCGGCTATTAGTTTCTTCTTTTGTTCTTCGTGCCCGTAGTTTTTAATTTCGAGGTAAACCTGCTCAATAATCTCTACTACACGGGCATGAATTATTTTTGAAAGGTTCTTTAAGGTAATTTCCTTAGGTTCCCTTCCGCGTAATCCGGGGATAGAAACAATTTCGTTGTCTTTGTTTTCTCCCGGCCAGGCAGAGCCAAATTTTATTTTCAGCAATTCTGCCTGTTTCTCTATAATTGAACAGCCCTCTTTAATGTCTTCGGTAATCACATTTCCTCCAAAAGGAATTACCGCGGTATGTCTTATAATTCCATCTTTAAATATTGCTAAATCGGTGGTTCCTCCACCAATATCTATCAGTGCAACCCCGGCTTCTTTTTCTTCCTGGCTTAATACAGCATTAGCTGAAGCCAATGGCTCTAAAGTAACTGCCGAAAGTTCTAGACCGGCACTTTTTACACATCTTCCTATATTTCTAATAGAAGAAACCTGCCCCACTACCACATGGAAATTAGCTTCAAGCCTCCCACCATACATTCCAATAGGTTCCTTTATTTCTGCCTGCCCATCTACTTTGAACTCCTGGGGCAACACATGAATAATTTCTTCTCCCGGCAACATCACCAGTTTGTGCACCTGGTTACAAAGGCTATGAATATCGTCATTATCAATAACCTCTTCCGGATTCGTCCTGGTTATGTAATCGCTATGCTGCAAGCTTCTTATATGCTGTCCTGCAATTCCTACTACAACGTCGCTAATTTTTAATCCGGAATCTGCTTCAGCTTCCTGAATAGCCTGTTGTATAGATTGGATGGTTTGAGTAATATTGTTTACCACCCCACGGTGCACCCCAAGGCTTTTGGATTTCCCAATGCCTACGATTTCTACTTTACCATATTCGTTCTTACGCCCAATCATAGCCACAATCTTTGTGGTTCCTATGTCTAATCCTACGGCTATGTCGTTGTATTCCATAATTTATTTTTTAGTGCAAACAACCTGATCTTCAAATTGTAAATTCACTCTTTTGTAGGTATCTAATTTCTCGTCTTGTATAGCTTTTTTATAAAATGCCTTAAAGTTGTTGAATTTCAGTGCTATATTCTCGGCTTTGCCGAAATAAACCTTAAAGTCTAGTTTTCTCATTTGCAGCTCAAATTTATTACCGGACATACGCTTTATAGCGGTTACATGCTGCGTTAAAAAATCATCTTGTTGAATATAGGCTACCAACGGATATACTTTCTCTACAGCACCTGAATCTACACCTAACAGCAATGGAACCCGAGCTGAATAATATGGAGACAAAGGCATTTCACTTCCGTTTTCATCTAAATAATAGGTAGAATTTCCCACTATTCTTCCAATAGGCTTACGCTGAACTATCTTAGCTTGAAGTTTGCCGTCCAAACTAAGAAAAGCTTCAGCATTTTCTATCATATCATGATTGTTCAAAAGACGTTCTACCCTATTCAAATCTAAAGTTTCTTTATCTATGTCCGTCGCAGCTACATCATTTTGTATCAACAAGTTATTAACCGCTTCTTCAGTAACATAGAGGTTCTCTCCCCCTACAAATTGCACCTTTATTTCACTTATTTTTCTTGCATTATTACGCTTTTCAGCAAAGCTGAAAAGAAAAGCTACTAAAATCAGCAAAACAGGCAGTTTTATGTATCTAAGTTTATGCTTCATCTTGCAAGGCTTTTTTTACAGATTCCACTTCTTCTCCAATACTACCGGCACCCATAAGCACCACAACTTCAGGCTTAGACCTTTTTATTTCTGCAATAATATTTTCTTTCTGAATTAACTTCTTTGAATTGCTATTTACCTTTTCCAGGAGCCAGGCTGAAGTAACCCCTTCAATTGGTAATTCCCTGGCCGGATAAATATCCAACAGGAATAACTCATCAAACAGGGCCAGACTTTCCGCAAAATCTTCTGCAAAATCTTTTGTCCTGCTAAACAAATGTGGTTGAAAAACCGCCAGGACCTTCTTTCCCGGATGCATTTCCCGCACTGCCTGGTTTACCGCAGCAATCTCTGCCGGATGGTGTGCATAATCGTCTATAAGCACCAGGTTATCTGACTTAATTTTATAGGAAAATCTACGTTTAACCCCCTTAAAACTATATAACGCCCCGGTTAGCCTGGGGATTGGGGATCCATACTGGATAGCCATTGCCAGGGCGGTTATAGCATTTAGCAAATTGTGTTTGCCGGGTAGATTAAACATAAAGTCTTTAATAACTTCGTTGGGAGTTTTTAAATCAAAATGATAGCTCCCGTTTTTAATCTTTATATTTTGTGCCGAATAATCGGAATTATCTTCTATTCCAAAAGTTTTCCCCGCTATTGCCAATCCGTTTTTCACGAATAAAGTGCCATTTTCGGGAACCAGTTTAGCAAATTGCCTAAAGGTATCTTCCAATTCTTCTTTGCTACCATAAATATCCAAATGATCGGCATCCATAGCGGTTATGGCAGCAATATTTGGCGAAAGGTGAAGAAATGAACGGTCAAATTCATCGGCTTCAACTACAACAACCTCATCTCCCTTAAGAATTAAATTACTTTGAATATCTTCACTAATACCGCCCAGAAACCCGGTAACTTTTGCCCCGGTTTCCTTAAGCAAATGACCTAAAATTGCAGTAGTAGTGGTTTTTCCATGAGTTCCCGCTACAGCCAAAGTTGTTTTTCCTTTTGAAATCAAACCAAGCAAAGCAGCCCTTTTCTTCAGTAGGAATTCATTTTCTTTGAAATAAACCAGTTGTTTATGTGCCGCAGGAACAGCCGGAGTATAAACCACCAGGGTATTTTCTTTGTTTTTAAATTCAACAGGGATAGCCTTTAAATCATCATCGTAAACCACAACAACACCTTCGGCTTCCATAGTTCTGGTTAGCGAAGTTG
This sequence comes from Salegentibacter maritimus, assembly GCF_016236975.1. NCBI lineage: Bacteria > Pseudomonadati > Bacteroidota > Flavobacteriia > Flavobacteriales > Flavobacteriaceae > Salegentibacter > Salegentibacter maritimus. The sequence continues at coordinate 277,866 of NZ_JAEHNY010000001.1, forward strand.
AAGTTTTATCATAACCGGCCACATTCTTACCAAGGGATTTAAAGTAACGCGCCAACGCACTCATCCCGATACCCCCGATACCGATAAAATAAATGTTTTGTATGTGGTTTAGAGCCTGCATTCTATTTTAAATCAAACGTCATTTTTATTTAATCAATTTTTCTATTTCGTCTACAATCCTGGCGGTTGCATTTGGCAAAGCCAGTTTTTTAATATTTTCACCTAGCTTTCTTTGCTTCTCTTCAGAAGCCATGAAACCAAAAAATACCGTTTCAAACTTTTCATCCAATTCATTTTCCTTCAACATCAAAGCGGCATTCTTCTTTACTACCGCCTGTGCATTTTTGGCCTGATGGTCTTCGGCTACATTAGGTGAAGGAATAAAAAGTACCGGTTTCCCAACAATACTTAATTCGGACACTGTCCCGGCACCTGCCCTGGAGATAATTACATCGGCAGCGCCATAGGCCAGGTTCATATTATTTAAAAACATATGCGTTTGCACCAAACCTGAATCATACTTTTTATATTCTTCAAAATATAGCTTGCCCGTTTGCCAGATTAACTGAATATTCTCCTTTTTAAATCTTTCTAAATTGGCTTCCACCAATTGGTTTATTCTTCTTGCACCCAGACTTCCGCCTAGCACCAACACTACTTTTTTATTGCTTTCAAGTTCAAAATGTTTTAGTGCCTTTTCCCTATTTGCATCAATCTTCAATAAATCCTGCCTTACAGGATTACCGGTAATTATGGTTTTTTCAGCAGGAAAAAATCGTTTCACTTCTTCATAAGCAGCACAAATTTTATCTACTTGTTTTGCCAAAAGTTTATTGGTTATTCCGGGAAACGAATTCTGTTCCTGAATAATACTTGGAATCCCTTTAGAGCTTGCTACTTTTAAAAGAGGGCCACTGGCAAAACCACCGGTTCCAATCACCACATTGGGCTTAAACTCCTTTATTATTCTTCTGGATTTAGCCAAACTGCTTAGCAACTTAAAAGGAAACATCAAATTACTCATCGTTAACTTTCGCTGAATACCACTAATCCAAAGACCTTCTATTTTGTAACCTGCTTGCGGCACCTTTTCCATCTCCATCCTGTCACTTGCACCTACAAACAATATTTCTGTTTCAGGATAACGTGTTTTTATCTCGTTGGCAATAGCTATAGCCGGGTAAATATGCCCGCCTGTGCCACCTCCAGATAATATTACACGTAAATCCTTTTTCATTTTTTATACCTCTATATCTAAACCTCTTTTTTCCTAAAGCCTATTAGCTCTATATCGCCTCACTTAAAATGTCTAACGGGTTTTCTTCATCTACATCCGTTCCAGCTTCTTCCTGCTCTTTTATTTCTTCACGTTTGGCGCTAACACTTAAAATAATTCCAAGTGCCATACATGTCATCCAAATAGAGGTTCCTCCACTACTAATTAGCGGTAGTGTTTGTCCCGTAACAGGAAACAACTCTACGGCAACCCCCATATTTATTAATGCCTGAAAGATAATGGGCAAACCCACCCCCATAACCAGCAACTTACCAAACACTGTATTGGCTTTAGTTGCAACAATTACAATTCTAAAAAGCAATAATAGATAGGCACCCATAACTCCAAATGCCCCAATTAACCCCATTTCCTCAACAATAATCGCATAGATAAAATCTGATGAAGATTGCGGTAAAAAATTTCTCTGTACACTTTTTCCAATTCCCGTTCCGGCAATACCTCCACTGGCAATGGCAATCTTTGCTTTTTCTATTTGATAATCTGCTTCTGTATCTTTATCATCAGAAAAATTCTCAATTCTACTGGCCCAGGTATCTACCCTATTAGGCAAAAGTCCCGGAAATGCTTTCGCTGTTAAAACAAACATCGTTAACAAAAGCAAACCGGCGGCGACTATAATTCCAAGGTATTTTACCGGATACCCACCTAAAAACATGAGTACCAAAACCATAGAGAAAATAATAGCTGTTGTAGAGAAATTGGCCGGCAAAATTAATAATAATACCAGTCCTACGGGCACCCAAAGTGGTAAAATTGACTCTTTAAAACTAAGATTATCATTTGTTTTTTTCGATAGGTAGCGAGCCACATAGATCATTAAAACTACAGAGGCTAAGGTAGACGACTGAAATGAAACACCTAAGCCCGGAATTTGAATCCACCTACTAGCATAAGCACCATCTATGATAGTTCCCTGAGCTATGGTATAAATAAGAAGTACAACCACAACGGGTAAAAATAATATTGATAGCCCACGGAAATAATGATAGGGAATTTTATGCACCGCAAAAAGCAAACAAAACCCTAAAAGCAAATGGAAGAAATGCACTACCACATATTGGAAAGTACTTCCATCTCCATATAAATACGCAAGATTACTACTGGCACTGTAGACCGGCAAAAACGAAAATATTGCCAACAGTCCGGCCGTAGCCCAGATAACCTTATCGCCTTTAAGATTTGAAAAAATGTTGCTCATTTAATTTTTTAATTTCTCTTTTACTCAGTCAAACTTTTTAACGTCATCCTGAACTTGATTCAGGATCTAACATCTTAGTATCGAAACATGCTAGAAGCTGAAACAAGTTCAGCTTGACGAAAGCCTGGCTCTAAAATCTTTAATTTTAAAGATCTCTAACTGCCTCTTTAAACTGCCTTCCCCTATCTTCGTAATTCTCAAAAAGATCAAAACTGGCACAGGCTGGCGATAGCAATACCGAATTTCCTTTTTCAGCAAGGCTATAGGCCATTCTTACGGCTTCTTTCATCGACTGTGTTTCCACTATGGTATCTACACAATTTCCAAAGTTTTGCATTAATTTTTGATTGTCTACTCCCAGGCAGATAATAGCTTTCACCTTTTCGTTCACAAGAGGCAAAAGATCGTCGTAAACATTTCCTTTGTCCACACCACCTACAATCCAAATGGTTTCGCTTTCCATACTTTCGAGGGCGTAAAAAGTAGCGTTCACATTGGTTGCCTTAGAGTCATTAATGTACTGTACATTATTAATTTTCAGCACTTTTTCAAGTCGGTGTTCCACCCCCTGAAAACTCTCCATACTCTCTCTAATGGTTTCTTTTCTAATTCTTAAAAGCTGGGAAACAGTGGCCGCGGCCATAGCATTTTTGGTATTGTGTTTACCCTGCAAACCTAATTTTGTTGTTGGCATGTTAAATTGGTTGTTTTTTATATTGACAATAATATTTTGGTTCTCTATATATGAGCCGTTTTCTACTTTTTGTTGAAGGGAAAACGGTAATTCTTGTGCTTTCACCGGGTTCTTTTCTAACCAACCGGTAATAATTTCATCGTCTAAATCGTAGATAAAGAAATCTTCATCGGTTTGATTTTCGGAGATTCTAAATTTTGAGAATACATAGTTCTCAAGCTTGTACTCGTATCTATCTAAATGATCTGGCGTAATGTTAGTAAGTACCGAAATATCTGGCCTAAAATCCTTAATTCCGTCTAATTGAAAGCTGCTTAATTCCAATACAAACCATTCGGGATTGGTTTCGGCCACTTGTTTGGCAAAACTGTCACCAACATTCCCGGCCATTCCCACTTTTATGCCCGCATTTTTCAAAATATGATGCACAAATTTGGTGGTGGTGGTTTTTCCATTACTTCCCGTAATTCCAATAATTTTAGCTGAAGTAAAGGCCGCAGCAAACTCTATTTCTGAAATTACCGGAATACCTTTCTCCCTTAATTGCGTTACCATTGGTACGGTTTCAGGAATTCCAGGACTCTTCATCACTACCTCTGCGTTTAAAATTTTAGCTTCGGTATGTTTTTCTTCTTCCCAATCGATCTTTAGTTCATTAAAAACCGACTTATATTTTTCTTTTATTTTTCCTTTATCTGAAACAAAAACCTCAAAACCTTCTTTCACTCCAAGAATAGCCGTTCCTGCACCGCTTTCGCCGCCGCCAAGAATCACCAGTCTTTTACCGGAATTAGGAGTATTTTGAGTTATAGGTTTCACTATTTCTTATCTTACTTTTAATGTTATTATAGATACAATGGCCAGGAAAATTCCAATAATCCAGAAACGCACCACTATTTTACTTTCGTGATATCCTTTTTTCTGATAATGGTGGTGTAAGGGAGACATCAGGAAAATTCTTCGACCCTCTCCAAATTTTCGCTTGGTAATTTTAAACCAGGCTACCTGTAATACTACCGACAGGTTTTCCATTAAAAAGATTCCGCATAAAACAGGAATCAATAATTCTTTTCGGGTTGCCACAGCCAGCACAGCTATAATTCCGCCAATGGTCAAGCTCCCGGTATCCCCCATAAAAACCTGGGCCGGATAGGTATTGTACCATAGGAAGCCGACCAGAGCTCCAGCAAAAGCACTTATAAATATGGTCATCTCACCCGATCTGGGGATGTACATAATGTTCAAATAATCAGAAAAAATAATGTTTCCTGAAACCCAGGCAAAAATCCCCAGGGTGAGCACAATTATTGCCGAAGAACCGGCAGCAAGACCGTCTATTCCATCGGTTAAATTAGCACCATTAGAAACCGCCGTTACAATAAATATCACGATGGGTATAAATATTAACCAGGCATAGTTCTTTAAGGCAGGATCTATCCAACTTATCAAGCTGGAATAATCGAATTCATTATTTTTTACAAAAGGAATAGTAGTGGTTGTAGTTTTAAGTTCAGGCCCCATTTCCCTAATATTTTGAAAACTATCTACCAGCTCCTGCTGTTGCGGTGCAGGTTTATTGGCTTCCTCCTTTACGGTAACGCCAGGATGAAAGTACAAAGTACTACCAACAATAATTCCCAAACCTACCTGCCCCAATACTTTAAACTTACCCTGCAGGCCTTCTTTATCCTTTTTAAAGGTTTTAATATAATCGTCTATAAATCCTATTGCCCCCATCCAAAGGGTTGTAACAATTAATAGGATTACATAAATATTTTCAAGTTTAGCAAATAGTAAAACCGGAACAAGAGTTGCGAAAATTATAATCAAACCACCCATTGTAGGGGTGCCCGCTTTTTCACTTTGCCCACGTAAACCCAAATCACGAACGCTCTCCCCAACTTGTTTAGCTAGCAAATAACCAATAATTCTCTTCCCGTAAATGGTAGAAATTGCCAAAGAAAGAATAATGGCCATGGCAGATCTAAACGTAATATATTCAAACAGCCGCGCCCCGGGCACCTGGTATTCTGCTTCTAGATATTGAAATAAGTAGTATAACATATTTTTTTATTACTCGTTCCCTGTAAATTTTGGGCTTACTTATTTAGCTGTTTTAAAAATTCGGTTACAATCTTAAGATCATCAAAATCTTTGCGCTCTCCATTTACCTCCTGGTAGGTCTCGTGACCCTTTCCCGCAATTAGGATGATATCATTTTCTCCTGCCATTTGGCAAGCGGTTTTAATAGCCTGTTTCCTATTGGTTACCGCCATTATTTTCTTGAAGTTCTGAGGTTCTACCCCGGCCTCAACCTCTTCAATAATCTTATCGGGGTCTTCCGTTCTTGGGTTATCGCTGGTAAAAACCACTTTCGTGCTTAAAGCCGAAGCAATATGCCCCATTTTTGGCCTTTTAGTGGTATCACGATCTCCCCCGCATCCCACTACAGTTATAAGCTCCTCATTTTTTGTACGAATGCTATTAATAGTTTCCAGTACATTTTTTAAAGCATCTGGAGTATGGGCATAATCTACTATTGCCGTAATCTTTTCTTTTTCTGAAATGATATATTGAAATCTGCCGTTAACAGCGTCTAACTCACTTATAATCTTAAGAGTTTCCAGATTTTCAAGGCCCAGAAGTTCGGCAGTAGCATAAATAGCCAAAACATTATAAGCGTTAAAGCTTCCAATTAAGCGCGACCATAATTCCTGATCGTTCACTTTTAGCAATAATCCGGTAAAGGAATTTTCCAGGATTTGCGCTTTATAATCGGCGTAAGATTTTAGGGCGTAGGTATATTTTTGTGCTTTTGTATTTTGCAGCATTACCTGCCCGTTTTTATCGTCTACATTTGTTAAGGCAAATGCAGAAGCCGGCAATTCATCAAAAAAACGCTTTTTCACATCGCGGTATTCTGCAAAACTCTTGTGATAGTCTAAATGATCGTGGCTTAAATTTGTAAAAATACCTCCGGCAAATTCTAAAGCTGTTGTTCTATGCTGATCTATCCCATGGGAACTCACTTCCATAAAGCAAAACTCAACACCTTCATCATTCATTTGCTTTAGATAGTCGTTTATAGTTATAGAGTCTGGCGTGGTCCTTACCGCATCAAAAGCTTTTTCGGCCACCATAACGTTTACAGTAGAAAGCAAACCAACTTTAAAGCCTGCTTTAGTAAACAAATTATATAAAAGTGTAGCAATGGTGGTCTTCCCATTTGTTCCTGTAACACCTACCAGTTTTAATTTTTCTGAAGGGTTATCGTAATAATTGGCTGCCATAAAAGCTAAAGCTTCCTGGGAATCTTCAACCTTAACATAGGTAACTCCGTTTACAATTTGCTTCGGAAATTCTTCACAAATCACAGCAAGCGCTCCATTTTCTATTGCCTGCCCTATATACTTATGCCCATCGGACACACTTCCGCGAATAGCCACAAAAGCATCATTAAAGGCTACTTTTCTAGAATCGAATTGCAGGCTATTAACAGTTACTGAAGTATTTCCTACCACAGCATCAATTTCTACTTTATATAATATGTCTTTTAAGACTCTCAACTTATATTTAGTTTTACTTGTTGGTTAGTTTCTATTTTTTGTCCGGCTGATATAGACTGAGACCTCACTTTTCCCGTCCCATTAAAATTCACTTTTAGCCCAAGGTTCTCTAAAAGAGAAACAGCATCCATAGCCGGCATCCCCGTAACATCTGGCATTACCGGTTTTTCATTTTCAAAACTTGTATAGTAAGCTTCAAAATCGTCTATCACCTTATTATTCTTCACTTCAAGAGAAGGCAGGGTATCCATAACAGGAGTATCGGTATAAATTTTTTGGGCTATTTGTTTAAATACAGGGCCTGCCACTATATTTCCATAATAACCTATTCTTCTATTTGGTTTATGAATAATCACAATACAGGAATATTTAGGATCTTCAGCAGGGAAATATCCGGCAAAAGAAGAAATATACCTCCCCGGCTCTATCCAGTACTCTACCTGGCAGGTACCTGTTTTTCCCGCCATAGAAAAGTTGGGGGTATAAATATTTGTAGCAGTACCTTTCTCTACGGTATGCTTCATTATTTTTTGAAGTTTTTTAGCGGTTTCAGGCGAACAAATCCTTGGATTCATAACCTCTCGCTCTACCTTTAAAATACTTTTATCCCATTCTTTTACTTCTTTTATAAATCTGGGTTTTACCATTTCCCCATTATTGGCTATGGCATTGTAAAAGTTGAGAGTTTGTAGAGGTGTTAAAGAAACCCCGTACCCAAATGCCATCCATGGCAAGCTCAATCCATTCCAACTTTTATCATCAGGGTGTGGTATTCTTGGAGAACCCTCTCCCTTTATATCCAGGCCTATTTTCTCATTAAGCCCCATATCATATAGACGTTCAACGAATTTAGCGGGGTTATTTTTATATCCCTCGGTAATCATTTTAGTAAAAGCAGTATTTGAGGAAACCTCAAATGCCCTTGCTGCCGAAATCTTCCCATAACCTCCACGACGGGAATCCCTTACCGGTCTTCCGTAATATCTTACCACACCCTTTTCAGTATCTATAATCGAACTTGTATCTATTACATTATCTTCTAAAGCGGCGGTAAGCGCCATTAACTTAAAGGTAGAACCCGGCTCGTGAGATTCGTAGACCGCATAGTTTCGCTTCTCAAAATAAGTTCCCTCTTCGGTACGCCCAAGATTAGACATTGCTTTGATCTCTCCGGTTTTGGTTTCCATCACCACAACGGTACCATGATCGGCTTCAAAGTGCTCCAATTGTTTTAGTAAAGCGTGATGGGCAATATCCTGAATATTCACATCTATGGTTGAGACTACATCATAACCATCTTTTGGCTCTACTTCGTTATTATCACTAATAGGCTTCCACTGGCCTTTCGCAATTTTTTGCTTTAACCTACGACCATCGGTACCCCTTAAATAAGAGCTAAAAGCACCTTCCAGCCCCACACGGGTAAAATAGCCGTTTTCGTCCTGGCGCTCATAACCTACCGTTCTTTCCCCCATTTTTCCCAGAGGATGCTCCCTAACCGTTCTTTGCTCTACAATAATCCCACCTCTGTAAGCCCCCAGGTTAAACATAGGAAAGCTCTTTACTTTCATATATTCTGAATATCCAAGGTTTTTTGCAATTGGTAAATAGCGCTGCCCATTAGCCCTTGCCTGCCTTAAACGCTGCGACCAATAAGCGGCAGATTTACCGAACATTTCGCTAAGATTATTAGACAGGGAAACAATATTTTCCTGAAAATTTTTATCTGACACAGTTACCGCATCAAACCTTATATCGTATTTTGGAACTGAAGTTGCCAAAAGATTTCCATTGGTATCATAAAGATTTCCGCGGCTGGCAGGAATTTTAAAGCTTTTAACAGTACGTTCTTCGGCAAGATTTCGGTAATAATCCCCTTCCACAAACTGAATATCGAGTAGTTTCACCCCTACGCCAATAGCAAAAATGAACATACAGGCCGCAACCACGTACAATCTATTTAATATGCCTTTTTCTGATGTAGCCATTTACTCCTTTATATTCACTTTAATTTTATAAGGCGGATTTTCGGAAGGAACAATTCCGCGATCTTTCATTTTTTGAGTAATTGTAGATTCCATTTTTATACGCATTAAAGCCGACCGGCGATCTACAAATTCACTTTTCAACTCCCTTACTTCTGTATGAAGTTTAGCTATTTTATGCACTTTACGTTCCGCACTATGAGAGCTTGCTATCATAATAATGGCAAGCAGCGTACAAAAGACTATAAAGCGCCAGTTATTCACAGCATCCCTACTAATAAGAAAATTAGCACGTAGTAAGTTGTAAAAACCTTCTCTCATTCCTTTCTAAATTTCAATCTCCCTTCTCAAAATTCGTTATAAGCCTACAAAACCTATAACTTCTTTGCTATTCTCAACTTAGCACTTCTAGCTCTATTGTTTTCTTTAATTTCTTCATCAGAAGGCACTATAAGCCCCCCAACCTTTTTAAAAGGAACCGAAATATTTCCATAGAAATCTTTTTCAGGCTCGCCCTCAAACAATCCACTTCTTATATACCTTTTCACCAATCTATCTTCTAACGAGTGATAAGAAATAAGGCTAATCCTCCCATTTTTTACCACCAGGTCTTCGGTTTGCTTTAAAAAGTCTTTTAAAACCTCAATTTCCTGGTTTACCTCAATTCGAATTGCCTGATATATTTGCGCCAGAATTTTATTCTCCTTTCCTTTAAACAAATGCGGTTTCAGCAAATTATTTAGCTCTTCGCTACTTTCTATAGGTTTTTCCTTTCTTGCCTCCACAATAAGCCTTGCCAGTTTTGGCGCATTTTTTAAGTCGGCATACTCATAAAACAGTTTTTTGAGCTGTTCTTCTTCATATTCATTAATCACCTCAAAAGCACTAAGCTTACTTCCCTGGTTCATACGCATATCCAAACGCGCATCAAAACGAGTAGAAAAACCTCTTTCTGCTTCATTAAATTGATGCGATGAAACACCAAAGTCACCTAAAATTCCATCAACTTTTTTAACCCCATAAAATCTCAAAAAACGTTTTATATATTTAAAATTCTCATGAATTAGCGTAAAACGTGAATCTTCAATAGTGTTTTGCAAAGCATCTTTATCCTGGTCAAAAGCAAAAAGCTTCCCATTAGCCCCGAGCCTACTTAAAATCTCCCTGGAATGGCCACCTCCACCAAACGTAACATCCACATACACACCATCCTCCTTAATATTAAGGCCGTCTACAGATTCTTTTAATAAAACCGGATTATGATATTGCATCTAAATCGTCATTTCCCATTACTTCTTCAGCGAGTTCAGCGAAATCACCTGAAGCCTCATCAATGGTGTTTTCATATTTATCTTTATCCCAGATCTCTACAATATTCACAGCAGAGGATAACACGATCTCCTTACTGATACCAGCAAAACCTACGAGGTCTTTAGGTATTAAAAGCCTACCATTAGCATCTACTTCCACCATCTTTACCCCAGCAGTAAACCTTCTTATAAAATCGTTATTCTTCTTTTTAAAGCGGTTTAAACCATTAATTTTCTGCATTAGAACATTCCACTCCTGCATAGGATACAACTCTAAACAAGGCTGAAAAACCGAACGTTTTAGCACAAAACCCTCCTGCAACATAGGCGCAAGCTGCTTTTTTAATGCTGAAGGAACCATTAATCGGCCCTTGGCATCTGCTTTACATTCGTATGTTCCAATGAGATTTACCACTTATATACTTTACAAAGTCAAATATATTGAAAAAATTACCACATTTTACCACTTTCTACCACTTTGTTAATAAGTTTATCAACTGTATTTAGCTGAAACACTATCAAGTAGACCTATTCATTTAGGTTTCAGAGGCTTGGTTTTTATTGCACTTTTCTTGTTAAATATTTTAAAAAAGATGATAAAAATGCATTTCCTAAATGACTTTGGTATTTCTTAAAAATGATTATACTTGTAATGAAATCGCTATATTTGCGATTGCGAAACGCAAAGCCAATCAATGAAAAATAATGTAAGGCAAGAGGGAAAGTTTACGTACCTGGAGCAAGGAGAGGGAACCCCGATAGTTATTTTACACGGACTTATGGGTGGTTTAAGTAATTTTGATGGGGTTACCGAATATTTTCCAAAGCATGGTTATAAAGTTGTTATCCCAGAACTTCCTTTATATTCCATGTCCCTACTTAAGACCAGCGTAGGCACTTTTGCTAAATTTTTAAAAGAATTTATAGATTTTAAAGGTTACGATAAAGTTATACTTCTAGGCAACTCGCTTGGTGGACATATTGCTTTATTGGCTACTAAATTATACCCAGAAATTGTTAAGGCCCTTGTAATAACAGGAAGCTCGGGACTTTACGAAAATTCTATGGGCGAGAGTTATCCGCGTCGTGGGGATTATGAATTTATCAAGAAAAAAGCACAGGATGTTTTTTACGACCCTGAAGTTGCCACCAAAGAAGTAGTAGATGAAGTTTACGAAACCGTAAGCGATCGGAATAAACTGGTAAAAACCCTGGCCATAGCCAAAAGCGCCATAAGGCACAATATGGCTAAAGATTTACCAAAAATGAAAACCCCTACCTGTATTATTTGGGGAAAAGACGATCATGTAACCCCACCTGAAGTAGCTGAAGACTTTCAGCGTTTACTTCCGGATGCCGATTTATTTTGGGTAGATAAATGTGGCCATGCCGCCATGATGGAACATCCCATATTGTTTAATGAGCTACTTCATGACTGGTTACGAAATCGAAATTTCTAAGTCATACAATTTATAAAGTTTTAGGTTTAAGGCTGCCAATACCAATATTAAACAAGATCATTTTTCAAAAAGAATTACAATGAAAATCAATTCGGCCGAATTTGTGGTAAGCAATACACGTGTAGATAAATGCCCGGATAGCAAGCTTCCGGAATACGCTTTTATTGGCCGTAGTAATGTGGGAAAGTCTTCTTTAATAAATATGCTTACAGGTAGAAAAGCACTTGCAAAAACCTCGGCCAAGCCTGGAAAAACACAACTTATCAACCATTTTTTAATCAATAAAGAGTGGCATTTGGTAGATTTACCGGGTTATGGGTATGCGAAGGTTTCTAAATCTACAAAGCGTACTTTTCAAAAATTTATCACTGCATATTTTGATAAACGCAAGCAATTAATTTGCGCTTTTGTACTTATAGACAGTAGGCACGATCCGCAGCCTATAGATATGGAATTTATGCAATGGCTTGGCGAACACCAGGTTCCATTTTGTATTATTTTCACAAAAGCCGATAAGCTAAAGCCAAAGGTTCTTGAGAAAAACATCAACAATTACCAGGAAAAGATGCTGGAAATATGGGAGGAAATGCCAGAGTTTTTTATAAGCTCGGCAACTGCCAAACTGGGACAGGAAGAAATTCTGGAATATATCGATTCTATAAATAATGAATTAAAGGCTAATAATTAGGCTCCTAAAATTTAAGCCGATCTTCAATTATCGCTATCAGCTCTTCAGCTGAATAAACTTGTTCCAATTCTTCTGTAGTCACAAAAACTCCCATTTCACCTTCATCTTCCCATAAAATTATTGGAAAAGTATATTTGTAACCAAACTTTGAAGCATATTGCTTTTGAAATTCGTCTAAATGAAGAAATTTCATCCCCACTTCTGAAGCCTGCCTGTATTTTCTCCATTGTGGATTTTCCGAAAAAACACCGTGTGTTACTTTACAAAAGTTACATGCAGAAGATTTGGGACTTACCATTTTATACAGCGCATCCAGAACAGCATTATGTGTTCCGGAAAACGCGTTATATACAAAAATAAGTTTCTCCACTCGATAAGCAGGATTTAATGCTTAGTGTCGCTTTACCCACAATATAAATATTGTTTAAACCGGGTTTAGACTAATTACTTTTGGGTAATTTCTAATTTCTCGGCAAAATAATCGCAAAAATCTTTCATAGTCGCAGTCATTTTCTCGTCTTGTGTAGCACGGTTAAACGTATCGCTCATAGAAACAAGGGTTTGATGAAAAAATTTCTTCATTTCATCTACCGGCATATCTTTGGTCCAAAGATCTATCCTCAAGGTCTCCTGCGCTTTACTATCCCATACAGAGAGCATTAAAGCCTTAGCCTCTTCTTTATAAACATTTCCATCTTCGGCACTCCAGCTAATCTCTTCCGGTACACGATTCTCATCGGTAACCACCTCTATATTTATTTCTGACTTTTTATATGCTGACATTACTTTCTTGGTTTAAAATTCGCTTTATTAAATATTGTTTCGGCATCTGTTTCAATCATTTCCTGTAAAGATGCGTTGGCTTTTTCCATATAACTTCTTACAATTTGCCAGCCTATATATTGCCCCAGCTTTGCCGGAGAATCGGCATCTAATTGTAGATAAAACTTTGAAAAAGGTGCTGGATACAAAAACCGTGAATACAATTCGGAATCGGTATCAAAAAGCAACTCATTTTCTACATAATACCGCCATATTTGCGCCTCATTATTTTTCGCCCAGGTATGTTCATCTTCAGTATAGCCTATTTTTTCTGCATCAGTTACTTCAGAAATAAACTTATCTTTTAAGTATAAAAGCTTCCCGTAGTACACCATATGCGCTAGAAAAGTTCTTGACCTGGGTCTTTTTACATATTTTTGGGCATATGCGTTGGCAACATCCGGAAGTATTTGTTCCTTCTTAAAATTCTTCTTTAAAAATTCCTGAATTCCAATATAAAAATGATGGTCTTTCCCTAAATACGTATCCAGGGAAATGAATAAATAATTCTCCTGAAGAATTACTTTATTTTTATAGTCAACTTCAGAAGTCACTGTAAACACTTTTGGTGCTTTAAATTTTGGAAAATAATACTTAACATGCTGAAAAAGACTGTGGAGTTCTGCTTTTTTATTTTTAAAAGAAGGAAAAGCTTCACCAACTTCTTTATTTATTTCCTGCTGAATAGTATCGTTCAATTTTGCTATCCAAACACTATCTGAAAATTGCCGCGGAAACAAAAAAGGATATTCCTGTTTTAAATCCATAAGTTTTTCGGGATCGGCTTCAGCAAACTTTTTATCAAACCTTACCACTTCAAAATCTACCGGCACCTTCGCAATCTCTTTTTCAATTCTGCTTTCCTCATTACAGGAAACGAAGGCGAACATACAACATAAAAAAATTATTTTTCTAATCATAAGGATTCTTTATGAAGGCTTTAACGCCGTGGCCTTTTAATAATTATGTTTAAATGGTAGATTTGTGTGCAAAGGTATTATTTACAAATTTAATCACCCAAAATTATGCAAGCTGAAAAAGTGGTAAACCACATAGTTAACTGGTTAAAAGATTACGCTACCAATGCCGGAATGCATGGTTTTGTAATTGGTATTAGCGGGGGCATTGACTCTGCTGTAACTTCAGCGCTTTGTGCCAAAACCGGTTTGCGTACGCTTTGTATTGAAATGCCTATTCACCAGCATAAAAATCAGGTAACCAGGGCGCAACAACATATTAGCTGGTTAAAAACCCACTATGCCAACGTGAGCAACCTGGAAGTTAACCTAAGCTCGGTATTCGAGAATTTTAAACAGGTTGTCCCGGAGGTTGAAGCTTCTGAAACATTAGAACTTAGCCTGGCAAATACCAGGGCAAGATTAAGAATGTCTACACTCTATTATTTTGCAGGTTTGCATAGCTATCTTGTAGCAGGAACGGGAAACAAAGTAGAAGATTTTGGAGTAGGATTTTATACCAAGTACGGAGACGGAGGTGTAGACCTAAGCCCCATTGCCGACCTTATGAAGACAGAGGTCTATGAAATCGCAAAGTTTTTAGGAGTGATCCAGGAAATTATAGAAGCACTACCTACCGATGGCTTATATGGAGACAGCCGTAGCGACGAAGATCAAATTGGCGCCTCTTACCCAGAATTGGAATGGGCCATGAAAGCAGCAGAAGAAGGGAAATCGGCTGAAGATTTTGATGGGCGAAAACGGGAGGTTTTTACAATTTATCAAAGAAGACATCGCGCTAACTCCCACAAAATGAATCCAATACCCATCTGCAACATTCCCATTAGTCTTAAAAAATAATCACTTTATCGAATAATGTGCTCATAAAACGGAATCAAGAATAAATTCTGTTAAATTTAATAGTATAAATGCGCTTGCCCTACCCGGGCGTATTTTTTAAGCAAATTTAATATTATGAGCACAGTATTAATTGCAGATCATCATCCTGTGGTGCATCAGGGGATTCGGTATATTTTAAGAAACAATCCGGCTCTTGAAGTTGTGGGTAATGTTCATAGCGGAATGGAATTATATGGTTTTTTAAGCGAGCGCCAACCCGATGTTTTGATTATTGAAATAGACCTTCCCGAAATTAATGGCATAAATGCTCTTCGTACCATAAAAACTGACTATACCAAAGTGAAAATGCTTGTTTTTACCGGGCATCCTGAAGAGGTTTATGCATTAAGTGCTATTAAAGCGGGAGCAGCAGGTTATATCTCTAAAATGGCAAAACCCGATGAACTTGAAAAAGCCATTTACCAGGTAGCAAGAGGCGGCATTTACCTCAACAAAAAAATTACCGATAAGCTGAATGCAGGTATATCGCCCGGAAGAAATTTAATTGCAAAATTTAAGAAACTTTCCACTAGAGAATCTGAAGTTTTAAATCTTATCTCTGCCGGCAAACGAAATAAAGATATCGCGGAAGCCCTTTCCATAAACGAAAAAACAGTAAGTACTTATAAAACCAGATTGCTAAAAAAATTACAGGTAGATAATGTGGCAGATCTTATTACACGTTCGCGCCTATTACAAATAAACACTACATAACGCGGTTCAGTTTTTCTGAAAGCACTTTCTTTAAAGTCAAATAATCCTTTACATCTTCTAATATATGCTCGGTTTGTTGCTCTTCGGATGGAGTTTTCACCTTTTCGGAAAGCTCGTTAATTTTTTGATTTATTAAAAACCTGCGTAAAGAAAGAATGGTTTCGCTAACGTGTCTTGAAATAGTTTCAGTTTTTGCTTTTACAAAAATATTTTGCCTTTCCCATTCGTGCAACTTGTATTGCTCTTCTTCCATTAAAATTGAAGTGATCTCTGAAGCCTGATCGGGGTCTATATCATTGATAAAATTCCTGACCTCAAATTTTTCTTCACTGTTTAGCCGGGCAATCAATTGGGTATAAATATCCCTGAATTTAGGATTGGCAAAAGCAATTTCATCTTCCTGCAAATCCAGGAATATCTTCTCAAACACCCTGGTTTTCTGTATTTCCTTTTCCAGGCCAAACTCCCCATCTTCTTTTTCTTTTAGCACCAGGTCTTCAAACTCTTCTTCTACAGTACCATATTGCAATAAAAGACTAATAATCTTTTTCTCAAGTTCATATTGTTCGTCTACACGGGAAGTTTTAGGTTGCGCCTCTTCTTTTACTACATCAAAAGATTTTTTCTGTTGCTTTTGCTGCGGAGAAGTTCTTCCGCTTTTTGCATTTAATTGTGCAAGGCTGGAAAACAATACGTTTTCAGAAATATCCATTATTCTTGAACATTCCTGTAAATAAACTTCCTGTTGAATAGTATCTGGAATTTTAGAAATACTACTCACAATATCCCTTATTAATGCTGCCTTTTTAACCGGATCTTTCTTTGCTTCTTCCATAAGCAAAGACGCCTTATAGCTAATAAAATCACGGGCATTCTCCTGCAGATATTCAGCTAAAGCTTCCTCTGAATTATTTTTCGCAAAACTATCGGGATCTTCTCCCTCCGGAAAAGTACAAACCCTAACATTCATTCCCTGTTCAAGGATTAAGTCTATTCCTCGAAGCGAAGCTCTTATCCCGGCGGCATCGCCATCAAACAGCACGGTAATATTTTTAGTTAGCCTGTTAATTAACCTTATTTGCTCTGGTGTTAAAGCAGTTCCTGAAGACGACACCACATTCTCAATCCCACTTTGGTGAAACTGAATCACATCGGTATAACCTTCAACCAGAAAGCAGTTGTCTTCTTTAGCAATGGCCTGTTTGGCAAAATTTATACCATATAAAACCTTACTCTTATGGTAAATATCACTTTCGGGTGAATTGAGATATTTGGCAGCTTTTTTTTCACTGCTAAGAATTCTCCCCCCAAACCCTAACACCCGACCAGACATAGAGTGAATTGGAAACATAACTCTTCCTTTAAAGCGGTCAAATTGCTTTTCACCCTTTACAATAGTAAGGCCTGTTTTTTCAAGGTACTCCAGTTTATAAGCTTCGGCGAGGGCTTCTTTGGTAAAATCGTCCCATTCGTCTAACGAATAACCCAGCTCAAATTTTTTGATCGTTTCTAAAGTAAAGCCCCGTTCTTTAAAGTAGCTTAACCCAATAGCTTTTCCTAAATCGGTTTTATGTAGATTTTTCTGAAAATGTTTATTGGCAAATTCTGAAACCAGGTACATACTTTCCCGCTCATCGGCTTGCTGTTTTTGCTCGTCGCTTTGCTGGGTTTCCTCGATCTCAATCCCATATTTTTTGGCTAGGTATTTTATGGCTTCAGGATAGGTAAAATGCTCATGCTCCATTAAAAAGGCCACCACATTCCCTCCTTTTCCACTAGAGAAATCCTTCCAGATTTGTTTTACCGGTGAGACCATAAAACTAGGCGTACGCTCATCACTAAACGGACTCAAACCTTTAAAGTTTGAACCCGATTTTTTAAGCTGAACAAAATCACCAATAACCTCCTCTACCCGGGCGGTTTCAAATACGTTATCTATGGTAGTTTTTGAGATCAAAACGGTCTTATTTAAACCTTTAGAGAGGTTGCTTAAAAAGTTTAGGTTCGTCAAGCTGAACTTGTTTCAGCTTCTAATATGATTTGATTATCAATATCTTATATCTCCGAATGAATTTAGGAGCAAGCTCTGAAATAAATTCAGAATGACGATTTTAAAAACTTTTCAGACTCCCACTTTCTTCGGAGGACAAAATTACAATTTAAAATTGGCTAATCAACATCAAACCTAAGTCCTAAAGAAAAATTGTGTAATTCCCGGTTGGGATCCTGAAATATAGGGTTTAGATCGTATTTTCCATAGAGTGTGGCACCACCCCAGCCCAGGTAAGCACTTACACCATAGACTAAATCATTGGTGTTATAATTATTCTTTAGTTTCTCTTTTACCTTATCGCCATCTTCCTTAAACTTTAGTTTTTGACGTTCCCCAATATTAAACCCGGCATAGCCACCAAAACCAATCTTTAGCATTTTATAAGTTGAAAAATGCAATCTACTTTCGGTTTCTGTTCTCTTAGAGGGGCCTATTTCAAAATGGACAGGAACTACCAGGTTATCCATTCTAAATTTAGATTTATCCAGGTCCAGTGAGAATTCCTGCAAATAGGTTTGGTCTCCGTCTTCTACAAAAATACGGTTATCGGTAGGCTTTAAACCGTTGAATTGAAATGAAAGTCCGTAGCGAAATCGCAACCAGTTGGTTTCCTTAAAAACCCGCGTTTTCCAGGCCCAACCAATTTCGAAAAAACGGCTTCCTGCCAATTTAAAATCTGAATCATTTAAAGACTGCCCTTCTTCTAAAGCATTATTAAATCCGGCGGCCACTACCAAATCACTGGTGGTACGTTTATCGTATTTTTTAGTATTTATATTAATATCAACAGCTTTTCCCTTACTTCCAAAAGCAATATAACTTCCAGAAGAATCGGCATTTCTATCCCTTAATTCCATTTCGTTTTCTAAAATGGCAATTTTGTTCTCAATATTTTTAGCGTGCTTTTCAGCTAATTCCTTCTTTTTCTTTTCGGCCGCTTCTTGAGTGATTATACCGTTTTCCAACTGCTCGTTAACAATTTCTATTTGGTATTTGAGCTTTTCTTTCTCTTCGGTTACAATTTTGGCCTTTTCTTTTTCAAAAAACTCTTTTGCTCTTTCTTCTGAAGAAAGCTCTACTGCTTTTGGCGCTTCTTCCTGGGCATTAACTTGTTGTAAACCTAAGCTGAACAACGAAAATGACACGTAAAAAATAATTGTTTTCATGATAATTGATTTAATAGTTTGATGAATGACCCCTTTGTGGGAATTTTTAGATGGTTATTAATAATTTCTATTGGCAACCGCCGTTTTTGCCTTGAGATAACCTTCTTTTAAGACCTCAAAGACTTTGGCTTTAAAAGACTGGTATATCTCATCTTCTACTTCGGCTAAAAGTGCATTCGCATTAATAGTGTTGGTAGAAGTATATGATTTTAAATTCCTTTCTCTACTTAATTCTGATGCCGCTTCTGCCAATAACACGTCAACTTCATCCTCAGAAATTTTATCATTTTTAGCGGCTTCAGCAATTACTTCTTCAAGTTTAGATTGAAATTTTTTTTCTTCAGAAATTGGCGGTTCCAGGCTTATTTCTTCCAACACAACTAGTTCTTCAACAGCGATTTCTTTTGAAACTGGATTTTTGAAAGAATTTTCGTTTTTTACTATAGCTTCAGTTTTATTGGCAACTCTATTTCCTACCGCTTTTTTAACTGAACTCTCTTCCTTTTTTTTGTTTTCTTCAGAAGCTATACTGGAATTTTGTTCTTGTGTAAATTCTTGTTTTACTTCCGGTTTTTGAATATTCTCATTTATCGGTTCCTCTACAATTTGAGGAGTATCTGAAACTTCCCCGTTCCAAAGAAAAGTACCGGCAACCAATAAAACGGCAACTGCCGCGGCAATATATTTCCAAACTGCCCGGGAATTTCCATCCTTTTTGGCATCTAACTTTGCCTCCAGCTTCTCCCAACTTTGAGCAGAAGGAGTAATTTGCCTTTTTTCCAGTTTCTCCCTTACTGATTTTTCGAATTTATTTGATTCCATAATCCGATGTGTTTTGTGTTTTTAACTGTTCCTGCAACATTTTTCTCGCCTTAGATAATTGCGACTTTGAAGTTCCTTCGGTAACCTTCAACATTTTTGCAATTTCAGCGTGTTTATATCCTTCTACCGCATACAATACAAAAACCATCCTATAGCCTTCGGGTAAATTGTCTATACGGTTTTGAATATGTGCAACATTAAGTTCTGTATTCATTTCAGCATAAAAACCAGGATCGGCAATTTCTTCATCACTAAAAACAATTTTCTTTTGTGACCGAAGAAAAGAAATTGACTCCCGAACCATTATTTTACGTATCCAGCCTTCAAAACTTCCTTTAGATTCAAAATCTTTAAGATGGGTAAATACTTTAAGAAATCCGTTAAGCATCACTTCTTCGGCGTGATGTATATCTTTAACATATTGCCGGCAAATACTTAGCATTTTTCCCGAATGCAACTCATATAATTGGCGCTGCGCCTTACGGTCTTTTTTAGCCGCGCGTTTTATTAGTTGAGATTCGCTCTTAAAAAGTTGAATTACTTTCACCCGATTTCTTAATTAAAAAGGCCTTCTATCTATATAGACGCAGGAAAGTTACAAAAGGTTGCCTGTACCCTCTGATATTTTTTTGATGATTCTTATTTCCATGCGTTTTAATGAGAACAAAGGCTCTGCGATAATCTATTGTTTTGGGTTTGTTGTTTGAGGTTTGGGGTTTGACTTTTGACCTTGCCTGAATATGGTTGCCTTTTTTAGGTTTATTGCAAGGACGAAGCATGCGGCAATCTGTCGTTAATTTGTTGGAGCGATTGAAAAATCGGGATCGAAATGCCGGCTGACCTGCTTTTGAAATTGCGGGACCTACTACAAATCTGCCTAAATAAACAAATGGCGCAAGAGTTTTGAAAAACGATAATCCTGACATATTAGAGCAAAGTTTACAGCTTAAAAAAAGCTGCCCGCAATACACGAATATTATTTATGATTCGTGGATTCGTGGCTTTTTTGGTTTTACCTAATAAAAACTACGACTGTCAAATTGTTATAATTTGAATCACTAATGCCCGGTAAAAACTTTTAAGACCTCTATTTATCTAGATTAGAGGATCATTTTATGCTTTTTTTACAATTTTGGAACCTCCTATTTTCTTGGAAATTAATGCTTTTACCAAATACACGAAATCACTTAACAGTGGTTATCAGTCAGTTACATTCAAGTCTTTTTCCTGGTTATATCAACGCAGCGATCTTAATTCTTTACCGAACAACAGTGATTTTGAATTCTTAACCTGGAACCTAAAACTTTGAAACCATCGGCTTTCACCTTATCTTTACCTCAGAATTCATTTTATGTCTGAACAAAAGCTCACCCGAATAAATAAGTATTTAAGCGAAATAGGCTATTGCTCCCGCCGTGCCGCCGACAAACTAATAGATCAGGGCCGGGTAACCATTAATGGCAATGTACCGGAAATGGGAACCAAAATTGCCCCCGGCGATTTGGTAAAAGTTGATGGAAAAGCGGTATCGGAAGCAGCAAAAAAAGAGCCTAATATATACCTGGCTTTTAATAAACCCATAGGTATTGTTTGTACTACAGATACCCGTGTGGAAAAGGATAACATTATTGATTTTATAAATTATCCAAAAAGAATTTTTCCTATTGGCCGATTAGATAAGCCTAGTGAGGGACTTATCTTTCTCACCAACGATGGGGATATTGTCAATAAAATTTTGCGCGCCAAAAACAATCATGAAAAGGAGTATATCGTATCGGTAAATAAACCAATTACTTCAGACTTCATTAGAAGAATGGGGAATGGTATTCCCATTTTAGGCACCCGAACCAAAAAATGCGAAGTAGAAAAGTTGGGAAAGAATGAATTCAGGATTATACTTACCCAGGGGCTAAACAGACAAATTCGTAGAATGTGCGAATTTTTAGGTTATGAAGTGACCGCCCTTAAGCGCATTAGGATTATGAATGTAAACCTGGATGTTCCGGTTGGTGCATACCGTGACCTCACCCAGGAAGAGCTAGCTACCATCAATAAAATGGTTAATGAATCTAGCAAAACAGCAGAATCGCGAACGACCAATAAGTCTGGAAAAAGAAATATTCGTTTTAGAAAAAAATAAATCTTAACACATTATTAGCGGAATAGCTTACCTGCATGTTAAGATTACTTGTTAACTTTAGTTATGTCTTTGTCTACATTAAAAAGTAACAATTTATGAGGGTGCAGCCGTTTCATTTAGCCATACCGGTCTCAGATTTACAAAAAGCCAGAAAATTTTATAAAGAAACCCTTGGTTGCGGCGAAGGCCGAAGCAGCGATCACTGGGTAGATTTCAATTTTTTCGGTCACCAATTGGTGATTCATTACAAACCAAAAGAAGAGATTGAAAAAGCACATAGTAATCCTGTTGATGGGAAAGATGTTCCAATACCCCATTTTGGCGTAGTCCTGGAATGGGATGTATTTGAGGAGTTTGCCAACTTATTAAGATCTAAAAGCCTTGAATTTGAAATTGAACCCTATATTCGTTTTCAAGGGCAGGTAGGCGAACAGGCCACCATGTTTTTTAAAGATCCTTGTGGGAATGCCTTAGAATTTAAAGCCTTTAAAAATAAAGATCAATTATTTGCAAAATAACCAACCAACTATAAAAATATGAATAGATTAAAACCGGCACTGGTACGCCAAATTTTTGTACTAATGCTCATCTTATTTTTAGCGGTTTTAATTTTTAAAGAAATTATTCCATACCTATCCGGGGTTTTGGGAGCCATTACCCTATATGTTCTTTTACGGAACTGGATGAAAAAATTAATAGCCAGGGGCTGGAGCCCTACGGTAGCTGCATCACTTTTAATGGCAGGTTCCTTTATAGGAATTCTTGTTCCCATTTCTTTGATTGTAATTATGCTTTCTTCGAAAATAAGTAAAGCAGTAGCTAATTCAGAAAGGGTAATTAGGGCCATAAAAGATCAACTAGTAGAAGCCGAAACCTATATTGGCTATAGTTTAAGCGATTCTATAGATACCGCTTCGGTCACCAATTGGATGTCTGGAAATCTGCAAAGTTTGGCAGGTGGCACTTTTAATGCATTTATCGCAATAGGTATTATGTACTTTATGCTTTATTATATGCTCACAAAAAGGGACTCTATGAAATCTTCTCTTATTTCTTACATTCCCCTAGGTAATGAAAACCTACAAATAATAGGTAAGGAAAGCGATCAACTTGTAAGGTCTAATGCACTGGGAATTCCACTTGTGGCAATTTTTCAGGGAGTTATAGCCCTTATTGGCTATTTAATTTTGGGAGTACCAGATCCTTTCTTTTGGTTTGTGATAACCGCTATAGGATCTATGATTCCATTTATTGGAACCGCTATTGGAATTATTCCCGTAGTAATACTTTTAATGGCTCAGGGCGATAATTGGCAGGCTATTGCTATGTTAATATATGGCTTTGTGGTTGTGGGTTCTACCGATAATTTAATTAGACTGTACATCTTAGACAGACTCGCTGCGGTACATCCTTTAATTACTTTATTTGGAGTTATTGTTGGAGTACCGCTTTTTGGTTTTATTGGATTAATTTTTGGACCATTGCTTATCTCCTTGTTTTTATTAATTCTGAAAATTTACAAAAAGGAGTATGGCAATTCTAATGACAGACTTTAAAACAACTACTAATCAACAAAATGAAGAATTATGAATATGTTCAGTAAAAAGAAGCAAGAGATTGATGAGGAATACTTAAAGAAAGGTGTTGCGCAGGTAAAAGATGGAGATGTAGAGTTAGCAGCAAAAAATCAGGAGAAAATAGAAGATAAAATTGTAAATGCCAGTACACTAAGAAAGTATACAGAACTTGGTAAATTAATGTTTGGAATGCTTCAGGATTATAGAAAAGGTGCATATAAAAATGTACCCTGGTTTACAATTGCTTCTATAGTTTTTGCGCTTTTATATGTCTTAAACCCTTTAGATTTAATGCCAGATTTTATCCCCGGACTTGGCTATGTAGACGATTTTGCCGTTTTAACCGTGGCATTGAGATTTATTGAAACCGACCTTCATAAGTATTTAGATTGGAAACTTGAGGAAGCTTAATTTCCCGGCTTTAAATAACTAAAAAATCCTATCAAGCCTAAATTCAAATTTCAGGCTCAATAGGATTTTTTTAGTCTGGCACCTAATAGGAATAGGTTATTTATTCAACATACTTTTTTCCTTAGCTCTTTTTTTGTGGCGTTCGGTAGCCAATAAAGTATTTTTAAGCAGCATAGAAACCGTCATTGGCCCTACTCCACCCGGCACAGGTGTGATGTATGAAGCACGCTTACTTACATTTTCAAAATCTACATCTCCTTTTATCACGTAGCCTTTTTCAGCTTCTTCATCTGGCACCCTGGTTATTCCCACATCAATAATAACAGCATCATCTTTAATCATTTCAGCCTTTAGGAAATCGGGAATTCCAACAGCGATAATAATAATATCGGCCTGGGAAGTGATTTGGGTAATATTTTTAGTGAATTCGTGCGTTAAGGTAACTGTTGAATTTCCTGGAAAACCGCTTCTTCCCATTAAAATACTCATAGGTCTCCCCACAATATAACTTCTACCAATAACCACAGTATGCTTTCCTTTTGTTGGAATATCGTAGCGCTCTAACAGTTCTAAAATTCCAAAAGGGGTCGCAGGGATAAAGGAAGTCATAT
Source organism: Salegentibacter maritimus (assembly GCF_016236975.1). NCBI lineage: Bacteria > Pseudomonadati > Bacteroidota > Flavobacteriia > Flavobacteriales > Flavobacteriaceae > Salegentibacter > Salegentibacter maritimus. The sequence continues at coordinate 302,236 of NZ_JAEHNY010000001.1, forward strand.
CCAGGGCCATTTTCCCAAAATTGGTAGGATGAAAACCGTCTACATCTTTATCGGGGTCTACAGCATTTAATACTTTTTGGGTATCTATTTGTGGAGGCAAAGGAAGCTGTACAATAAATCCGTCTATATCGTCATTCTGATTTAACTCTTCGATCTTATCTAAAAGTTCCAGCTCACTTACAGTATTTGGCAACCTATATAAAGAAGATTCAAATCCAACTCTTTTACAGGATTTTACTTTGGCATTAACATAGGTTAGGCTGGCCCCGTCGTTTCCTACAATAATCGCAGCCAAATGAGGTACCTTTTCCCCTCTTTTTTTAATTTTCTCAACCTCAGCAGCGATTTCATTTTTAATATCGTTACTGGTCTTTTTTCCGTCTAATATAGTCATCTTAGTTAGCAGTACTTTAGTTGGCAGTTAGCAGTCAGGTGTCGACTCCAAATTTACCAGGGTTATTTTTCATATAATTTATTAATCTCCCGACCTCCTCGCTTTGAGTTTGCAAAACTAATTTGCGATTCGTTGATAAATACTCACAAGCTTCTGCAAAATCAAGCCATAGTTGTGTCTCGGCATTTTCAGAATCGGCGTCTGTAAGTTTATTTGTAAAATATTTAGGATATTCTCTTTTTCGATAAGCCTCAGCAATTGCAGAACAAACACTTCTAGATGATCGTACAATTTGATTGCTCAGAGCAAATCTTTCTTCCGAGGGAAAACTTTTGGAAAGCTTAAAAACTTCCATTGCTAAATCAAAAGCTTTTTGATATGCGTATAAGGTTTTAAAACTCATTTTACTGCTAACTGCAAACTTACGTACTGCAAACTATTTCATTCCCTTCATCATTTGCATCATCTTCCGGCCTCCACCGCCTTGCATCATCTTCATCATTTTTCCCATCTGGTTAAATTGTTTTAACAGCTGGTTTACTTCCTGAACCGAGGTTCCCGAACCTTTACTAATTCGTTTCTTTCGGCTGGAATTTATAATTTTTGGATTACTTCTTTCTTCAGGGGTCATGGAGTGGATTATCGCTTCAATTCCTTTAAAGGCATCATCATCAATATCTACATCTTTAAGCATCTTTCCTGCTCCCGGAATCATTCCCATAAGGTCTTTCATAGACCCCATTTTCTTAATTTGCTGTAGTTGCTTTAGGAAATCATCAAAACCAAACTGGTTTTTGGCAATTTTCTTCTGAAGTTTTCTCGCTTCTTCTTCATCGTATTGCTCCTGGGCACGCTCCACAAGGGAAACTACATCTCCCATCCCCAAAATCCTGTCGGCCATACGGTCTGGATAGAACACATCTAAGGCATCCATCTTTTCTCCGGTACCAATAAATTTAATTGGCTTATTAACTACAGATTTAATGGATATGGCTGCACCACCACGAGTATCACCATCTAATTTTGTAAGGATAACCCCATCAAAATTCAGTCTCTCATTAAAAGTTTTTGCGGTATTAACCGCATCCTGCCCCGTCATGGAGTCTACCACGAATAAAGTTTCGTGTGGTTCTATGGCCTGGTGAATATTCGAGATTTCGGTCATCATCGCTTCATCTACAGCTAAACGACCGGCGGTATCTATAATTACGACATTATGGCCATTTTCTTTAGCGTGTGCAATAGCAGCTTTAGAAATAGCTACCGGATCTTGATTTCCTTCGTCTGAAAAAACCTCAACACCAACCTGCTCTCCAACCACATGCAACTGATTAATGGCCGCCGGACGGTAAACATCACAAGCCACCAATAAAGGCTTTTTAGTCTTTTTATTTTTAAGGAAGTTAGCGAGTTTACCAGAAAAAGTGGTTTTACCACTACCCTGTAAACCAGACATTAGAATCACAGAAGGATTTCCCGAAAGGTTAATGCCTTCGGCTTCCCCACCCATTAACTCGGTAAGCTCGTCTTTTACCAATTTTACCATCATCTGGCCGGGCTTGAGGGCAGTTAATACGTTTTGGCCCAGAGCCTTTTTCTTTACGGTATTGGTAAAGTCTTTGGCTATTTTATAATTCACATCGGCATCTACCAAAGCACGTCTTACTTCTTTTAGAGTTTCGGCAACGTTTACCTCGGTAATCTGGCCGTGGCCTTTTAAAACGTGTAAGGCATTATCTAACTTATCGCTTAAATTATCAAACATAATTTTTCCTGTGATTTAATCCCAAAAAGGGTATAATTCTACCGAGGCCTCCCTCGAAATTTAAAACTTTTTCAACTAACTTCTATTTTCCTACGAAGTTCTAATTCCTCTTTTTAGAAGGAATTGCAAATTTAATGATTTGAGCCTGAAGTGAAAACTTTTTATTTCATTCCAATTCAATATTCCTTAATTTAAACCTACATACGTTCTGGCACCTGTATTCCTAATAAACCAAACGAAGATTTTATAACACTGCCTACGCTATTGGCCAATTGTACCCTTAAAGTTTTCTCGGTGATATCTTCGGTTCCCAAAATGGTTATATTTTGATAAAATGAATTGAATTCTTTTACCAGCTCGTAGGTATAATTGGCAATTAAAGCCGGACTATGATTTTCTGCCGCCAGTTGAATAGTTTCAGGGTACAACTGAAGTTGTTTTATTAGCGAACGTTCTTTTTCGTGAAATTTATAAGCATCTTCCACCGGTTTTTTAAAATCGAAATCGGCTTTTCTAATTATAGATTGAATTCTGGCATAGGTATACTGAATAAATGGGCCGGTATTTCCCTGAAAATCTACCGATTCTTCAGGGTTAAAAAGAATTCTCTTTTTAGGATCTACCTTTAGAATATAATATTTTAATGCCCCCAGGCCTATAATTTTGTAGAGTTCCTCTTTTTCAACCTCGGTATAACCATCTAATTTCCCTAATTCTTCAGAAATATTTTTGGCAGTTTCGGCCATTTCGGCAATAAGGTCGTCGGCATCTACCACGGTTCCTTCCCTACTTTTCATTTTTCCGCTAGGTAAATCTACCATGCCATAACTTAAATGGTAAAGGTAATCTGCCCAGTCAAATCCGAGTTTTTTCAGAATTAAAAACAAGACTTTAAAATGATAATCCTGTTCGTTACCCACGGTATAAACCATTCCGCTAATATCAAAATCTTTCACGCGTTGAATGGCGGTACCAATATCCTGCGTCATATAAACCGCAGTTCCGTCGCTACGCAATACAATTTTCTCATCAAGGCCTTCATCGGTAAGATCTATCCATACACTTCCATCTTCTTTTTTATAGAACACTCCTTTTTCAAGCCCCTGGTTTACCACATCTTTCCCTAAAAGATAGGTGTCGCTTTCGTAATAATTTTTATCGAAATCCACGCCCAGCGAATCATAGGTTTTTTCAAACCCCTGATACACCCATTGATTCATTTTTTCCCAAAGGGCCACCACTTCCGGATCACCGGCTTCCCACTTCAACAACATTTGTTTAGCTTCAACCAAAATTGGTGCCTCAGCTTTCGCCGCTTCTTCAGAAATTCCTTTGGCCTCCATTAATTCGGCAACCTCTTTTTTATACTCCTGGTCAAATTTCACATAGTAATTCCCTACCAACTTATCCCCTTTTAAGCCTGTAGACTCCGGTGTTTCACCGTTTCCAAAGCGCTCCCATGCCAACATAGACTTACAGATATGAATCCCCCTATCGTTAATAATCTGGGTTTTGTAAGATTTATTTCCGGCAGCGTTTAAAATTTCAGCCACAGAAAATCCTAAAAGAATATTTCTAATATGACCTAAGTGTAGGGGTTTATTGGTATTTGGCGAAGAATATTCCACCATAATACCCTTAGCTTCTTCGGCTGGGGGTAGTATTCCAAAATCTTTCCTGTCTTTCATTCCGTTGAAAAACTCCAGGAAATAGGCATCGCTCAAAACAATATTCAGAAAACCTTTTACCACATTAAAACCTGAAACTTCGCTAACATTTTCAGTTAGATAAGTTCCAATTTCTTCGCCAAGTTTAACGGGATTCGTCTTAAGCGTCTTTAACATTGGAAAAGTAACCAAAGTGATATCGCCTTCAAAATCCTTGCGCGTAGGTTGAAATTCAAAATTTTCGATTTCAACATCATAAGCCTTTTTAACGGCAGCTTTTACGTGGTTAGCGAGAGTACTTTGGATTGTCATCTTTTACTTTTATTTATTGTTTTAAGCGCTGCAAAGATAACAGAAAATAGGCTTTTGCCTATAATTTACTCGATAATCGAGATTAATCCCTATAGTTATCGGGACACCGGGACTTGTCTTAAAATTGCAAATTATTTTTTCTTAATGCTTCCTGAGCATGTCCCGAAGTAATTTACTTATCTTTAAACAAAAAGCTATGTTATTAAATATCTCTTATAACCGAAGCAAAACCAAAGAAAAAATCGATAATGAAGTGGGCAGGCCGTTTACGCTGCTTGATCGTATGAAGTTAAACGGCACAGGCTCACCAAAACTGCATATTACCGATACCAGCATTGATATTCATAACCTATTGGTTTTAGATAATAATGCCAATACCTGTAATGTTGAAATGCGACCAAAAGGGATTATAGTAATGTTTAGATCTCTGTTGGAGACCTACGCCCTTGTAATTCCCTATTATAAGCTACATCTTTACAAAGGAAAAGCCGAAGAATATTCTATTTATAAAGATCATTCTAAGATTAAGGTAAAAGCCAACACACCCGCGATACACAAGTATTTTAAAAAGATTTTAGACTACAAATCAGATAACGCCCCTACGCAAATTGAGGATCTTTAACTATAAATTTACAAGCGGTTCCCCGCAACTCTCATTTTTATAATCTAAGCGTAAACTCTTCATAATTTTTAAAAGCTATTGCTGTTGCAATTTTGCCAAAAAAATTAATGGAATTATTTATTTATGCTTTTGCCGCACTCTTTTCTGTGATGAACCCACTGGGAACCGTGCCAATTTTTGTAGGGCTCACCCGTGAATATTCTGCAAAAGAACAATCAAAAACTTCACTACTTACCGCTATTAATGTTTTTGTGATTCTTTTGATTTCGTTTTTTATTGGGAGATATATCTTACATTTTTTTGGGATTAGTATTGAGTCTCTAAGAATTGCCGGGGGACTTATTATCGTAACTTCGGGATTCGCTTTGCTCACCGGCTCTTTTTCCAAACATAAAGGAATGGAAAAAGAAAGAGTAAAAAACGATGCTTTTCAAAGAAATAATGTTTCGCTTACCCCTCTGGCAATACCCATGTTGGCAGGACCAGGATCCATTTCTCTACTAATTGGCATGTATGAAGATTACACCGTAATTTCTCAAAAACTTATTACTGTACTAGCCATTCTTGGCGTTTGCTTAGCAACCTTTCTTGTATTACGAAGTTCTCACTATATTGTAAAAATGCTAGGCGCTTCAGGCATTAATGCTATTTCCCGAATCATTGGCTTTATTGTGATTGCCATTGGGATTGAATACATAAGCTCCTCGGTAATATTGGTGTTGAGCGATGCTTTTAAATAGTATTAACGCTTCCCGAAAGCAAGTCCGCCAATGAGTGCTAAAATCCCGAAACCAATCATGGCATAAGACTGGGTATTGTCGCCGTGAGCTTCAACCTGCAATGGGCCAGCATCAATAGCAAATTCGGGTGTTATTAGTCTATATACTCCATACCCAATCATTCCAACCCCAATTATCAGGAGCACTATTTTAAGTACGTTATTCATTTTATAAAGTTTTACTAATCTCCCCGAAAAGTACTAATTTAATTGATATTTTAAGCTTAAAATTTTCCTATGAGAATTCTTCTTACAGGTGCTAATGGTTATATTGGTATGCGCTTGCTCCCTGAACTTTTGGAACAGGGTCACCAAGTAGTTTGTGCTGTTCGTAACAAAAATCGCTTTACTTCTAACCAGGAGCTTCTGGAAAAGGTTGAAATTGTAGAACTCGATTTTTTAAAAGATAAAAAAGCTCCGGAAAAAATAAGGAATATTGATGTAGCTTACTACCTGATTCACTCTATGAGTGGATCTACCAAAGATTTTGATAGCCAGGAAGCAACAGCAGCCCAAAATTTTAATAAAATAATGGAGGGCACTACAGTAAACCAGGTTATTTATTTAAGTGGTATTATCAACACCGAGAAACTTTCCAAACATTTAGAATCAAGAAAAAAAGTAGAAGAAATTTTATATAGCGGTAGTTTTAAACTCACTGTTTTAAGGGCTGCAATTATTGTAGGTTCAGGAAGTTCTTCTTTTGAAATTATAAGAGACCTTTGTGAGAAATTACCGGTAATGATTACCCCAAAATGGGTTGAGACCAAATGCCAGCCTATTTCTATTCGCGATATTATTAAATTTCTCACCGGGGTAATTGGCAAAGAAGAATGCTATAACCAATCTTTTGATGTTGGCGGCCCCGATGTACTTACCTACAAAGAAATGATGCTAAAATATGCCGAAGTTAGAAATTTAAAGCTTTGGATTATAGGCGTACCTGTTATGTCTCCAAAACTTTCTTCTTACTGGCTATATTTTGTAACTTCAACCTCGTATAAACTGGCTCAAAATCTTGTAGACAGTATGAGTGTAGAGGTAATTACCAACGACACTCGCTTACAGGATATTTTAAAGATTGAAACCATTTCCTATACAGAGGCCATAAAACTTGCTTTTTATAAAATTGAGCAAAACCAGGTTATTTCCAGTTGGAAGGATTCGTTAAGCAGCGGCCGCTTTAATAAAGAATTGAACAAATATATACAGGTTCCAAAATATGGTTGCCTCTTAGACAAACAATCGGTCAAGGTCGAAAATCCCGAAGAAGTGCTGGAACGTATTTGGGCTATTGGCGGACTAACAGGCTGGTATTATGGCAACTGGCTATGGAAATTTCGTGGTTATATAGATAAACTCTTTGGAGGAGTAGGCTTGCGCCGCGGAAGAACCCATCCAAATAAGATAGCCTCCGGAGACTCTTTAGATTTCTGGCGTGTACTTTTAGCCGATAAAGAAGAAAGAAGGCTTTTGCTTTTTGCTGAAATGAAAGTTCCCGGCGAAGCCTGGCTGGAGTTTTGCATAGACCAAGAAAATGTACTACACCAAACCGCTACATTTAGGCCAAAAGGTATTTGGGGTCGCTTGTATTGGTATGCTATGTATCCATTTCATTACTTTATTTTTGAAGGAATGCTAAACAAAATTGCCAAAGGTGAATCTAAAAAGCAAATAGCTTAATCTCTCTCAATGCTTTACATTTGAAAAAATCATTATAAACTGAACAGCAGCAAATTTTGAAGCAAATTTCCCGGTCATTTTTGAAAAACCCTTTGCTTTATATCGCAGCAGGAATCTTATTTTTTACAGCACTCTACATTTTCTCTTTTACCGAATTTTTCTACGAACTTATAGAAGCTGGCGCTATTTGGGTTCGTGAAATCTTTGGAGGCTTCTACCTTTGGCTTGGATTATTATGTGTTGTGTTCCTAATTTATATTGCCTTTTCGAAATTTGGAAATATAAAACTGGGAAGTTCAAAACCGGAATTCAACAGGCTTTCCTGGATTGCCATGCTATACAGCGCCGGGATGGGTTCAGGGATTTTATTGCGAGCGGTACAGGAACCGGTTTTTATGTTTCTAAACAGCCCCATAAGCACAGATTCTAGTGCCGAAGTTATCGCTCTGGAATACACCTATTATCAATGGGGTTTTACTGCCTGGGCCTTCTATGGTATTTTCGCACTTCTAATTGCCTATTCCCTATTTGTTAAAAAATCGAATATATTATTAGGCAGTAGTTTACCGCAGTTCAAAAAGATAAAATACCTACCAGAAAGCATAAACCTACTCACTATTCTAACTACTGTTTTTGGACTGGTAGCTGCAATTGGCTTAGGCACTACCCAGATTGAAGGAGGTATTAGCCACCTAAGCTCCAGCCCTTCAGGTACGCTTTGGCTTATCATTTTATTAGTTTTTATAGTTTGTTTGGCAGCATTTATTTCGGCATTTACCGGAATTAAAAAGGGTATAAAACGTATCTCCAACTGGAATATTTACATCACAACCATACTTATGCTTTTTGTCTTTTTACAGGCAGATATCCTTACTGTTTTTAACCGCTTTTTTGAATCTCTATCCAAGTATATTATAGATTTTATACCGCTTAGTTTAGCCCTGGGCAACTACAATCCGGGGAAAGAATTTCTAACCGAATGGACGTATTACTACTGGGCTTTTTGGTTGGCCTGGGCTCCTTTTACCGGGATTTTTATCGCCAGAATTTCAAAAGGAAGGAGTATTCGTGAGATGATTTTGGGGGTTTTGCTTATCCCATCGCTGGGAAGTTTTTTTTGGTTTAGCGTTTTCGGTTCGACTTCATTCGATTTAATAGCAAGTATGGACACCTATAGAGGGGAGTTTGATAATGTTTTCACCTCCTTATTTCGCTTTTTTGAAGCCTTCCCACTTTCCAACTTCACAAATATGCTCAGTATACTATTACTAATTAGTTTTCTGGTTACTTCGGTAGATTCGGCTATTTATGTTTTAAGCATGTTTAGCGATAAAGGCAGGGAGCATCCCAGGAAGAAATTCAGGTTAATTTGGGCTATTTTAATCCTTATTTTTTCGCAAGCGATTATTATTCTTGGAAATATTAAACCCAATAGCAATGTACTAACCGCAATGCAAAAGTTTTTAATTATTAGCTCGCTTCCCTTTGCATTTTTTACGGCCGGGATTATGATTTTATTTTTAAGGGAGTTATTCAGGAAGCACTAATTTCCCCTACCGCCATCCTGAAATTATTTCAGAGCCTGCTCCGAAATTTATTCGGAGATATAAGATGTGAACATTTTGATTATGTTAGAAGCTGAAAATGAATTCAGTTTGACGAACCGTATCTTTAAAACCTCTTCGACCCACGGCCATTTCTGATCTCCCCTCGCTCCTTTTGTCAATCATCAGATTCAAGAAAAAAAGGAAAGAAACTTCAGAATCATCAACCTGAACCTACCCGCCTGAACGAACAGGCAGGTTCAGCTTATAACGAAATCTTTAATTATTTTATCTAAAAAATATGTAAGACTAAGATTTTGGTAAAAAAACCTCGGCCATCATACAGCGGGCACTGCCTCCACCGCAAGTTTCTATCACATGAAGATCACTGCTTAAAATCTTGCAATGCTTTTCTATTTTCTCTATTAGCTCCTGATTTAAGCTCTTGTGTGCCCTCGCACTCATTACCAGAAATTTATCATCTGTACCCTGTACCTGGAGCATATTGCCGGCAAACTCGTGCATTTGTGCTTCAGAAATTGCGATAACTTCTTTCCCATCCTCATTTAAATGCTTCAGTACATTTTTTCGCTCCTTCTTATCGTCTATGCTATCAAGGCAGATTACGGCAAAGTTTTCGGCCAGACACATCATAACATTTGTGTGATAGATTGCTTTTCTTTTTCCATCTACACTTTGATTGGCATTAAAAATAACCGGTGTAAACTCAAAATCTTCACAAAATTCTATAAGTAAATCTTCGTCTGCACGCGCCGATAGTGCACAGTAAGCTTTACGGTTTTCCCTATCCAGCAATAAGCTTCCGGTTCCTTCCAAAAAGACATCGTGCTCTTCGGCTTCGGTATAGTCTACAATGATTTTAATTTGAAAACCTTCCTCTTCAAGTTTGGCAAAATATTCCAATCGGCGTTCTTTTCTGCGGTTTTCTGCAAACATAGGATATAGCCCTATATCTCCATTTTCATGAAAAGAAACCCAGTTGTTTGGGAAAATAGAATCTGGCGTATCGTCTTCCAACTTATCGTTTACCACAATCACATTTACCCCTACATTTTTAAGTTTTATAACAAATTCATCAAACTCTTTTTGGGCGCGCTCGTTTACATTATCGGCTGTTAAGTCTTTTTGAAAATAGTTATTTACCGCAGTTTGCTCGTTCATTCTAAACGCCACCGGGCGCACCATTAAAATTGCATCTGTAATCTGTCTCATTATGCTATTCTCTAATTAAAGGTAAAGTGGAACAACGCAAAAGTCCTTCCTGTTTAGAAATTTCAGCGTAAGGCACTTCTTCAACTGTAATACCCTGCTCTCTTAACCACGAGTTTAATCTTGTAAAGTTTTTTTCTGAAATCACAATATCTTCATCTATAGAAAAAATATTGGAATTCATATAATACATCTCCTCCCGGGTAATCTCAAAAACGTTTTCTTTCCCAAAAAGATTTACCAACCAGTTATATTCTTCTTCTTCCAAGAAACCATTTCTATGAATAATTGCTTTTCCCTTACCTACAGGTTGAAAGCAACAATCTAAATGCAAAGCATTATCCCTGGGTTCTGTATTTGATTTCCTCAAGTTAAAGGAAACCACTTTTTTATGAGGAAATAACTCCTGTAAAGCTTCTACCGCTTGCACATTGGTACGTGCAGTGATATAATCTTTATAATCTGCACCACGATAGGTACCTACAAGAATATAATCTCCCAAAGGCATCACATCACCACCTTCTATATGAGCTTCTTCGGGTAACTGCAGTACTTTAGAAGGATCTATTTGCTGAATAACGTGACTAATGGCTTCAATTTCCTGCTCCCTATCTGGTAGAATATTAGACTTTATAAACTTATCCTCGATCACAAAAGCAATATCCCGAGTAAAAATTTGATTATAATCTTTTATTACTTTGGGCCTAAATACCTGTACTTTATATTTCTCCAGAATTTTAGCGACGGCCTCCATTTCCTCTATCATATCCTCCTCCCTGGGATAGGATCCCATCCTGATGAATTCGGCTGATTTTGGATCGTAAGCTTCTTCTAAAGAAGGTTCGGGACCATTGCTTTCAGCTGTACCCAAAACCACAGCTCTAAGCCGTGAAGTCTCATTATTGATATTCAATTTCACAAGTAAATTTTTATCAAATATAGAAAAAGCTTCATACGATGATGAAGCTTTTTCAAGATTTATTAATAAAAAAAGATATTTTCTACCTTTCTTCTACTGCCTTAAATTCGCGTAAATTTGCTCCGGTATAAATTTGGCGCGGTCTACCAATAGGTTCTTTCATTAACCTCATTTCTCTCCATTGTGCGATCCATCCAGGAAGTCTACCAAGTGCAAACATTACAGTAAACATTTCTACTGGAATACCTAGTGCCCTATAAATAATTCCTGAATAGAAATCTACGTTTGGATAAAGTTTTCTATCCACAAAATATTGATCTTCCAATGCTTCTTTTTCAAGCCCTTTGGCAATATCCAAAACAGGATCATCTACTCCAAGTTGCCCAAGTACTTCATCGGCCGATTTTTTAATAATCTTAGCTCTAGGATCGAAGTTTTTATAAACACGGTGACCAAAGCCCATTAGACGGAAAGGATCTTCCTTATCTTTAGCTTTTGCCATAAATTTCTTAGTATCGCCACCATCTTCTTTAATTCTTTCCAACATTTCTATAACTGCCTGGTTAGCCCCACCGTGAAGTGGTCCCCAAAGTGCAGAAATTCCTGCTGAAATTGAAGCAAAAAGTCCGGCGTGCGAAGAACCCACCATTCTTACTGTAGAAGTAGAGCAATTTTGCTCATGGTCTGCATGTAGAATTAATAATTTATCTAATGCATCTATAACTGCTTTGTCTACGCTATAACTTTTGCCCGGTTTTTCGAACATCATTTTATGTAGGTTTTCTACATAACCTAAAGTATCGTCGCCATAATTTAACGGAAGGCTATTTTTCTTTCTAAGTGTCCAGGCTGCAAGAACCGGAAATTTACCCAAAATTTTCACTATTGCCTTGTACATATCCTCTTCAGACTCTACATTCACAGAAGATGGGTTAAAGGCAATAAGTGCACTTGTTAAAGAAGAAAGTACGCCCATTGGGTGCGCCGATTTAGGAAAACCGTCAAGAATTTTCTTCATCTCCTCATCTACTGCAGACTCTTCCTTAATATCGGCATAAAATTTATCTAACTGCGTCTTAGTTGGCAACTCCCCGAAAATAAGTAAATAAGCTACTTCCAGGAAATCAGCTTTTTCTGCAAGAGCTTCAATAGGATACCCCCTGTAGCGAAGCACACCTTCTTCTCCATTTAAAAATGTAATGGCACTTTCGCAGCTACCGGTGTTTTTATACCCACGATCCAGGGTAATAACACCTGCTTCTGCACGCAATTTTTTTATATCTATTCCCTGTTCATTTTCGGTTCCTTCTACAATTGGGAATTCATATTTTTTCCCATTTATTTCAATCGTCGCTTTTGACATATCTTAATTTTATATACTTTAATTCAACTAATTTTCGAGAGTTGCTAATTTAAGAAATATACTGTTAATTTAGCGTTAAGCGTACATAAGATTTTAATTGAAACACGTGAATAAACGGGATTTATTGCTGAATTAACTTCAAAAAAAATCCCTTTTGAATTTTCTTCAAAAGGGATCTTATATTTATCGCAAATTGATAATTAGATTTTAAAAGCTTTTCGCTTTGGGAAATAGGCAACTTCACCCAATTCTTCCTCAATTCTAATTAACTGATTGTATTTTGCCATACGGTCACTTCTTGAAGCTGAACCGGTTTTAATTTGGCCGGTATTAAGTGCAACAGCAAGATCGGCAATGGTATTATCTTCGGTTTCACCAGAACGGTGCGACATTACAGAAGTAAAGCCAGCGTTATGCGCCATATTTACGGCTGCAATAGTTTCTGTAAGCGTACCAATTTGATTTACTTTAATAAGAATAGAGTTAGCGATACCTTCTTCAATTCCTCTAGAAAGTCTTTCAACATTAGTTACAAAAAGATCGTCACCAACCAATTGAACCTTATCACCAATTTTATCGGTTAGGGCTTTCCAACCATCCCAGTCGTTTTCATCCATTCCATCTTCAATAGAAATAATAGGATATTTAGCAGAAAGCTCGGCTAGATATTCTGCCTGCTCCTCGCTAGATCTTATTTTTCCACCTTCACCTTCAAATTTCTTATAATCGTATTTTCCATTTTCATAGAATTCAGCGGCAGCACAATCTAATGCAATCATAACTTCGTCTCCTCCCTTGTAACCGGCATTTTCAATAGCCTTAAGAATAGTGTCTAAAGCATCTTCGGTACCATCTAAAGTTGGTGCAAAACCACCTTCATCTCCAACAGCAGTGCTTAAACCACGGTCATGCAATACTTTTTTAAGATGATGGAAAATTTCAGTTCCCATTTTTAATGCGTGCGAAAAGCTTTCAGCTTTCACCGGCATAATCATAAATTCCTGAAATGCAATTGGAGCATCACTATGAGACCCACCATTAATAATATTCATCATTGGAACAGGAAGTGTATTAGCACTTACGCCACCAATATAGCGGTACAATGGCAAGCCAAGTTCATTGGCAGCAGCTTTGGCCACAGCAAGAGAAACCCCCAAAATAGCGTTTGCTCCAAGTTTTGCTTTATTTGGAGTACCATCTATTTCTATCATTGCTTTATCTATAAGGTTTTGTTCAAATACAGAGTAACCCAATAATTCTTCAGCAATTACATCATTTACATTCTCAACAGCCTTAGTAACGCCTTTCCCCATATAATTATCGCCACCATCACGAAGTTCTACTGCTTCGTGTTCACCCGTAGAGGCCCCAGAAGGTACCGCTGCTCTTCCTAAAATTCCATTTTCAGTTAAAACATCTACTTCTACAGTTGGATTTCCTCTTGAATCGAAAATCTGACGGGCGTGAATATTTATTATTACACTCATAGTCTTCTTTAATTAGTTAATTGATTTGAATGCAAGATACAAATTGAAGGCTAAAATAGCGAGTGAAACAGGTAGTTTTAAAGCATTTATAACATTATGAAAACACGAAATGGTTTTCTAAAAGAAAGTATCTAAAAGAATCTCAGGAAATGCATTTATTTTTTACTTATTTATAAATTAAGACCTTCTTATATTCAAGCTTCTAAATAGTATTACTAAAAATCTTGAAATTTAAAATCTACATGATTCTACGTTTCAAAATTTCAATAAAAAAATTCTTTTTAAGCCAGAATTGTAAAACACATAATAATAAAAAGTCGGTAGGAATTAATTTGAAAGAAGCCACCCAAGTCTAATTCCAATTAGTAGCGAAAAATAGGATTCCCCAGATTCATTAAAACTATAGCCTGCTCCTAAATTTAGATCTAATTTAAAACCACTATTATAATAACGCTGCAAACCCCAAACCGGACCTACGGCTCCAAAATAAGCTTCATTATATTCTAAGTTACCAATAATAGGCTTTCCAGATTGCACAGCCCCGCTTAAAGCGATATAATTAGCACTATTATTCTTTAAATTTTTTCCTTTATCCAAACGTTTTTCTAGATTGTAATAATAGCGATATTGAATACCAAGTATTGGGTAAATACCAAAATTTTCACCAAAATAAGTATTCTTCCAATAAGCGAACGCAGAACCCAACCTTAGATCTAAGGTTGTAGAACTTGTAAGTCCGTATTCATATTCAACGCCCGGTGTTAAAATATTTACTGATAAAAGACCATCTTCAACCGAAGCTTGATCTTGTGCATTGATAGATAAAAGAGAGCATAAGCAAAAGCTAAGTAATAGTAATTTTTTCATTGATGATTTCTGACAAAAATAAGCCCGAATATAACATATATTTAATTTAACCAAAACAAAAGCCCGAAATATTTAAATTTCGGGCTTTAAAATCAATTATCTTTAAAAAAACCTAAGCTTTTGCTCCTTTTATTCTATCCATAAACTCATCAAACAAATAGCTCGCATCGTGTGGACCCGGACTTGCTTCTGGATGGTATTGAACCGAAAAACAATTTTTATTTTTCATTGCTATTCCACCAACTGTATCATCATTTAAGCAAATATGGGTAATTTCCACTTCAGTGTTAGCCTCTGTATCGGCTCTATCTACCGAGAAACCGTGGTTTTGAGAGGTAATTTCACCTTTTCCGGTCTTAAGATTTTTAACAGGGTGATTTATACCCCGGTGACCGTGGTGCATTTTATAAGTTTTTATTCCATTCGCTATTGCAATAATCTGGTGCCCCAAACAAATACCAAATAATGGATGGTCTTTTTCTAAAATAGTTTTAGTAAGATTAATCGCGCTTTCAAGTGGTTGCGGATCTCCGGGACCATTAGACAGAAAATAACCATCGGGATTCCAGGCACTCATTTCCTCATAAGTTGCGTTGTATGGAAAAACTTTTACATACACATCGCGTTTTTCAAAGTTGCGAAGAATGTTCTTTTTAATTCCAACATCAAGTGCTGCTATCTTATAGGTGGCATTTTCATTACCAAAATAATAAGGTTCTTTAGTAGAAACTTTAGAAGCCAATTCCAATCCATTCATATCCGGTACTTCAGCAAGTTCTTTCTTTAAACCTTCTATATTATCTACATCGGTAGAAATAATAGCGTTCATTGCACCATTTTCTCTAATATAAGTTACAAGCGCTCTTGTATCTACATCAGAAATGGCAAATAAATTACTATCGTCCAAAAAATCCTGAAGCGATTTATCGGCAGCAGGACGTGAATGTGTATAACTAAAGTTTTTACAAATAAGGCCGGCTATTTTGGTTTTATCGGCTTCACTTTCTTCGGCCAGCGTACCGTAATTACCAATATGTGCATTTGTGGTAACCATAAGTTGACCGTAATAAGAAGGATCTGTAAAAATCTCCTGATACCCGGTCATACCGGTATTAAAACAAACTTCACCCACGGCCTTGCCGTCTTTGTTTCCTACAGCCTTGCCGTGAAAAATGGTACCGTCTTCAAGTAAGATAATGGCTTTTTTTCGAGTTTGATATTTCATAGTAATCCTAGATGTGTTTGCTGTGTGTAATTTTCCGCCCAGGCGGAAGTAATAATTTCGTTAGATTATATAAAAAAAGGATAAACCCCGAGAGTTTATCCTTTTTAAAAACTAGATTATTAAAAGATTCATTTCTATTCCTCTTTTTTATCCTCTTTATTTTCTGAAGATTTCTCTTCTGTCTTTCCTTCTGCTTTTGGAGCAGTAGCTTCTGAAGATTTCTTTCTACCGGCTCTACGTGTAGATTTTTTCTTCTCTGGCTTGTCAAGGTTATAAGTTTCGTTGTAATCAACTAACTCGATAAGGGCCATATCGGCGTTATCTCCAAGTCGGTTACCCAATTTAATTACCCTTGTGTATCCACCCGGGCGGTCACCAACTTTAGGAGCTACCTCACGAAACAATTCGGCTACAGCTTCCTTTTGACGAAGTTTACTAAATACCAACCTACGGTTATGAGTAGTATCTTCTTTAGACTTAGTTACCAACGGCTCTACAAAAACTTTCAAGGCTTTTGCTTTTGCCACGGTAGTATTGATTCTCTTGTGCTCAATAAGTGAGCAGGCCATATTGGCTAGCATAGACTTTCTGTGAGCAGTCTTTCTACCTAAATGGTTTATTTTCTTTCCGTGTCTCATTGTTTTGTTCTTAATTCATTTTCCCAAAGCTCGATCTTTTGCCGACTTTTATGGAAAACTACTTATATATTAGTCCTTATCTAATTTGTATTTTGAAAGGTCCATACCAAAGTTAAGTCCTTTATTACTTACCAATTCTTCAAGCTCTGTCAAAGATTTCTTTCCGAAGTTTCTAAACTTCATCAAGTCGTTTTTATTGTAAGAAACAAGGTCTCCCAGGGTATCAACTTCAGCCGCTTTTAAGCAATTTAAAGCTCTTACTGAAAGATCCATATCAACCAACTTGGTTTTTAGCAACTGTCTCATGTGAAGAGATTCTTCATCATAAGTTTCAGTTTGTGCTATCTCGTCTGCCTCTAGCGTAATACGCTCATCAGAGAATAACATAAAGTGGTGGATAAGTGTCTTTGCAGCTTCCGTAAGTGCATCTTTTGGATGAATAGAACCGTCGCTTACGATTTCAAAAACCAATTTTTCATAATCGGTTTTTTGCTCTACACGATAGTTTTCAATACTATATTTTACATTCTTTATTGGTGTATAAATAGAATCTGTAAATATAGTTCCAAGAGGTGCGTTGGCTTTTTTGTTTTCTTCGGCCGGAACATAACCTCTACCTTTTTCAATGGTCATTTCCATATTCAGGTTTACTTTCTTATCTGCAGTACAGATCACCTGATCTGGATTTAGGACTTGAAAGCCTGAAATGAATTTTTGAAAATGACCGGCAGTAATTTGTTCTTCTCCAGATACAGAAATGGTAACGGCTTCGTTATCTATTTCATCAATTTGCCTTTTGAACCTCACTTGTTTAAGGTTCAGGATAATTTCTGTTACGTCTTCCACAACTCCGGGAATAGCGGAGAATTCGTGATCTACGCCTTCTATACGAATGGAAGTAATTGCATAACCTTCTAAGGAAGATAAAAGCACTCTTCTTAAAGCGTTACCAACGGTTAATCCATAGCCGGGCTCTAAAGGGCGAAATTCAAATTTCCCTTCGAAATCGGTTGAATCAATCATTATAACTTTATCGGGCTTCTGAAAATTTAGTATTGCCATATTACGACTTCTGTGAATTATTATTTCGAATATAATTCGACGATGAATTGTTCATTTATGTTTTCCGGGATCTGAATACGTCCGGGTACCGAAACAAAAGTTCCTTCTTTAGTTTCATTATTCCAGGTAATCCATTCATAAACGGCACTAGAATTTGCCAATGAATCCTGGATGGCTTGCAATGATTTTGATTTTTCACGAACACCTACAACATCTCCTGGCTTCAATTGGTAAGATGGTATATTTACCAAACCTCCATTTACAGTTATGTGTCTATGAGATACAAATTGTCTTGCTGCGCTTCTAGTAGGGGCAATACCCATTCTATACACAACGTTATCAAGTCGTGATTCACAAAGTTGAAGTAAAACCTCACCTGTAATACCCTGAGCTCTTGTAGCTCTCTTAAACATATTCCTAAACTGACGCTCTAGAATACCATAGGTATACTTTGCTTTTTGCTTTTCCATTAACTGGATAGCATATTCAGATTTTTTTCCGCGACGACGGTTATTACCGTGTTGTCCCGGTGGGTAATTTCTTTTTTCAAAAGACTTATCGTCTCCAAAAATAGCTTCACCAAATTTACGGGCTATTTTAGTCTTTGGACCAGTATATCTTGCCATTAACTTTAATTTTAGAAGAAAGGGATTATGAATTAAGGTCTCTGTCCTTCGATAATCTTAACTCCTTTCCTATTGTTTATACTTATTATTAAACTCTACGTCTTTTAGGAGGACGACATCCGTTGTGTGGTAATGGAGTAACATCAACAATTTCCGTTACTTCAATTCCATTGTTATGAAGCGAACGGATAGCAGATTCTCTACCATTACCCGGTCCCTTTACGTAAACTTTAACTTTGCGCAAACCAGCTTCGTGAGCTACTTTAGACGCGTCTTCTGCAGCTAACTGGGCTGCATATGGAGTATTCTTTTTAGAACCTCTAAAGCCCATTTTTCCTGCTGATGACCAGGCAATAACATCTCCCTTTTTATTAGTAAGGGAAACAATAATGTTATTGAAAGAAGCCGTAACGTGAGCTTGCCCAACGGCCTCAACGATTACTTTACGCTTTTTTTGAACTGTCTTCTTTGCCATATTAATTACTATTTAGTTGCTTTCTTCTTGTTAGCAACTGTTTTTCTTCTACCTTTTCTGGTTCTTGAGTTGTTTTTGGTTCTTTGTCCTCTAAGCGGTAAACCACTTCTGTGACGAATACCCCTATAACATCCAATATCCATTAGACGTTTAATACTCAACTGTACTTCTGTACGTAATTCTCCTTCGATTGTAAATTCTCCAACAGCTTCACGAATACGACCAATTTCATCATCGTCCCAATCTGAAACTTTTTTGCTTTCATCTACTTTGGCCTGGCTAAGGATTTTTTGTGCCCTGCTTTTGCCAATTCCGAAGATATAGGTTAATGCTATAACTCCTCGCTTTTGTTTAGGTATATCTACCCCTGCAATTCTTGCCATAATTAGCCTTGTCTTTGTTTAAATCTAGGATTCTTTTTGTTAATTACGTAAAGGCGCCCTTTTCTGCGAACAATTTTGCAGTCGGCACTTCTTTTCTTTACTGATGCTCTAACTTTCATCTCTTTAGTTTTTTACAATTCACTGGTCTTAAAACATAATTTTAAACCAGGATTTCAGCATTCATAAATTTTTCAGGTTGCAAAAGTACTGAAAATTTTACAAATAGCTCAAATTACTTTTAGTATCTGTATGTTATACGAGCCTTACTTAAATCGTAAGGGCTCATTTCCAGTTTCACCTTATCTCCAGGCAACAATTTAATGTAATGCATACGCATTTTTCCAGAGATATGAGCTGTCACAACGTGACCATTTTCCAATTCTACGCGAAACATTGCATTAGATAATGCTTCTATAATTGTTCCGTCTTGCTCTATTGCCGGTTGTTTTGCCATAATTAAGCTACTGCTTTTCTGTTTTTACCTGTTTTCATTAATCCGTCGTAATGTCTATTCAGCAAGTAAGAATTTACTTGTTGCATAGTATCTATTGCAACTCCAACCATAATTAAAAGCGAGGTTCCTCCAAAAAACAATGCCCATCCTTGTTGCACACCTAAGAGTTGCACCACGATTGCTGGGAACACAGCAATAAGCGCAAGAAAAATAGATCCTGGCAAGGTAATTTGAGACATAATTCTATCTAAAAACTCAGCAGTTTCTGTTCCCGGGCGAATTCCAGGAATAAAACCACCACTACGTTTTAGATCATCAGCCATTTTATTGGTAGGTACAGTAATAGCGGTATAAAAATAAGTAAAGACAATGATTAACAATGCGAATACTACGTTATACCAAAAACCAAATATATCGCTAAAGGCGGCGGTAACACCTTGTGCTGCATCAGAATCTGATAATCCTGCTACGGCAGCCGGGATAAACATAATAGCCTGTGCAAATATAATTGGCATCACCCCAGAAGCGTTCAGCTTAAGTGGTATATACTGCCTAGATCCGAATACATTTTTCTCATAACCTCCAGAGGCGGTTCTTCTGGCATACTGCACTGGAATTTGGCGCACGGCCATTACCAACATTACCGAAGCTAAAATAATAGCAAACCAAATTACCAATTCAATAAGAATCATAATAAGACCACCATTAGATTCGAATACCCTTGAAGCGAATTCCTGGATAAACGCTTGCGGCAAGGTCGCAATAATACCAACCATAATCAATAGCGAAATACCATTACCAATACCTTTATCGGTTATCTTTTCACCCAACCACATTGCAAAAATAGTCCCTGTAGTAAGAATAACTACGGCAGAAGCTACAAAAGTAACAGTATCACCCAACAAGAAGGCTTGCTGTGGGAGAGTAGCAAAAAGGTTATAAATATAACCTGGCCCCTGCACTAAAGTAATTGCAATAGTTAACCAACGGGTGATTTGATTGATCTTACGTCTACCGCTTTCACCTTCCTTTTGCAATTTTTGCAAATATGGTATCGCAATACCCATAAGCTGCACTACAATAGAAGCCGAGATATAAGGCATAATTCCTAAGGCAAATACAGAAGCATTAGAAAATGCTCCCCCTGTAAATGCATTTAAGAGCCCTAAAAGACCACCATCTGTTTGTGTTGCGAGATTGGATAATTGCGAAGCATCGATTCCGGGAAGCACAACTTGTGCCCCAAAACGGTAAACCAACAATAGACCGAGGGTAACTAAAATTCGATTTTTTAGCTCCTCGATCTTCCAAATATTTTTAATAGTATTGATGAATTTCATTTGGCTATCTATTATAAAGTAACAACTTCACCTCCAGCAGCTTCAATAGCTTCCTTTGCTGAGGCCGTAAATTTATGAACAGATATTTTCAACTTTGCCTTTAATTCACCTCTACCTAATATCTTAACTGGTTCGTTTTTACCTACAAGACCGTTAGCGATCAAGATATCAACATCTACAGTATCTTTAATTTTACCTTCATCAACCAAACGTTGTAAAGTATCCAGGTTTACACCCTGATAAGCCACACGATTTCTGTTAGTGAAACCAAATTTTGGAACACGACGTTGAAGTGGCATTTGCCCTCCTTCAAAACCAATCTTTTTGGAGTAACCAGAACGAGATTTAGCCCCTTTGTGACCACGGGTGGCAGTACCACCTTTACCAGATCCTTCTCCACGGCCAACACGCTTGTTGTTACTCTTAACTGAACCTTTTGCAGGCTTTAAGTTATTTAATTCCATGTGAATTTATTATTTTGTTTCCTCTACAGAAACTAAATGTTTAACTTTATTTACCATACCAAGGATGTTTGGCGTATCGTTATGCTCTACCGTTTGACCCATTTTCTTAAGACCAAGGGCTTCTAACACCAGTTTCTGGTTTTTAGTACGATTAATAGCACTTTTTACTTTCGTTACTTTTATCTTTCCCATCTTTCTCCTTGATTTATCCTTTAAAAACCTTTTCTAATGAAATACCACGTTGCTTAGCGATAGTCTCTGCACTACGCAATTGCAGTAAGGCATCAAAAGTTGCTTTTACCATGTTATGCGGGTTAGATGATCCCTGACTTTTAGAAAGTACATCCTGAACACCTACAGATTCTAATACCGCACGAATAGGACCACCGGCTATAACTCCAGTACCTTCTGCAGCTGGCAAAAGAATAACACGCGCACCACTATACTTACCGTTTTGCTCGTGTGGTATAGTAGTCTTGTTTAAAGGAATACGCACTAAATTCTTCTTAGCATCCTCAACACCTTTGGCAATAGCATCAGCTACTTCCTTAGATCTTCCTAAACCATGACCAACTACGCCATTTTCATCTCCTACTACAACTATAGCAGAAAATCCAAAAGCTCTACCACCTTTGGTTACCTTAGTAACACGTTGCACTCCCACCAAACGGTCTTTTAATTCAAGGCCACCTGGTTTTACATGTTCTACGTTTTTATAATTTTGATACATAACTTTCTAGAATTTAAGTCCTCCTTCGCGAGCACCTTCTGCTAATGATTTAACTCTTCCGTGATACAGGTAACCACCTCTGTCAAAAGAAATTGTTTCCACACCGGCTTTCAAAGCTTTTTCAGCAAGGGCTTTACCTACAAGTTTAGCTTGCTCGGATTTATTACCTTCAACTGACACGCCTTTATCTCTTGAGGAAGCTGCTGCCAGGGTTTTTCCTTCTACATCATCTATAATTTGAGCATAAATTTCTTTATTACTTCTAAATACAGATAATCTTGGACGGCTAGCGGTACCCGTAATTGCCTTACGAACACGCTTTCTAATTTTATTTCGTCTATCTTGTTTTGAAACTGCCATATCTAAACTTTATTAAGCTGATTTACCTGCTTTTCTACGTAATTGTTCTCCAACATACTTAATACCTTTTCCTTTATAAGGCTCTGGAGCTCTGAAGGAACGTATTTTAGCAGCTACCTGACCTACCAGTTGTTTATCGTGAGAAGTTAACTTCACTATAGGGTTTTTACCCTTTTCTGAAATTGTTTCTACTTTTACCTCTGGTGCCAAATCTATCACAATATTATGGGAAAAACCAACTGCCAAATCTAATTTTTGTCCCTGGTTAGTTGCTCTATAACCAACTCCTACCAGTTCCAATGATTTAGTGTATCCGTTAGAAACCCCTTCTATCATATTGTTTATCAACGCACGATATAGACCGTGTTTTGCTTTCTGATCACTTTTCTCAGAAGAACGCTCAAAAGTAATTACGCCATCTTCAATTTTCACATCAATGTCGCTAACTTCCTGCTTAAGTTCTCCTAATTTTCCTTTTACCGTTACAATATCCCCATTTAGGTCTACATTCACACCTTCAGGAATTGTAATTGGACTTTTACCTATTCTTGACATTTCTTTAGTCTTTTAAGTATTAGTAAACGTAACACAATACTTCACCACCAACTTTCTCTGCTTTAGCCTGCTTCCCGGTCATTACACCATGAGAAGTAGATACTATAGCTATACCAAGACCATTAAGGATACGTGGCAATTCATTAGCGCCGGCATACTTACGCAAACCGGGTTTACTTATTCTCTGAATATCTTTAATTACAGGCTCTTTTGTGATTTTGTCATACTTAAGGGCAATTTTTATTGTCCCTTGAGAAGTAGCATCATCAAACTTGTAACTTAGAATATATCCCTGATCGAATAATATTTTTGTTATTTCTTTTTTAAGATTAGAAGCTGGTATTTCTACCACTCTGTGGTTTGCAGCCACAGCGTTCCTAATTCTCGTCAAATAATCTGCAATAGGATCTGTATTCATTTATAATAGTTTGCGGATGCGGTTTTCTTACCGTACACCGGAAGAACCTGCACCCAATTTATAATTTACCAACTAGCTTTTCTAACTCCAGGAATTAAACCTTTATTAGCCATTTCTCTAAACATTACACGAGAAAGACCAAACTGTCTCATATATCCCTTTGGCCTACCAGTTAGTTTACAACGGTTATGCAAACGTACAGGAGAAGAGTTTTTTGGTAATTTCTGCAATGCTTCCCAGTCGCCAGCCTCTTTCAAAGCCTCACGCTTTTCAGCATACTTTTTTACCATTTTTTGCCTCTTCACCTCACGGGCTTTCATTGATTCTTTAGCCATAATTAATTCTTTTTAAAAGGTAATCCCAGTTCGGTTAACAATGATTTAGCTTCCTTATCAGTTTTAGCACTGGTCACAAAGGTAATATCCATACCGCTAATTCGGTTTACTTTATCAATATCAATCTCCGGAAAGATGATTTGTTCAGTAATACCAAGGTTGTAATTCCCTCTACCATCAAAACCATTAGCTTTAATCCCGTTAAAATCACGTACACGTGGAAGTGCAGATGTAATTAAACGATCCAGGAATTCGTACATTCTATACCCTCGTAAAGTTACTTTTGCCCCAATTGGCATTCCTTTACGAAGTTTAAATGAAGCAACATCCTTTTTAGAAATGGTTTGCACCGCTTTTTGACCTGTAATTGTAGTCAATTCGTCTACAGCATGATCAATAAGCTTTTTGTCTGCTACAGCTGCACCAACGCCTCGGCTCAAAACTATTTTTTTTAGTCCTGGAATCTCCATTACGTTAGCGTAGCTAAATTCTTCTTTTAATGCAGGCTTTACTCGCTCTGCATATTCTTTTTTAAGTCTTGGTACGTATGCCATAACTAAATTACTTCATTAGATTTTTTGGAAAATCTTACTTTCTTACCATCCTCTTCTCTATATCCAACGCGGGTAGTATTACCATCTTTGTCTAGCAAAGAAAGATTGGAAATATGAATAGGTGCCTCTTTCTTTACGATACCACCTTGTGGGTTAGCCGCACTTGGTTTCTCGTGTTTTGAAATAGTATTTACACCTTCAACGATGGCTTTATTCTTTTCTATGAGAACTTTTTGAACCTTACCTTCCTGACCTTTATGGTCTCCGGCAACAACTCTTACAGTATCTCCAGTTTTTATCTTAAGCTTTCTCATCTTATTAATGTATTAAAGCACTTCTGGTGCCAATGATACAATTTTCATGAATTGCTTATCACGAAGTTCTCTCGCTACCGGGCCAAAAACACGGGTTCCTCGCATTTCACCGGTAGGGTTTAACAGTACACAGGCATTATCATCAAAACGAATATATGATCCGTCCTGCCTACGTACTTCCTTCTTGGTACGAACAACTACTGCTGTTGAAACTGCACCTTTTTTGATATTCCCGTTAGGTGTAGCTTCTTTTACGCTGACAACGATTTTGTCCCCAACAGAAGCGTATCTTTTCTTTGTACCGCCCAATACACGAATGGTCAAAACTTCTTTTGCCCCGGTATTGTCTGCTACTCTTAGTCTAGACTCTTGTTGTACCATTACTTAGCTCTTTCAATTATTTCTACTAATCTCCAACATTTAGATTTACTTAAAGGCCTTGTCTCCATGATCCTTACTGTATCTCCTTCGTTGCAGTCATTTGTTTCGTCGTGCGCTACATATTTTTTCGTTTTCAAAACGAACTTTCCATACATAGGGTGCTTTACTTTCTTAATTTCAGAAACCACGATTGATTTCTGCATTTTATTACTGGTAACAACACCTATACGCTCTTTTCTTAAATTTCTTTTTTCCATCTTTCAGCAGAATAACACTTATTGTTGTTCTCTTTTAGTTAACTCTGTAGCAAGTCTCGCTATAGTTCTTCTTACAGCTCTAAGCTGTATTGGGTTCTCTAATGGCGAAACTGCATGAGCCATTTTCAAATCTGAATATGCTTTTCTAGATTTCCCAAGCTCTTCTTGTAATTCTGCCACAGACAGTTCTTTTACTTCTGATTGTTTCATAACTTTATAATATTAAGCTTGATAATCTCTAGCTACAATAAATTTGGTTCTTACCGGAAGTTTCTGTGCTGCAAGCCTTAAAGCTTCTTTCGCAACATCCATTGGTACTCCACCAATTTCAAACATAATTCTTCCTGGCTTTACAACAGCAGCCCAATATTCAACAGCACCTTTACCTTTACCCATACGAACCTCAAGAGGCTTTTTAGTAATAGGCTTATCCGGGAAAATTTTAATCCAGATAGACCCTTCCCTTTTCATGTAACGGGTAGCAGCAATACGTGCAGCTTCTATTTGACGGGCAGTAATGAAACTAGAATCCATAGATTTAATTCCAAAAGTTCCGTTAGAGAGTCTATGCCCTCTTCCGGCATTACCTTTCATACGGCCTTTCTGCTGTTTACGGTATTTTGTTCTTTTAGGTTGTAACATTTTTCTTTACTTTAAAAAATTACTTTCTACGACGTGATTTGTTACCACCTCGTCCGGCTCCAGCTTTTCCTCCTTGTTTCTTAGACATACCAACAAGCGGAGAAAGTTCTCTTTTACCGTACACTTCGCCTTTCATGATCCATACTTTAACACCCAATCTACCATAGGTAGTATGAGCTTCAACTAAAGCATAATCAATATCAGCCCTAAAAGTAGACAAAGGTATTCTACCATCTTTGTATGCCTCTGAACGTGCCATTTCAGCACCATTTAAACGTCCGGAAATCTGTATTTTAATTCCTTCAGCATTCATCCTCATAGCAGCCGCGATAGCCATTTTAATTGCGCGACGATAAGAGATACGATTCTCAATTTGTCTAGCAACACTTGCAGCCACTAAATGTGCATCAAGTTCTGGCCTCTTAATCTCAAAGATGTTAATTTGAACCTCTTTGTCGGTAATCTTCTTAAGCTCCTCTTTAAGCTTGTCTACCTCCTGACCGCCTTTTCCAATAATAATACCTGGTCTGGCAGTGGTGATAGTAACGGTTACAAGCTTAAGCGTACGCTCAATAATCACCCTAGATACACTCGCTTTTGAAAGACGAGCATGGATATACTTTCTAATCTTATCGTCTTCGGCTAATTTGTCGCCGTAGTCATTTCCTCCGTACCAGTTGGACTCCCATCCTCTTACGATACCAAGGCGATTTCCGATTGGATTTGTTTTTTGTCCCATACTCTACTTAGCTTTGTGTATTATTGTTTTCTCCAAGCACCAAAGTAACGTGATTGGATCTTTTTCTAATTCTATGTGCGCGACCCTGCGGTGCAGGACGCAGCCTTTTAAGCATTGCTCCTCCATCTACACGGATTTCTTTTACAAACAATTCAGCATCTTCAATGCTTGCATCTTCGTTTTTCGCTTGCCAATTAGCTATTGCCGATAGCAACAATTTCTCCAAACGACCAGAAGCCTCTTTTGAACTGAATTTCAATATTTGAAGCGCCTTTTCTACTTTCTCACCTCTTACCAAATCCGCCACAAGACGCATTTTTCTAGGTGAAGTAGGGCAGTTATTCAACTTTGCAAAAGCCACTTGTTTTTTGGCCTCTTTTATTTGCTCTGCTCTTTCTCTTTTACGAACTCCCATAGCTTCAATTATCTTTTACCTTTATTTTTTGCACCAGCGTGTCCTCTAAACGAACGAGTTGGTGAAAATTCTCCTAACTTATGCCCTACCATGTTCTCTGTTACATAGACCGGTACAAATTGTTTCCCGTTGTGAACAGCGATGGTTTGCCCAACAAAATCTGGTGTTATCATAGAAGCCCTAGACCAGGTTTTGATCACAGCTTTCTTACCAGACTCTATATTCTGAGCAACCTTCTTATCTAACTTATAGTGAACGTAAGGTCCTTTTTTTAATGAACGTGCCATATCTTAATTATTTCTTTCTACGTTCTACAATATACTTATTACTCGCTTTTGTTCTTGAACGGGTTTTAAATCCTTTAGCAGGTAAACCTTTTCTAGAACGTGGGTGACCACCAGAAGCTCTTCCTTCACCACCACCCATTGGGTGGTCTACAGGGTTCATCACAACTGGTCTTGTTCTTGGCCTTATACCCAACCAACGTTTTCTACCAGCTTTTCCTGAAACAAGAAGCTGATGATCACTATTAGATACAGCTCCAATAGTTGCCATACATGTAGACAAAATCCTTCTAATTTCCCCAGAAGGCAACTTTACAGTTGCATACTTACCTTCCCTTGCCAATAGTTGCGCAAAAGCACCAGCACTTCTAGCCATTACAGCACCCTGCCCAGCTCTTAACTCTATACAAGAAATTACAGTACCAAGCGGTATTTTAGACAATGGCATCGCATTTCCTATTTCAGGAGCAGCAGCATCTTCGCTTGACACAATATTTTGACCTACCTGCAGCCCATTTTGAGCAACAACATATCGCTTTTCACCATCCTGGTAGTTTAACAATGCGATAAAAGCAGTTCTGTTAGGATCATATTCTATACTCGCAACAGTAGCAGGAATCCCATGCTTGTCACGCTTAAAGTCTATAATTCTGTAACGTCTTTTATGACCACCACCTTTATAGCGCATGGTCATTTTTCCCTGACTGTTTCTCCCTCCAGACTTTTTTATCGGAGCCAAAAGGCTTTTTTCCGGCTTATCAGTAGTTATGGCGTCATAACCATTCACTACTCTAAAACGCTGCCCGGGGGTAATTGGTTTTAATTTTCTAACTGACATTTTTTAATCTTAAAGATTACTATACAAATCAATAGTTTCACCTTCCGTCACCTGTACCAATGCTTTCTTATAAGCTTTGGTTTTACCAGTAATCATACCAGATTTTGTATATCTGGTTTTACGATCTGGACGGACATTTATAGTACGAACTTTTTCAACTGAAACTCCATAAGCAGCCTCAACTGCATTTTTAATTTCAATTTTATTCGCCTTATTATCTACCACAAAAGAAAAGCAGTTATTCAACTCGCTATCACCAGTGGCTTTTTCTGTAATAATTGGTTTTATCAAGATACTCATAAGGCTTATTTACTTAAATTCGACTCAATTCCTTCTAAAGAACCTTCAAGTAACACGATACTCTTTGCATTTAGAATTCCGTAAGTACTTAATTCTGAGGATCTTACGACCTCAAGTCCTTTTAAATTACGTGACGACAAATATACATTTTTATTTGAGTCACCCAACACTATAAGTGATTTTTTGTCCTGAATACCAAGGGATTCCAAAACATTAATCATACTTTTTGTCTTTGGCGCATCAAAAGAAAAATCTTCAACTACATAGATTGAGTTTCCTTTTGCCTTAATTGATAAGGCCGATTTTCTAGCAAGACGCTTTAAATTTTTATTTAATTTAAAACCGTAATTTCTTGGTCTAGGTCCAAAAACTCGTCCACCACCTTTAAAAATTGGAGACTTAATGCTACCTGCACGAGCCGTACCCGTACCTTTTTGCTTTTTAATCTTACGAGTACTACCCGCGATTTCAGCGCGCTCTTTAGCTTTATGAGTTCCCTGGCGTTGGTTAGCTAAATATTGCTTAACATCAAGATACACAGCGTGATCATTCGGCTCTATAGCGAAAACAGCATCAGAAAGCGTTGCTTTTCTACCTGTTTCTTTTCCTTTTATATCTAAAACTGCTACTTCCATTACTTACTAATGATTACGTATGAGTTTTTATGTCCTGGCACACATCCTTTTACAACTAAAAGATTTTTATCTGCCACTACTTTTAAAACTCTCAGGTTTTCTACTTTTACTCTTTCTCCACCCATTCTACCGGCCATTTTCATTCCTTTGAAAACCCGTGCAGGGTAAGATGCTGCACCAATAGAACCAGGAGCTCTTAATCGGTTATGCTGCCCGTGCGTTTGCTGACCAACACCACCAAAGTTGTGCCTCTTTACAACACCCTGAAAGCCTTTACCCTTAGAAGTACCTGCAATATCTACAAACTCTCCCTCACTAAAGTACTCTACAGTGATAGCGTCACCTAATTTATAATCTGCTTCAAATCCTTTGAATTCAACGACTTTACGCTTTGCAACGCTTCCTGCTTTTTTAGCATGCCCTTCAGCTGCTTTATTTACAGTCTTTTTGTCATCGAAACCAATTTGAAGTGCCTCATACCCGTCAACCTCTTTGGTTCTGACTTGGGTAACTACGCATGGACCTGCTTCGATAACGGTACAAGGGATATTCTTCCCATTCTCGTCAAAAATACTGGTCATGCCTATTTTTTTTCCTATTAACCCAGACATAATTAATTATTGATTATTACTTATTTATTTAAAAAAATTCAGGGCAGAAAAATACTTTCGCCCTGAATGTATCTTTCTTCCGTTTTTCCCTCGCCAACTGCTTAGGACATGTAATTCCCGATATACATCAGGAGATCCCGAAACAAGTTCGGGATGGATACTTCTAAACTTTTGCTTTACTTAAATTCACAAAAGTCAAGAATTATCACACTTTAATTTCTACTTCAACCCCACTTGGTAATTCAAGCTTCATCAACGCATCAATGGTTTTTGAAGAAGAACTGTAGATATCAAGAAGCCTTTTATAAGAACTCAATTGAAATTGCTCTCTGGCTTTTTTGTTTACGTGAGGAGAACGTAAAACAGTAAAAAGTTTTTTGTGGGTTGGCAAAGGAATTGGTCCTGTTACAACGGCACCTGTAGTTTTTACAGTTTTTACGATTTTCTCTGCAGATTTATCTACCAGATTGTGATCGTAGGATTTTAGTTTTATTCTGATTTTCTGACTCATTTTCCTAATATTATTCGTTTGTACCCTTTGCTGCCTTAATCACTTCTTCAGAAATATTAGAAGGAGTTTCAGCATAGTGAGAAAATTCCATCGTAGAAGTTGCTCTACCAGAAGACAATGTTCTTAATGTAGTAACATACCCAAACATTTCAGCTAAAGGCACTTCCGCTTTAATGATTTTAGCACCAGATCTATCTGACATACTGTTTACCTGACCTCTTCTTCTATTAAGGTCACCAACAATATCCCCCATATTTTCTTCTGGAGTAACCACTTCGTTTTTCATAATTGGCTCAAGAATTACAGCACCGGCTTTTTTAGCCGCGGCTTTGTAACCCATTTTAGCAGCCAATTCGAAAGAAAGTTGATCAGAATCCACAGGGTGGAATGACCCATCTTTCAAAACAACTTTAAGGGTATCCATTTGGAATCCAGCCAAAGGTCCATTCTTCATAGCTTCAGTAAATCCTTTTTCTACGGAAGGAATAAACTCCTTAGGAATACGTCCACCTTTAATTTCGTCAACAAACTGAAGCCCTTTTCCTTCAAAATCCTCATCAACAGGCCCCATTTCAAATACGATATCAGCAAATTTACCACGACCACCAGATTGCTTTTTATAAACTTCTCTATGATCCGCGTGCTTAGTTACTGTTTCTTTGTACTCTACCTGAGGTTGACCTTCATTAACCTCTACTTTAAATTCTCTCTTTAAACGATCTACAAGAATTTCAATATGTAATTCACCCATACCTGAGATGATGGTTTGACCTGAAATTTCATCAGTCTTAACCTGGAAAGTAGGATCTTCTTCAGCCAGTTTAGCTAAAGCCATACCCATCTTATCAACATCAGCTTTCGTCTTAGGCTCTACAGCGATACCAATTACAGGCTCAGGAAAAGTCATAGACTCCAAAATAATTGGATGCTTCTCATCGGTAAGTGTATCTCCGGTTTTAATATCCTTAAAACCTACTGCAGCACCAATGTCACCAGCTTCAATCCTATTAATAGGCTCTTGCTTGTTCGAGTGCATTTGGTAAATACGAGAAATACGCTCTTTCTTTCCAGAACGGTTATTCAACACGTAAGAACCTGCATCCAACCCACCTGAATAAGCACGGAAAAATGCCAAACGACCAACAAAAGGATCGGTAGCAATTTTAAATGCCAATGCAGAGAAAGGAGAATCTACATGAGGCTTACGCGACTCTTCTTCTCCTGTTTCTGGATTAGTCCCAACGATAGCTTCTACATCTACCGGAGAAGGCATATACCTCATCACAGCATCAAGCATCGCCTGAACTCCTTTATTTTTAAAAGCAGAACCACACATCATAGGTATGATAGACATATCTATAGTTGCAGCCCTTAAAGCAGCTATAATCTCATCTTCAGTGATAGAATCTTCATCCTCAAAGAACTTCTCCATTAAGCTCTCATCATACTCTGCAACAGCTTCCACAAGCTCTGCACGGTATTTATTCACATCTTCCTGAAGTTCGGTAGGAATATCCACCTCGGTATAAGTCATTCCGAAGTTATCATCATCCCAAACTATTGCTTTCTTAGATATAAGATCTACAACCCCTTTAAAGTCAATTTCATCACCAATAGGCACTTGCAATGGCACAGGATTTCCACCCAACATTTCCCTAACCTGCTTACACACATTAAAGAAGTCAGCTCCCTGACGGTCCATTTTATTCACAAACCCTAAACGCGGTACTTTATATTTATCTGCCTGTCTCCAAACAGTTTCAGATTGAGGCTCAACACCATCAACAGCGCTAAACAAAGCCACAACACCGTCTAAAACACGTAAAGAACGCTCTACCTCAACAGTAAAGTCAACGTGACCGGGAGTATCAATAATGTTCACCACATACTCCTGATCTCTATAATTCCACGTACAATGTGTAGCAGCAGATGTAATAGTAATACCTCTCTCCTGCTCTTGCTCCATCCAGTCCATAGTTGCTGCACCCTCGTGAGTCTCACCAATTTTGTGATTCACTCCAGTGTAGAACAATATACGCTCTGTTGTTGTAGTTTTACCTGCATCAATATGAGCTGCAATTCCTATATTTCTGGTAAATTTTAAATCTCTTTGTGCCATTATTTTAGAATCTAAAGTGAGAGAATGCTTTATTAGCCTCAGCCATTTTATGAGTATCTACTCTTTTCTTAACCGCAGCACCTTCTTCTTTAGCAGCAGCAAGAATCTCAGCAGCTAATTTTTGCGCCATAGACTTCTCATTTCTCTTACGCGCAAAAGAAATCAACCACTTCATAGCAGTAGACACTTTTCTATCCGGTCTTATTTGCATTGGTATCTGAAACGTAGCACCTCCAACTCGCCTACTCCTAA
Source organism: Salegentibacter maritimus (assembly GCF_016236975.1). Classification (NCBI taxonomy): domain Bacteria; kingdom Pseudomonadati; phylum Bacteroidota; class Flavobacteriia; order Flavobacteriales; family Flavobacteriaceae; genus Salegentibacter; species Salegentibacter maritimus. The sequence continues at coordinate 334,784 of NZ_JAEHNY010000001.1, forward strand.
CTTCTACGTGAGGCATAACATTAGATAATGCATCTTTCCAAATCTCCAAACCGGTTTTTTCTTCGTCTTGTTTCTTCTCTTCTATAATAGCCACTGCATCATAGAAAATTTTAAAGGCAACCGATTTTTTACCATCCCACATCATCATGTTCACAAAACGTGTTACAAGCTGATCATTAAATTTTGGATCTGGTAAAAGCGGTCTTTTTTTCGCCTGTCTTTTTCTCATTTCTTTACATTAAAAGTTTTTAATTACTTTTTAGGGCGTTTGGCTCCATATTTAGACCTACGCTGAGTTCTACCTTCAACACCCGCAGTATCTAATGCACCGCGAACAATGTGGTATCTTACACCCGGCAAATCTTTTACCCTTCCACCTCTAACCAATACTATCGAGTGCTCTTGTAGATTATGACCCTCACCCGGAATGTAAGCATTCACTTCCTTTCCGTTAGTCAACCTAACCCTTGCTACTTTACGCATAGCCGAGTTTGGTTTTTTAGGTGTAGTAGTGTATACACGCGTACACACTCCTCTTCTTTGAGGGCACGAATCTAAAGCAGCCGATTTACTCTTCTTGGTCATCTGGGCTCTTCCTTTTCGTACTAATTGTGAAATTGTTGGCATAATTTCTTTTACCTAATTATTATTTAAAATTAATCCCCTATTTTTTCGGGTTTGCAAATGTAGAAATAAAAATATACTTATCAAACAATCAGCAATTTATTTCAAAAAAAATCCAAGAAAATAAAAGAACCCTTCACCAAACACAAAGCAAAACAAACCAAACAAAAAATAAACCTAAATACATACATTATTAATTATTTTTTATGATATTAGCTTAAGATAATTCAAACAAATGTTATAATGAAAGTAAAATTACTAAAACCACGTAGTATTTTGACATTACTTCTGGCGTTAATTGTGCAAATGAGTTATGCACAACAGAAGACTATCACCGGGACAGTAACAGATGAAGACAATCTTCCTCTACCCGGGGTAAATGTATTAAAGAAGGGGACATCAACCGGCACTCAAACCGACTTTGACGGAAAGTACTCCATTCAAGCAGAACAAGGAGATATACTAGTTTTTTCTTTTCTAGGATTGGAGTCTAAAGAAATTACGGTTGGCTCCCCAAATATCATTGACGTAACACTGGGAAGCGATTCAGCCTCCTTAGATGAAGTGGTAGTTGTCGCGTACGGTACTTCAAGTGAAGCCGCTTTTACCGGTTCAGCAAATGTAATTGGATCAGCCGAATTGGAGCAACGAAACGTAACCTCTCCTATTGCGGCAATAGAAGGTAAAGCTACCGGAGTACAATTTACATCTCCATCTGGCCCTGGAGAATCTCCCGGAATAGTGATTAGAGGGGTTGGAACTTTAAACGGAGATACAGACCCACTGTACATTGTAGACGGGGTTCAATTTGAAGGTAATCTTAATGCGATTAACCAGGAAGATATACAATCGTTCACAGTTCTTAAAGATGCAGCTTCTACATCCCTGTATGGCTCAAGAGCTGCTAATGGTGTTGTAATAATCACCACCAAAAAAGGAACAGCCGGAGCAACCAAAATAAATGTTTCCGCTCAAACCGGTATGGTCACCAACGGTATTGAATTATACGACCAAATATCGCCGGGTGAATATTATGAAGTTATGTGGGAAGCACTTAAAAACTCAAGTGCTGGAGATGGAGATCCTGCATTTGCGAGTGCTAACATTTATAATCAATTAGGCTACAACCCGTTTAATGTTCCAAACGATGAAATAGTAGGAACAAATGGACAATTAAATCCCAATGCAGAGGTTATTTACAAAAGCCTGGATTGGTTTGAGGAATTACAACAAACCGGAATAAGAACAAATTACAACCTAAATGTATCGGCAGGTGGCGACGACCATACTGTATATTTCTCTGCTTCTTACTTAGATGAAGAAAGCTACGTTATCACCTCTGGATTTGACAGGTTAACAGCACGACTTAATGCAGAGTTTGATGTTAGCGATAAGTTTAAAGTTGGTGGTAATGCCAATATAGCCATTTCAGAAGCAAGGGGCCCTAGTTCTGCCGGAACAGGAAGTATTGTTAATCCATTTGGTTTCGCTCTTGGCGTTGGATCTATATATCCGGTTTATGTTAACGATTTAGAAGGAAACATTGTTACCAATGATTTTGGACAGCCTGTTTTCGATAATGGAGAAGGGTATTCTGAGTTTAATATCGGTTCTAGACCTATCAACCAGGGAAGACATGCTATCCAGGAATTGGTTTTAAACAACGAAAGAGATAAAGACAACACCTACGGAATTAGGTTATTTGGAGAATACGAAATTTTGGACGGCCTTAATATAAGATTAAACTACGGCCGTGACATTAATGAATTATGGGAACGAGAATACGAAAATGCGATTATTGGTGATGCTCAACCAGATGGAAGATTAAGCGAAGAAAGGGTAAGGCGCGATGTTGAAAACTTCAATCAAATCTTAACTTACAACAATAGTTTTGGCAATCATAACCTGGACATCACCGCAGGTCATGAAAGCTTTGAAAGAAGCTGGTCCAATATTGATGGACTTAAAACCATACAGGCTGCCAATGGTATTTATGAATTTGCAAATTTTTCTAATATTGTAGACCTTGATGGAGCCACTTTTGATAAAGCTATTGAAGGTTACTTCTTAAGAACTAATTACAATTTCAATGATAAGTATTATTTGAGTGGCTCTATAAGACGTGACGGATCATCGGTGTTTCAATCCGACAACCGTTGGGGAACATTCTACTCAGTTGGCGCCTCATGGCGTATTGACCAGGAAAATTTTATGAGCAATGTACCTTTTATAGACAAATTAAAAGTTCGCGGCTCTTACGGAGAAGTAGGAAACGATGATTTACTAGACAGTTATTTATCACAAGCAAGGTTTACAATTACCTCAAACGCAGCAGACCCTGCAATTCTTTTTACAGACATAGGAAACACCGACTTATTATGGGAAACCATTGAAACCTATGATGTAGCATTAGAGTTTGCATTATTCAATAACTTCCTGGAAGGATCTGTAGAATACTACAGAAAAAATTCAACCGATTTACTTTACAATTTACCGATTGCCCTTAGTAACGGCCTTAACCAGGTTCCAGTAAACCTGGGTGACATGTATAATTCAGGCTGGGAACTAGCTTTAACAGGAAATTTATTAAACAGAAATGGTTTTGATTGGGACCTTACCCTACAAGCCTCAACTTTTAAAAATGAAATCACCTCTTTACCAGATCCATTTGTAAATGGCAGTAAAAGATGGGCCGAAGGACGCTCAAGGTTTGACTTTTTCCTATTAAGAACAGCCGGGGTAGATCCTGAAACAGGAGATCAATTATTCTATTTATACGAAGATAATGCAGACGGCGAAAGCGTTCCTGTACTGGACGCACAAGGAAACATTGAAACTACAAGCAACTGGCAGGATACCCAGCAAGCCTACACCGGAGATTCATCTATTCCAGACCTGCTTGGCTCTATAGCTAATAGCTTTAGCTACAAAGGTTTCAACCTTGACTTTCTAATTACCTACGGCATTGGCGGAAGCGTACTAGATAACGCATATTCAAGTTTAATGCATAGCGGCAGTTATGGGAGATCCCTGCATCCGGATATTTTAAATGCCTGGAAACAACCGGGCGACATCACAGATGTCCCCAGATTAGAAAACGGGAATCCTGATTTAGTGAGAACGCAATCAGATAGGTTCTTAACCGACGCTTCGTTTTGGGCTCTAAAAAACGTTAATCTTGGATACAGTTTTAATGCAAACGCTACCGATGCCTTAGGACTGGATAATTTAAGGGTATCCATTACTGGTGAGAACCTATTTTTAAGCAGCGAAAGAGCAGGATTAGATCCTCAATATAATTTAGCCGGTACTCCTCCCGGAGATGACTTTTCCCCACCAAGAATTGTATCCCTAGGTTTAAATCTATCCTTTTAATAATTAAAAAATACGAGTATGTATAGTAAAATAAAATATATCTTATTGATGTTCCTTGCAATATCAATAACATCTTGCGAAGAGGAATTCCTCGACAGAACACCAACTGACGCCATTTCGGCATCAGATGCCCTGGCGAGCCAGGAGAACATGCAATTAGTCTTAAATGGAGTACACCGCGGCCTATACTCTCAATCACAGACCGTTTTCCCCGGAGGTAATAGCGCCAGGGCAAACAACCATTATTGGATTCCGTTAGGGGATAATATAACCGGCGGTTTAATCCATTCGGCAAATGCCAACAACCTGTCATGGCGATCCGCTATGCAATGGAACGAACACACACAACCCACCTCACTCACGGTGGAATTACTGTGGTACCACCGTTACAACATAATTTTACATGCAAATTTATTGATCAATGGAATTACCAGTGGCGAATTAACAGAAACTCCTGAATTAAATTCCATTCTTGGGCAAGCTTATACCTATAGAGCCTACGCTTATTTATCATTGGTGCAGCATTTTGGAAGAGGATACTTAATTGGTGACCCTGCCACAGACCCAGGTGTACCATTATTGTTTTCTTCAGAATCACCTTTTACAAGCCAACCAAGATCCACTGTTGAGGAAATTTACACTCAAATTGGTTTAGATCTTAATGACGCAATTACCGCTTTTGAAAATGGTGCACCGAGACCTTCGGGCGGTGCGGAGGCCAAATCTCAATTAAACATCAATGTGGCCTACGGCCTTAAAGCGCGATGGGCATTATCTAAAGGCGATTGGCAAACTGCCGCCGATGCCGCTGTAAAAGCCAGAGAAGGTTACCCATTATTAAGCGAAAGCGATTGGAAAGCTGGTTTTTACACCAACGATCTTTCTGAAGTTATTTGGGGAAGTCATGTTATTCAGGCCGAAACCACCTTCTTTAGATCTTATTTCTATTTAGCGAGCAACACCTTTAACGGTAGCCAAATTAGAAACAATCCTAAAATTGCAGATCGAAGATTGGTTGATGCTATTCCGGACACAGACTACAGAGGCGATGTGTTTTTACCAGATGCCCCTAACTCAAATACTTCTGCAGCCAACGGTAATGGCGGTTGGGCAAATAACACCAATCCGCTTTACACGACCGAAGATGAGTTTGATGCTGCCATAGCTGAAATTAAAAGTGAGTACGGACTGGTTTCAGGACATAATACCCACCCATACATGCACTTTAAACTAAAACAAGCTAATCCCGGCACCATAGATCCAGATGATATTATTTACATGCGTTCTTCAGAAATGTACCTAATTGAAGCAGAAGCTAAATTAATGATGGATGACCTGGATGGAGCCAAGGAAGCATTACGACCATTGGCCGAGGCAAGGGACAGTGCCTGGAATGCCGATGACTTCACTACTGAAGAGGATTTCTTTGAACATCTAAAATTTCAGTGGCGCCTGGAAATGTGGGGTGAAGGTTTTGGATATACTAATCATATTAGATGGGATGAAGGTATTAACCACGCCGCAGACGGAGGTTCCGGGGCTTCTGAAGTTCTTTACCAGAATGCTTACCAGGTAGAGAAACCTTCTTTAAACGACGACTGGATCTTTAAAATTCCACTGGCAGAAATTAATGCTAACCCAAATCTATCTACATCTGATCAAAATTAATTTTTAATCATTTTTATTTCTCAAAAGTCCCCGGCTTCAAAACCCGGGGACTTTTTTATTTTTCATGATTTTCTATTTTTTTCAAGAAGACTAATTTTTTAACTAAAATTTTGTTATTTCCTCTTCAACATATTCAAAAATAAATATTTCAACTAAACACCCTTTTAACATTTTAACCCGCAAAGCTGAACCCCTGAAACCAAACTTTCTATGCATAAATATTAACATTTCCTTAAAATTACTGCGGATATTTAAAAGTAAAAGTTTGTTTTATTAACCATTTATTAGCACATTTGGCATTGGCTAATTCAAACAAATTTTACAATGAAAACAAAGTTTAGTAGTATTCTAACACTATTATTAGTGTTAGTTGTGCAAATTACTTTTGCACAAGAACGAACGATTACCGGTACGGTAGTCGATGAAGATGGGTTACCCCTTCCGGGCGTAACCGTTTTGATTAAGGGCACCAACACAGGTACCCAAACAGATTTTGACGGAAATTATTCCATCACCGCTTCACAAGGTGATGTTTTAGTTTACTCCTTCATTGGAATGCAAACATCAGAATACACTGTAGGAAATAATGACACAATAGACGTGACATTAACTACAGATTCTTCACAATTAGATGAGGTTGTAGTAACTGCACTTGGTATTGAAAGAGAGAAAAAGTCTCTTGGTTATGCTACTCAGGAAGTAGATGGTAGCGAAGTTTCTGATGTACCAACCCAGAACTTCGTAAACTCTCTTTCTGGTAAAGTTGCAGGTCTTAAAGTATCATCTACTGGTACTTTAGGAGGATCTTCCAATGTAGTAATTCGTGGTAACTCCTCTTTAACAGGAAACAACCAGGCTTTATTCGTAATTGATGGTACTCCAGTAAGTAACGCCAACAATAACCGCTCTGGGCAGGATTCTGGTAGAGGTGGTTATGATTACGGTAACGCTGCTTCAGACATCAACCCAAATGATATTGCTTCTATAAACATTTTAAAAGGTGCGGCTGCAACTGCATTATATGGTGCCAGAGCGGCAAATGGAGCGGTAATCATTGAAACCAAAAAAGGTAGAAAAGGAAAGGGCATTGGAGTTTCTGTGAGCTCAACACTTATGACTACTCACGTAAATGATAACACGCTTCCGGAATATCAGGATCAATATGGTGCTGGATACGGGGCATACTATCAATCTGAGGACGGATATTTTAACCTTTCTGATATTGATGGTGATGGGAACCCAGACCTAACAACTCCATTTACAGAGGATGCCTCTTTTGGAGGAAGGTTTGATGGACGACCAGTATACCAGTGGAATTCGATATATCCACAATTGGAAGGAACCGACTATGATTTCTACCAGCAAGCTACCCCTTGGGAAGCAGGAGAACATACTCCAAATGACATATGGGAAACCGGTTATACCGCAATTAACTCTATAGCTCTAGACGGTGGAACAGATAAAAGTTCATTCCGATTAAGTGCCACAAACTTTAATCAACAGGGTAACTTACCTAATAGCCGTATTAAAAGAAATACTTTAAAGTTTAGCGGACAGCATGAATTTACAGATAAATTTTCTGCACAAGCCAATATTTCCTACACTAAAACAGACGGTAAAGGCCGATATGGCACCGGATATAGCTCGGGTAACCTAATGCAACAATTTAGACAATGGTGGCAAACTAATGTAGATCTTTACGACCAAAGAGATGCATATTTTGCAACAAGGGAAAACATTACGTGGAACCCGAATGGGCCAGATAATCTTTCTCCTATCTACTCTGACAACCCATACTGGACACTTTACGAAAACTATCAGACCGATACTCGTAACAGATATTTTGGTAACATCAACCTTAACTACGAGATAAGCGATGTTTTTAGCGTATTAGGAAGATTCTCTTTTGATACTTTTGATGAATTACAGGAAGAAAGAATAAATGTTGGAAGTGCCGATATCGCATCTTATTCGCGATTTAATAATAGAGCGGCCGAATACAACTACGATCTTATTCTTAATTTTAACAAAGATGTTACCGAAGATCTTAACCTGGATGGTAACATAGGTTTTAACTTACGTAGAAACGAAAGCAACTACATACTTGCTGAAACCAATGGTGGCTTAAATGCACCTGGATTTTATGCTTTGAGCAATTCAGCTTCTCCTATGAATCCGCCGGAAGAATATGAAAGCGACAGAATGTTAGACGGTATATACGCAAGAGCCGGACTGGGATATTTAGACACCTATTTTTTAGAAGGTACTATTAGAAGAGACCGTTCTTCTACGCTTCCAAAAGAAAACAACACTTTCTATTATCCTTCTATTTCCACCAGTGTTATCCTTTCCAATGTTATAGATGCCAACTGGTTAAGTTTCGCTAAACTTAGAGCCAACTATGCAGAAGTAGGTAATGATACTGACCCTTATAGAGTTTTTAACACTTACGAAATCTCTGCCCCATTTGGATCTGCAGGATGGGCTAGCAACAATTCACAATTAGCTAACCTGGCTCTAGATCCAGAACGTATGAAGTCTTATGAAATAGGTCTGGAAGCAAACTTCTTTGATAGAAGAGTAGGTTTTGATGTGTCTTACTATAATTCTCAAACCGAGAATCAAATTACCCCAGTACCAGTTTCAACAGCAACAGGATTTCAAACAAAATTACTGAATGCCGGAACTATTGAAAATAAAGGTATTGAAGCTTCTGTAACCCTTAACCCAATTAGAACAGAAGATTTCAACTGGACTATGAATATTAATTGGGCTAAAAATAGAAGTGAAGTTCTTGAATTAACCGATGGAATTGACAACCTTCAATTAAACCCTGTAAGCCTTCAAGGTGGGGTTTCAATAAACGCAGCCCCAGGGCAGCCTTACGGTGCGATTAGAGGTACTGCTTATGTGTACGATGATAACGGAAACCGTGTAATTACAGATGCTGGTTATTACGAAAGAACACCAAACGCAAATTATATTATTGGTAATATTCAGCCAGATTGGACAGGTGGTGTATCTAACTCTATTTCGTACAAAAATCTTACCTTAAGCTTTCTAGTAGATGTACAAAAAGGCGGAGATGTTTTCTCCCTAGATACCTGGTATGGACGCGCGACTGGAATTTACGCAAGTAGTGTTGGGACTAACGACCTTGGAAACCCAATGAGAAATACCATTGCAAATGGTGGTGGTGTAATTCTTGACGGAGTTCAGGGTGATGTATCTTACAACGATGATGGTACTTATGAAGTAACCAACACTTCTCCAAATACCACTAGAGCAAGAACAGATTACTTTGGTAATCCTTATGGATATGGTAGAGATGCCAATGAAGGTCACGTATATGATGCTTCATTTGTAAAACTTAGAGAAGCTAGCTTAACCTATAATTTTGGTTCCAACATTATAGATGCAACTCCATTTACCAATGCATCTCTTTCTATAATTGGTCGAAATCTTTGGATAATTCACAAGAACATGCCTTATTCTGATCCAGAAGCAGGGCTTAGTTCAGGAAACGTTCAGGGATACCAGTCTGGTGCCTATCCCGCAGTAAGAGAAATTGGTGCTAGTCTTAAATTTAACTTTTAATTAAAAAATTATGAAGAAATATATTGTAGCTCTAACGGCACTCGTTACACTATGGTCTTGCCAAAGTGACGAGCAATATGAGGATCTTAATAGAGATCCCAAAAATCCTACGGAGGTTGCTTCTGACTTTTTATTTACCGCAGCCACGGTAAGTTTATCAGATAATATGGCATCTCCTAACGTAAATGACGGACTGTACAGATTTTTAGCGCAGTATTTTACGACTACTACTTATTTAGATGAACCAAACTATAATTTTACTTCAAGACAAAATCCAGATAATGTTTGGTCTGAAATCTATAGGGATGTAATTCTTGATCTTCAAGATGCTAAAAGTATTGTAGCAGAAAACACTGAACTTGAACAAGCTGAAAAAGATGCGCGTATGGGACAGTTAGAAGTAATTGAAGTTTACGCCTGGCATGTACTTGTAGATAGTTTTGGAGACATTCCTTACTCTCAAGCAGGAAAAGCTGATGAATTCCCACTTCCTGCCTACGATGATGATATGATGATTTATGAAGATTTAATCACTAGATTAAACAACGTTGGCTCTATGCTATCTGCAGGACAGGGATACACTTCTGCCGATGTGATTTATGGTGGAGATATGAACAAATGGTCTATGTTTGCCAATTCATTGAAATTGAGATTAGGAATGAGAATTTCTGATGCCAATCCTACTCTTTCTCAATCTACAGTAGAATCTGCTGTTGCCGATGGAGTATTTACCTCTAATGAAGATAATGCCACCGTACAATACCAGGGTAACGACCCTTACGGCAACCCACTATGGGAAGACCTTGTACTTAGTGGAAGATCTGACTTTCTTGCTTCTAACACCATCATAGATTATATGAACGACCTTAATGACCCAAGAAGAATGGTTTATTTCGACGAAAATAAAGAAGGTTATATTGGGGGTATCTACGGAGCTAGTAACAACTATGGTGATTATACTCACATTGGTGATCCTTTCTTACAGCCAACTCGCGAAGGTATCTTATTAGACTATGCTGAAGTTCGTTTTAACCAGTCTAAAGCTGCCGAACTTAGCTATAACATACCTGGTGATGCTGAAACTCACTATAACGTTGCAATTACGGCCTCTATGAATTACTGGGGATTAACCGATGAAGCTGCAATCGCATCGTATCTTGCTCAGCCTGCCGTAGCCTATGACGGCTCTGTAGCTCAGTTCGCCACACAATACTGGATTGCTATGTTTGATAATCCTTTCCAGGGATGGTCTTTATGGAGAAAATATGATGCTCCACAACTAAACATTCCTGTTGAATTTGAAACACCGGTACCTTTAAGATACACTTATCCTGTAGATGAGACCAACTTAAATGAAAACAATTATGAGGCTGCTGCCGAAGCAATTGGAGGTGATACTGCTCAAACGCCTATTTTCTGGGATGTAGATTAGTTCTAAAAGATTATAAATAAAATTATAAAATATTGATAATGAAAAAATATTTAAAACCTATAAGTCTTAGCTTAATTATTGCTTTTGGCTTTGCTTCTTGCGATACAGATGACGAAGCTTTTGACAATGAACTGGTAGATTTAGGAGGATATGCCACTTTAAGTGACAACTCCATTTCCCGTTTAGACAGAAATGCAGATCTTAACATAAAGCTATTCACCGCCGAAGGCGTAAGTGTAGAAAGCGTAGAGATTCTTCAGGATGGTTCTGTTATTGGGTCAGCGACAGTTTCAGGCGAAACGGCAACCTTCAACTCATCTATTTTGGGAGATTTCACTTTCACCGATGAAGATGGGGCTATTCAGGAAACTGGCGAATATCCCATTACAATACAAAGTATGTATTCCAACGGCAATATGACAAACGATCCTTTTACTATAGAGGTAAACAAAGCTATATCTCTAGGAGAAGACAATCCTTCAGTAACTACTATGGACTCACTTTCATCAGTAGAGTTAACATATGAGGTTTCTACATTTTCAGCAGGAATTGATGAGGTAACATTAGAATTTAAAAAAAATAATGATGGCACCTATGCAGATAGCGACATGGACCTTTCGACAGATGAAGGGACTGTAGAATTAAGCGAAACTAATTACGAAGATTTAGGTCTTGGTGTTAATGATACGCTTTATTACAGGTTTACAGCTACGAGTGGCGACCTCACAGATGTAGTTTCTTCTCACGTTGCTATTACTACAAAAGATTTCCAGAATTCAAATTCTGTAACGCTCTCTAAAGATCTTAATATGAATCAGCTAAACCTTCAAACGGGTGTTATCTCTGCCGATGGTACTGAAAATGCTGATATTAAATTTATGGAGCCAACCGGTTTTGAAGTAATTAGTGACTCTGAAGTTAGCTTTGTGAAAGCTGATAACGATTTCGACCTGGAAGATGCTGATGTACTTTCGGCTAGAGCCGCTTTTGAAAATGGCAATGAAATCACCTCTGCAACAAGTCTGGTAGACGGAGATCTATTTATATACAAGGATACCAGAGAGATTGAAGACGAAGATGGCAACATAGAAACCCAGGACTTCTATGGCGTGATGGAAATAGGAAATGTTAATTCGGTTAACGGCAACGTTGTAAGCTTTGACATTGAATATTCTGACGGATTCTAAACAGGAATTCTTATCATACTTAAAAAGCCACCCCTAAGCGGGTGGTTTTTTTATTTCCAGTAGTTCCATAATTCTAAAAACAAAACCTACCTTTGCTTTATGGAAGAAACTACACGTATTTTTGGAATTAGAGCCGTTATAGAAGCAATTCAGGGAGGAAAGAGTATTGATAAGATCTATATTCAAAAAGGCCTTTCCGGACCTTTATTTCAAGAACTCAACCGTCTAATTCAAAAAAACAACTATAATACCTCTTACGTTCCGGAAGAAAAACTATACAAACTTTCTAAAGGAAATCACCAGGGTGTGGTAGCAACTATCTCTCCAATAAAGTTTGGAAATCTTGAAGAAACCATCGAAAAAATTCTTGAAGAAAAAACCACTCCCCTTTTTCTATTGCTAGATCAAATTACCGATGTACGCAATTTTGGAGCCATTATTAGAACGGCAGAATGCACAGGAGTTGATGCCATTATTATTCCTGAGAAGGGAGGTGCACCTTTAAATGCCGATACCGTTAAAACTTCGGCCGGTGGAGTATTTAATCTTCCTATTGTAAAAGTAAGTCATATAAAAGATGCTGTTTTTTACCTTCAATCTTCAGGTGTGCAACTTGTAGCCGCTACCGAAAAGACAGAAGACAATATCTACGATGTAGATTTTAAACAGGCATCAGCAATTATAATGGGCAACGAAGCCAAAGGTGTTTCTAATTCCATTTTAAAAGCCGTAGACAAAAAAGCAAAACTTCCTATGTTCGGTAAAATTGAATCCTTAAATGTTTCTGTGGCCTGTGGTGTATTTTTATATGAAGCGATTCGACAAAGACAACTTTCTTAGATTTAAAAAAGATTTTCATCCTTATTCTTTCTTAGATTCTGATTTCTTATAAAAATAGCGATAAGTTATTCCTGAGTCATCTTCAGGGTCTTCCTCTTCGTTCGTTTCAAAGCGTCTTTCAATAAAATTTCCATTTTCGTCAAAATGCTGCATAAATAAATCTTCTTTCTCGCTGTATTCTGGTTTTTCCCATTCATATTTAGGCTTCTTAATAGTATTTTTCCTATAAAAAACAGCCAATGCAAAACCTGAAATCAAACCAGAAAGATGCCCTTCCCATGAGATTTCCGGATCTATCGGAGTAACATACCAAAGCATACCACCATACAGAAAAACTACGATTAGAGAAAGTGCCACTAAGCGATAATATTTTGAAAAAATACCTTTAAAAAATAAAAAAGCAGCAAGCATATATATTATTCCACTAGCCCCAATATGATTCGCAGGCCGCCCAATGCTCCAGGTTAAAATACCGGTAAGTAACAGCCCCATAATTAGAACAGGCCAACTAATTTTTCTATAAAAATAGAAAAGGGACATAGAGAGCACAAAAAGGGGGATACTGTTATTAAATAAATGTTTTATATCGCTATGAATAAAAGGCGAAAATAAAATTCCGCGCAAACCTTTAAGTTCCCCGGGGCGCACCCCAAAATTATTAAAACTAACCCCAAAGCGAATCTCAAACCAGAAAACCAGCCAAATAAGCAGCACAAACAAGATGGGATAGCCCAGCACGCCAGTAGTAAAAACAAAAGGATTAGATTCTTTCACAAAAAATAGTTTCTATTTAATATTACAAAAAAGAATCCATTTGTTAATAGATGACAATGTGTTATTCAAATTACTAATTTTGTCAGATGAGTAAACCATTAGCAGAAAGATTACGTCCACAAACATTAGAAGATTATCTAAGTCAGCAGCACCTTATCGGCCCCAAAGGAGCCTTACGACAACAACTTAAGCAGGGCATTATCCCTTCTATCATCTTCTGGGGACCACCCGGAGTGGGAAAAACAACTCTGGCAAACATTATTGCCAAAACTTCAGACAGACCTTTCTTTACGCTTAGCGCAATTAATAGTGGAGTTAAAGATGTTCGGGAAGTTATAGAAAAAGCTAAAAAAGGCGATGGCTTATTCACCACAAAAAACCCCATTCTATTTATAGATGAAATTCACCGTTTTAGCAAATCTCAACAGGATTCGCTTTTGGGAGCCGTAGAAAAAGGTTGGGTAACTTTAATTGGTGCTACCACCGAAAATCCAAGCTTTGAAGTGATTTCAGCTTTACTATCCAGATGCCAGGTTTATATATTAAAACCATTCAGCAAAGAAGACCTGATAGCACTTTTAGAAAGGGCGATGCGGGAAGATAAAATTATAGCTGAAAAAAAAATAAAGTTAAAAGAAACCGAAGCTTTGCTTAGGCTAAGTGGCGGGGATGCCAGAAAGCTGCTAAACATTTTTGAGCTCCTGGTTACATCTTCTGAAAAAAATCTTGAAATAACCAACGAACTGGTTTTAAACAGGGTTCAGCAAAATACGGTACTGTACGACAAAACCGGCGAGCAGCATTACGACATTATATCGGCATTTATAAAGTCTATTCGTGGAAGTGACCCCAACGCGGCAGTTTACTGGTTGGCAAGAATGATTGAAGGCGGAGAGGATGTAAAATTTATTGCCCGAAGGTTGCTTATATTGGCCAGTGAAGATATAGGGAATGCGAACCCTACAGCACTGGTTATTGCAAATAATACCTTTCAGGCGGTAACTACCATTGGGTTTCCCGAAGCCCGAATAGTACTAAGCCAATGTGTTACTTACCTGGCAACCTCGCCAAAAAGCAACGCTGCCTACATGGCGATTAACCACGCACAAAATGCAGTTAAAAAAACGGGCAATTTATCGGTTCCATTATCTATTAGAAATGCCCCAACCAAACTTATGAAAGATATTGGCTACGGAAAAGATTACAAATATGCACACAACCACGAAAATAATTTTGTAGAAGCCGAGTTTTTACCCGATGAATTGAAAAACACCAAATTTTATGAACCCGGAAATAATCCCCGGGAAAATGCACAAAGGGAATTTCTAAAAAAACGCTGGAAGAAAAAGTATAATTATTAGTTGGCAGTAGCTTTATACACAAGTTTAACCGATTTGTTTTCCTGGTTTAGGTATTCCACTACTAAATTGCCATCCACATCAAAATAGGCTACGCCCTGCCGGGTAAGGGATTTGTATATAAAACTGTCTTCCCCTCCAGATTTAGCCAAAACGGCAAATGGTTCTTCTGAGTTTTCCTGGTAGAAAGCGTATCCGGAATCTGACTTTTTCAGGAAGTAAGCCGCACCTCCCTTTACAAAATTCATTTTTCCAGCTGAAGAATTGCTCAACATAGGGTTTTCAACCACCACCTCGGGAGGAGTTGTTGTTTCTTTAACTTCTTCGGCGGTTTGAGTTGGTGCCACTTTTGGTTTGGCTTCTACCACTTCGGTTACTTCTACATCCTGTGCCTGGTTTTCATTTATAGAAGAGCCAGTTTCTGAAATTACTGCATCATTATATTGATAGTTCATTTCTTCAATATCGCTAAAAGCGTCGCGTAAGGCTTCGTGATGTGCTTCTTTAAAATCTTTTATCCTACTAGTCCCCTCTTTGGTTTTATACACAATATCTCCTCTACAATCTTCCAACTGAACAACCAACCTGGTTACAAACAAGCCTGAATTCTCTTTTACATTGGCACTAAGCCCCAGGCAGTAATTTTCCTGAAGATCTTTTGGTTTTTCTTCACTTTTCATCAAAGTTTTAAAACCATATTTTTCAAATAAAAATTTGGTAAGCGCATTTAATTGATATTGATTTTCTTCCTTAGAAAACTCAAACTTTTCAGGGATAATAATATATTTATATTGATCGAGACTTTGTCCAATACCGGAGATAGTCCCTACAAAAAAAGCGAGTATAAAAATTATATGTTTCATTTTCTATTGTTATTTGTTGAATATTAGCTGCATTCCCAATTGAATGGAAGCACTATGAGCTTTCGCCAAATTAGGAAAGGCCAGTAAATTATTGGCAGCCAGATAAACATTAAATTTATTAAAAGTTCTGGTATACATCAAGCCAATATTAGTTAAAGAATAATCGTCTAAAGAATAGGCAATTTTAAAACGCTGATTTTCATTGATTTTTCTATCCCAATAAGCGGTAAATGTATAAACAAAACCCTTTGGCCGCTTTACTCCACCAAGTTGCATACCCAGTAAATTCATATACCTTACTTTTTTAGTACTTAAATAATGACAGGGCAAAAATGCCGGTCCGAAACCATATTCCATAGCAAAATTAGCTTTTACCGGGCGCCAGGTAGTATACGACTCGTTGGTAGTTTGGTCTCTCAAATTTCTATCTACCTCATCTTCAAAAATATCCCAATAAGGAATGGCTTCATCATTTTCATTTAAATCGGGAAAAAGTGGTTCCAGCCCACTGGTTTCATAAGCTCCAAAATATCGGTAATTCTCCACATCCTGGCGTTGAAAAACAACTCCCAAATCTTGCACAGAACCCGACAGTATGAATTGCTCATCTAAAATATAAGAGAGCCCCAGGTCTAAACCAAAACCAACGTTACCCCCAAAAAAAGATCTACTTAACAACTCGGCAGTGGCTTGTTCTACCGTCATTTCTTCCTCTTCCTTTAGTGGGGCAAAACCCGAGGTATTAATAAGTACATCCAAATCTACCACCTCGTGCCGGTAAACATTTCTTCCATTAGGCGTGGTATAAGTAGTAAATCTTCCTGTGTTTCCGGTACTTTCTGCATTAAATATCCCTGAATATAATTTTGCTCTGGCCCCCACTGTAAGCCGTTTATCAAATTTATGATTTATGCCCAGGTGATAAACCGTTAAGATCTCGCCTGCAAAAGAAACATCATCAAAATAAAAAGGCTCGTCGAGATAGTTATTATTTCCTTCATTGGCCAATATGGCAGGATCTTTTGGAAAGTATGCAAAGACATCAAGCTCCTGATATATCCCGGTAGAAAGGTAATTTCTACTATCCAGCTTCCACCCTAAAGAAAAAACTTCCCACTGCTGATTTACATTAAAATAATCCCGGGAATCCATATTTCGCATGGCCTCCCGAATTCGGGTATTAATATTAGTGCCGTCGTCGGCAAAAACATCATAAAGATCGGCTCCGGTAGAACCGGCTGAAACATGTATTTGAGAAAAAAATGGGATTCCTATATGGCCCGTAAAATTTATTTGAGCCCCGGGATTGCTCATTAAAGTTTGCGGAAGATCGTCTACATTAAACAATAAGGGTTTGTTCTGGGCCAAGACCGCATTAGAAAAAATAAATAAAAAGGCAATAAGTCTCCACATCACTAAAATTCAAAAGAAAAGAAGCCTTTCGAAGCGAAGTTCAAGTCCCCCTCAAAAGCCGCCGTACCCGGCTGCACTTCTAATTCTACCACCATTTTTATACTTCTGCGTACTAAATTTATTCGCGCCTCATCGATTAACTCACTTCTTTCTGTAGTTATCGGATTTCCGGAAGCCCCGGGCTTTATAACATAATTCACTGCAAACTGTTCGATATTAGCCTCCGATAAAAACCTAATTCTACTATCTATAGCACGTGGAAAGGTATTAATATGCCTAAAATAGAAATCTACCGAAGAAAGGTCTTTCTGAATATAATCATCATCTAAAAACTCCAGGCGTACCGTATCGCTTATACGTGTTTTTAAATTCCCGGTGGCCACATCTTCAAATTGAGATTGGTCAATATCATAGATCAGTAAATCTATCTGCAGGTCTGGACTAAGGGAAATATCTTCACGTTGGTCTAAATCTACATCCTTAACACAACCAAGCATAAGATAACTTATAACTATAAGTACCGTAAATTTGATATGATAAAATGAAACAAATTTCATTAAGCAATACATTAGGTTGCATAACGAAATTAACAAAACTTTATTATTACAAATAAGCCTTTAGTTCATTTAACGTTTTTATATGTATTATATCGATATTTTCTTTATTTCCATAGTAATCAAAGAAGATAGGTTTTATCCCACAGTTTTTAGCACCGGTACAGTCGGCTTCAAAATTATCGCCCACCATAATACTATTTTGGGGAGTTGCTGAAGACTTTTTAAGGGCAAATTCAAATATTTGCTTATTGGGTTTTTTAACCCCGGCTTCTTCAGAAGTAGTAACCGTAGTAAAGTATTCGTGAATTCCGGAATTGATAAGTTTTTTATGCTGCACTTCTTCAAAACCATTAGTGATAATATGCAATTCGTAACTAGCTTGAAGGTAATCCAGCACTTCTTTTCCACCCTCCAAAAGATAATTGTTATCGGGTAGATATTCTATATAATCTATTGCAATACGATCTATCAACTCATTATCGGCCTCAAATTTTAAGCGGTCAAAGCTATCTTTCAACCTTCCGTACCGCAAAGCTTCTTTAGAAACATGATCGTTTCTATAAAGCTCCCAATACTTAAAATTTATAGGCATGTAGACTTCAAGAAAGTTATTAATTTCTAAAGGAATATTCCTGTATTTGAAAACCCGCTCAAAGGCCAGAGCCGAATTTTTATCGAAATCCCATAGCGTATGATCAAGGTCAAAAAAAACGTGCTTAATATTATCTAACTTCATAAATTTGTTTTAATAAGGTGTAACAATCCTTATGATTGGAATATTCTGAAAAGTCCTGATTTTTAAAAATCGCTTTAAAGCTTCCGTCTACCTTCTTAACCGCTGACAGGATTTTTCCAATTTCAGTAGTAAATTTTTCAAAATTGGCATGCTCTACAATATTCGAATTAAAGATATAAGGATGCACTTTAAGCGGAAGCGTAGTTTCGGTATTAATATCATAAAATAAAAAAGGGTTACAGGTCCCGGCCCTAAACCCTAAAGCCTCAGGATAACCCATAGAGTAATCTGCTGGGATTTCCAACTCGGTTAGAAAAGTATAAAATTCAGGAATATTCAAATTATATTTTACATTAATAACCCGCTCCAAAGGAGTATGTAAAGTATTTTCCAAACGAAGCTTTTCTTTCCGAAGAATTTTGAAATTCTCGTAGGCAAAATACCCGGGAATTAAACCAACCTTTGCATAATCTCCTACATATTTTATGATAGAACGATACGGATTTCTATTATAATTAATATTGCGATCGTAAATTGAAAAGTCGCTTAGCTGAAACATAAAGTGTATAGGTACTTTATGCTCTTTTATAAAAGCAATAAGGTCTCCAAAGATATTTAATGGGTCTTTTTTTAGCCTTAATAACACCTGAATCCTATCTATAACTTTTTGAAACTGGAATTTTATAATATCCAGGTGCATTCCTGCCAAACTTCTTAAAAACCCTTTATTCTGAAAGCTAAAAACGTGTTCTACCGCAATAATGGCCCTGGTGTGGAATTTTCTTTTTTCAAAGCTAATTTCAGGAAACCTTTCCTGAAGCACTTCTTTAAATTTATACGCCCATATATCTACCACGGGCGATTGTAAGAATCCTTCCTGGTAGGCTACACTCTCTGACGCAGGAAACCTACCCATATCGTCTTTAACATGTGGCAGGTATTCTTCATATCTACTGAGCAAAAAAAACGAAGCAGCAAAAATATCAAATGGTAAAGCACTATTTTCTGAAACGGGAAAAAAGCAAAAACCTTCTCCCCAGGGCTGTATTTTAATTTCTACCTCACTCAGGCCCTGCTCCATTAAAAGTGCAACTTTTTGCACAAAAAGTTCGTTTCCAAGGGCTTGTTTACCGTAAGAGAGTTTCATCCCCTCATGAGCAATAAACTCTTCTATTTTTACGGTGAATTTTATAGGAATGCCAAGAATATTTGTACAAATATGCTTAAACGTATAAACTATCCTGGGAGTAATTTTCTGGGTATAAATTAATAGCATCTAAACAATTTAAAGTACGCCTTCGTCTGCAAAGCTAAAGTATGATTTTTCGGTTACAATAAGATGATCCAACACTTTAATATCTAAACTTTGCGCAGCAGTTTTAAGCTTTTGGGTAAGTTGTTTATCGGCTTCACTGGGTTTTAAAGTCCCTGAAGGGTGGTTATGCGCCAAAATTATTGAGGTAGCCCCAACCTCAAGTGCCTTTTTTAAAGTAAGGCGCACATCTACCAGTGTACCTGTAATTCCGCCTTTACTAAGTTGTAACTGCTCTATAACTTTATTTGAATTATTAAGATAAATAATCCAAAATTCCTCATGATACAACTCTCCAATAACAGGCTGCATCAATTCAAAAACCGAGGCACTGGAAGTAATTTTTTTCTTTTCAAGGGCTTCTTCTGTTCTTCGGCGTCTACCAAGCTCCATGGCTGCCACAATGCTTACTGCTTTTGCGGGACCAATTCCTTTAAATGCGCAAAGCTTTTTTACCGAAAGTTTACCAAGATCACCCAGTTGATTTCCTGTGGAAGCTAAAATGCGTTTACTTAATTGTACCGCAGATTCACTTTTACTTCCCGAACCGATTAATATAGCGATAAGTTCGGCATCACTGAGGCTCACCTTCCCTTTTTGCAAGAGCTTTTCTCGCGGCCTATCGTCTTCTGCCCAATATTTAATTCCAAAACCGGTTCTATTTTCCTCCCCCATAGTTAGATAAAGATAAAAAATGATTCTTTATCTTCATCAAAACCATTAAAAATGAAGCTCTTATCTTAAAATAACTGCTTTACTTCCTCAAGATCTAAACCTCCAAAAGTACCGCTACTCATAAAAAGCAATACCGTATTTTTAAAGTCTTTTGCTCCCAAAACTTCCTGTAAAACCGATGTTGAAGCGATTACTTCCAAGCCAGGCTCATTAAAAGCATTTTTAATTTCTTTTACAGAAATAGAAGACATCTGTTTTTGTGCCATTGCCTCGGGAGAATAAAATACAATCGTTTCATCGGCCTCTTTAAGTGTATTTTTATACTGCTCAATAAATTCAGCATTGAGACTACTAAACGTATGTAATTCTAAACAAGCAATTATTTTCCTATCGGGGTATTGTTCTTTTACTGCCTTGGTACTCGCTTTCACTTTAGATGGGCTATGTGCAAAATCTTTAAATATAACTGCGCTGTCACTTTCAAAAATCTTTTCCAATCTTCGGCTGGCGCCTTCAAATTCCATTATAGCTTCATAGAAATCGTCTTCATCAATCCCCATATGCTGGGAAATCCATTTTGCTCCAGCCAAATTATTCATATTGTGTTTACCGAAAATTTCAAGCGGCATTTCCCCTTCTGTGGTCTCCAGAATGGCGCTCCCATCTTCTACGTGATATTCGGGGGTATGATAGGGGTGTTTCCGTATTTGATTTTCGGTATTTTCTACCAGGCTTTTTAAGGTTTCATCTTCTTCATTATACACCAGGATTCCACCCTTTACTATTTCACTTATAAATATTTGAAATTGCTCTACATAGTGTTCAAAAGTAGGAAAAACGTTAATATGATCCCATGCAATTCCACTAAGCAAAGCAATGTTTGGTTGATACAAATGAAATTTAGGTCGAAGATCTATGGGGGAAGAAGGATATTCATCACCTTCAATAAGTATAAAATCGGCCTCATTACTTAAGCGAAGCGTTTTATCAATTCCTTTAACCGGTGCGCCAAGCATATAATCAATTTCTCTACCGTGGTAATGCATTACATGAAGAATCATGGCGGTAATAGTAGTCTTACCATGAGAACCACCAATTACTACCCGTGTTTTCTCTTTAGAAAGCTCAAAAAGGAATTCGGGGTATGAATAAATTTTAAGATTTAACTCCCTGGCCTTTTCCAATTCAGGATTGTCTTTTTTGGCATGCATTCCCAAAATAACTGCATCTAATTCTTCGGTTATTTTCTCTGGAAACCAACCATTACGATTGGGCAATAGGCCTTCATTTTCCAAAGCCGATTTGGAAGGCTCGTAAATAGCATCATCGCTTCCGGTAATACTGTGTTGCTTTTCATGAAGTGCCAGAGCCAGACTATGCATAGCGCTACCTCCAATTGCTATAAAGTGAAGTTTCATTAAGATTTAATTTCGAGTGCCAGTAATTAGCAGTTACCAATTTTTAATTGCCTGCAAATATAGGCAAGAGATAGGAAAAGGCCTTGTGCTTACATCTCTAATATTTCCTGTTTCAGCTTTTCTGCCTCAGGAAAATTGAATTTTTCAGCCAGGGCCTTATTTACATGAATTAATGCTTTATCCTGGTTCTTTTGTAACGCTTGTAATTTGGCGATATGATAATGCGCCCAGGCAGGAGATTTTAAATCTTTATAATTATAATTTTCAGCATAATCTTTTAGAAAACCTATAGCAGCTTCCGGCATTATTTTTAAAGTAGCAGCTCGCTCCCCTAACTCGTAATTTAAATAATTTCGCTCTATTAATTTCGGGTTATTTTGAGCAAATTGCAAGGCCTTTTTTACTGCTTCCGTCATTTTTTCCCGATCATTTTCAATTTTATAGATATAGGCTTCACCCAAATAAGCATCTACTTTATTGATCGCTTTCAACTCTCGTACATATTGTTCCGCTACTTGCTTATCGCCTCCTACAATAGCCGGCAACTGCATATATAATTCTACCAGCGCCCGCCTAACTTCGCTATGATTTTTATCAAGCTCGGCAGCTTTATTCAAATAGGTTTTTATATCATTAATCATAAGGGCAGCCTTAAACTTAGAGGCTTCCAGGGCTTGCATACCCAGGGCTCCCCCAAGTTTAAAATTATATACGGCAGAATTAGGGTCTTTTTCAACTAAGTTTTTATAATACCTAATGGCCTCATCCCATTTTTTCTCAAAGCTGGCAATATCCCCAAGATATTCGGTAGCTTTTTCATTACCCGGATACTCCTTAAAAACATTTTTCGCCTTTTTAATTTGATGCTGATTGAGGAAATTTTCCCCAACTTCAAATTTGGTCTGTGCATCGGCCGGAGGTAAAAAACAAAGGACAAAAAGCAGAAAAGTAACGATATATCGGGTCATACTATTAATTTTTTCATAAATTTAAAGTGTTTTAGCGAGTAAAAACAAGCCGAAATTTTATCAATCAAACAAAAAGTTGGCCATGAATGGTTAAAATTGTTAAACTCACTATTAAAATAACTGACAATGTTAAAAATTATTTTAATATTTGTGCTGCTAAATTTTTAAACCTAATACTAATAATTGAATTTTAACACCTAGCCTATGCAAAATTTTACTTTTGGGAGGAAGGGGACAAATTGGTTCCTTTTCGCCTTTGTATTGTTAATTGGAACCTTGCCTTCATTTGGGCAAGATTGTCCTACACTGGATAACCCAAATCCTGGGGTCTTTTGTTATCTACAGGATATTAACGACCTTACAGCAGTAACCAATCCAGACGACACTGTAGAATGGTACCGGGATGCTGCACTTACCCAACCGATTCAGGCAAGCGAACTTTTAGAGAATACAACTTACTATGCTGGTAACCCAGAGGGTGACTGTAACAACCCAATAGCAGTTACAGTAATAGTTGAAATTATTCCAGCTCCTGTATCATCTTATGGAAATGTATATTCTCCACACATTGGGTCAGAAGGAGAGGTTCGTCAAATTAACGACCTTACTACTCCGATTTCTACAACGGCCGGAGCTGATGAAATTGTGGTTTATACAACAGAGTTTGGAACAACAACCTACTCACCTGGAGATGTCTTAGTGGCTGGTCAATCTTATTTTATTGGTCAAACCGATAGTAATTCTCCTTGCTATTCTGAAAGAATTGCTATTCGCTACAGCCCAGATGTGGCGCCTGCCCCAATTGCAGAAAGCACTCAAACTTTCTGTGAAGGAGCAACCGTAGCTGATTTAGAAGCTACAGGAACTAGCGCAGACACTCAAGCATTCAGATGGTATAGTACTGCTACTAGCAACCCGGCTCTATTAGAAACAGATGAATTACAGCCAGGAACTTACTACGTAAGTCAAATTGTTAATGACGAAGGGGATCCATTTCCTCCTGCAGAGAGTGAAGATAGAACTGAAGTTACTGTAGAAATTATAGAATTCGATGCTGGAGCAGACGTTTCAGAGATATTTTGTTTATCTGAGGTAGAACAAAGGTTAGCCGATGGTGAATCTCCAACCAATCTTTTTCTTAGTTTAGTTGAAGATCGCAACCTTCCTACTCAAGTTTCATTTAGCCCTTCAATTGGAAGTATTGCAAGTGATTTCAATAATAATCCTATTCAAACTTTTACCACTGATGCTACATTTACTACAGAAGAAGGATGTGAAGACACTGTAGAACTTAAAATCACGGTAGAAGAAAGTTTTGAAGCCGGTGATGATAATATTGACAACACCGTATGTAGAGCAGATATTGGAAGTACTGCAACTGCAGCTCTAGTTGAAGACTATTTAAAAAGTCTTCTTAGTAGTGATGCCGACCAAAATGGGCAATTCTACCCTACTCCTTCAGATATTGCCAACGATTTAAATAACACCACTGATGAAATAAATTTTGGAATTTTCTATGTAGTGGGAGAAGAAACTTTCTGTGAAGATTCTGCCTTATTAGAAGTAACTGTTTTAGAAGGAGCAGACTTCCAATTAGTTCCAACCCCAGCATTATGTAATGATGATATCCCTGCACTAGTAAACCAAATTCCAGAAGATGTTGAAGCTTTATTCCTTGAGAACTTCGGCAACAATATTCCTAACGGTACATTTCAAAGTGGAGATATTCAGGCAGTAATCAACCAATATAATCAAAACAATATTGGAACTTTTACAGCCACTTATATTGCAGAAAACGGCAATGGCTGCTCTGAACCAATAGAGCTTGAGAGAACAGTTATTGATGGGCAAGTTGCCAACGCAGGAGGATTTGACAATATTCCAGCAGTTTGCTCTAACGCTGAATTGATTGATCTTACTTCACTAACTAATAACGACCCACAAGCTACATTAGGAGGAACCTTTTCAGGAGAAGGGGTAACCAACAATACCTTTGATCCTTCTGCCGTAACACCAGGTATTATCGACATAACATATACGGTAGATGAATCTATAAATTGTGTTGAGGGTAACGATGAAACTACTTTTACAATTGAAGTAACCCAGGGACCAAATGCTGGAAATGACGTTATAGACTCAATTTGTATCTCTGAACTTGAGGAAATTGTTGCTGGCTACGATCCACAAAATCCAAATGCAACCTTAATACAACTTTTTGAGCGTTTTGATTGGAATGGTGATACTGACGGTGAGTTCACACCTAATATAAATATCTTAGGAGCCCAGTTACTGAATTACTACACAGATGAAAACAGAGGTCCTAAATTAACTCTCAGCGGAACTTATACCGTTGGCAATAGCCAAGACAATTGCGGCACCGACGAAGCTGCTTTTGCAATCACTATTGTAGATGGAACCCTGGTAGATGCAGGTGCAGACAATCTTGATAATGAATTATGTAATTCTCAAATTCCTGGTTTAGTAAATAGCACTCCAGGTGATGTAGAGGCATTGTATTTTGACCTATTGGAAGAAGGAGTTCCACAAAATGGAACATTTAATCCAACAATCCCTGAAATTATAGCTAGTTACAACTCAAATAACTTCCAAACATTTAGTACTACTTATACTGTAGGAACCGGTGCTTGTAGTGATTCAGTAGATCTTGCTATTACCGTTATTCCTGTTACTAATGCAAATGCAGGTAATATTGATGACCAGGTAGTTTGTTCTACCGATTCAATGGTTGATTTAATGGATTATCTAGAGTCAGGAGCTCAAACAACTGGAACTTTTAGTGGAAACGGAGTTCAGGGCAACATGTTCGACCCTTCTTCCGGAACTAGTGAGATTACTTATACCGTAAATGGTGATGATGAATGTGTTACTGAAGGAACAGAAGATTCAACTTCATTTACAATTTCTGTTGTTGAACCTGGTGAAGCTATTGCAGAAGCAATAGACGACACTGTTAGTGTTTGTACCAGCGATACATCTTATGATCTATTCACAGCTTTATCAGACGATACTACACCAGGGGGTAGCTTTACGCTAAATGGAGCTGCTTTTGCAGGAAGCACTTTTGACGTAACAGCTGTTGACGCAGGAGAGTATTCTTTCAACTATACTGTTGGATCTGATGATGTTGATTGTATTGAAGGACAAGCTAGCGCTTCTTTTACAATAAACGTAACTCCTAACGCAGTGGATGCCGGGGCAGACCAGACAGCATCTATCTGTAACGAAAATATTACAAATGGAATGTTCCCTAACTCTACTAGTGTTAGAGACTATTATTTAAACTTGCTTGATGAAGGAGTTTCCAGAGATGGTACTTTTAGTCCAAGCATTCAGGAATTAGTTAATTGGTACAACAACGAAAGTGAGATAGGCGATTTCACTACAACTTATACAGTTAACCAGGGCGAATGTTCTGATTCAGCTGTTTTAACAGTGACAGTATTTGACGCCATTGATGCCGAAGTTGGTGAAATAGTAGACCAAACTCTTTGTTCAAGCGACGACGATTTAAACCTTTATAGCCTAATTACCTCTGGAAACGAAGATGGTACTTTCGAAGGCTACGAAGACGGAGTATTTAGTCCTTCAATGATGGGAGCCGGAACTTACGAAATAACCTATACCGTAGGAGAAGATATTCCTTGTGTTGAAGGTGAAGCCAGCACTACTTTTAGCGTTGAAGTACTTCAAGGCGCAGACGCTGGTGAAAACCTGGCAGTTAACCTTTGTACTAACGATGAGACACAAGACCTTTATTCTCTACTTTCAGCTGGAGCAGATATGGATGGTGAGTTCACTTTAAATGGTGAAGTTATTACAAACGGAACTATGGATCCTTCAGCTTTTGATGCTGGAGTTTACGAAGTAATATATACTGTTGAGGCTCAGGGAGACGATTGTGGTGGAGACGATGTATCTACAATTACTATCACACTTGGCGATGCCCCAGAAGCACCAACTACTGGAGAAACACTGGCCTTCTGTGCAATTGATGCTCCAACTGCCGATTTATTAATTGCAGATGGAACCAACTTAACTTGGTATTCTGACGCTGACCTAAGCATGATGGTAAGCGATGACGACTTATTGGTAAACGGAGATTATTACGTAACACAAACTGCCGATAATGGATGTGAATCTGAAGCTGCAGTACTTACTGTAAATATTGTAGACTCTCCAGCACCAACTATTAATTCAGATTACGAGTTATGTACATTTGATGATCCTACACTTTCAGACCTTTCTGACGAGATCAATGAAGCTGGTACGATAACCTGGTACGATTCGGCTGATAGCATGACTGCATTAAGCAATAATGCCATGTTAACCGATGGTACTACTTATTATGCCACCTTAATATCAGACAACGGTTGCGAAAGTTCAGAAAGATTAGCTGTTACAGTTACTTTAGAAGACTGCGCATTACTATTCCCAGAAGCAATTACGCCAAATGGAGATGGTAAAAACGACAATCTGGTAATTGAAAATATTGCAAAAGAATATCCAAACTACAACATTACAATCTTTAACAGATGGGGTAATGCGGTGTACAAAGGCAACGCCTCTACTCCTGCCTGGGATGGAACTTCCAACCAATCGGGTAACCTGGGTGACGATGTACTACCTGTAGGTGTATATTTCTATGTGGTAGACTTTAACGACGGTAGCACAGAGCCACGTCAGGGTAAAGTATACTTAAACAGATAATATAAAAGGATAAACATTAGAAAGAAATGAAAAAAACAATCACAAAATATTTAATATTCGCTGGCATTATCCTTTTCTCGATTAAAGGTATGGCTCAGCAAGACCCACTATTCACTCAGTATATGTATAACATGAGTGTAATAAACCCGGCCTACGCTACCGATGATCCCGGTATGCTTAACCTGGGGGGGATATACAGATCTCAATGGCAAAATGTTGACGGTGCTCCAAGCACCGCCAACTTCTTTGCCCACACCCCAATTAGTGAAAGGGTAGAACTCGGCTTAACCGTTGTTCATGACGAAATAGGCGATATTGTAAAAGAGAACAATATTACTGCAGACTTCGCTTATGTAATTCCAACAAGCGGAGATAGTAAGATCTCTTTCGGTATAAAGGGTGGTCTTACCACTTTTGATGCAAACCTTGCCGGTTTACAGGTAAACGATCCTACAGATCCAGCTTTGGAAAATGTAAACGAAGTTTTCCCGGTATTTGGAGTAGGTGCTTTTTGGTTTGGAGACAATTACTATTTAGGTGCTTCTGCCCCTAACTTGTTTACTTCAAAATATATTGAGAACGAACAAGGTCTTGAAGCTTTAGGTGAAGAAGCCATCCACTACTATTTAACCGGTGGATATGTTTTTCAACTTAACCCAGATCTTAAATTGAAGCCTGCCTTTATGGCTAGAGGTGTTCAAGGTGCTCCATTAGCTGTTGATGTTACTGCTAATGTTTTGTTATATGATAGATTAGAAGCCGGTATTGGTTACAGGTTTAATGAAACCATTACAGGACTTGTAAACTTTAAAATTACCCCATCACTTCGTGTAGGGTATGCTTACGATCACTTTACTTCAGATTTCGCTACTTACGATTTAGGTGGAACTCACGAAGTAATGCTATTATTTGATCTTGATCTATTTGGCCTTACTAAAGGATATGACAAATCACCTCGATTCTTCTAAAACCTGAATAATATGAAAAATTTATATAGTACATTTTTTATTCTTTTTATAGGCGTAGCTGCTTTTGCACAAAATGCCGAAATAAAGAAAGCAGATAAAATGTTTGCTCAAAGAGCTTATATTGATGCTGCAGAAGCTTATGAACAAGTTGTAGATAAAAATCAGCAGGTTTTACAAAACCTTGGAGATTCTTATTTCTACACTAACCAAATGGAAAATGCTGCAGAATCTTACCGTACCCTTTTCCTAAGACACGAAGAGAATACTGCTCCCGAATATCAATTTCGCTTTGCACATTCTTTACGCGCTATAGGAAACCATGACGAGGCTAACGAGTATATGAGTGCCTATAAAGGTGAAGATGTAGACTTCGAGGAATTTGCACGTAATTTAGACACTGTTGCACCTCACGTTTATACTACTGAGCAAATTATGAATAACAGTGCTTCAGCCGATTTTGGTATTGCTTTTTATGGAGACCGAATTGCTTTTGCTTCTACCAGAAACCAGGCTCGCCCGGTTTACCCATGGAACAAAAAGCCAACCCTAGACCTTTACACTGCTGAAATGTCTGAAGACGGTGAACTAAGCGATATCGTATTATTTTCAGATAAAATTAATACCGATGAGCACGAAAGTTCTGCTACTTTTAGCCAGGATGGCCAGGTAATGTATTTTGATCGTAATAGCGAAAAAAGAGTAAAGAACGAAGAAGGAGTTAGAGTTGCCCATATTAAAATTTTCCGTGCAGAAATGGTAGATGGCGAGTGGAGCAATATCGAAGCACTTCCTTTTACCAGCGACGAGTATTCTACCGAGCACCCAAGTTTAAGTGCAGATGGAACTAAACTTTATTTTGCCAGCGATATGCCAGGCTCTGAAGGTTCTTTCGATATTTATGTGGTAGATGTAAATGAAGACGGAACTTATGGGGAACCAAAAAATCTAGGTACGGGAATTAACACCCCACATCGCGAGCAATTCCCTTACATTAGTGAAGAAGGCGTACTTTACTTTGCTTCCGATGGTCACCCTGGGTTTGGTAACTTAGATGTTTTTAGAGCTGAAGGAGACTTCTCTGAAGCACAAAACCTTGGTAGCACAGTAAACAGTGGTCACGACGACTTTGCCTTTGTTATAGATGAAGAAAACGAAAAGGGATATCTTGCTTCTAACCGAAGAGGTTCAGATAACCTTTATGTATTTACCAGAGAAGATTATGTTCCTCCGGTTGTTGATTTCGACGACAGAGAAACCAATCTTGAAACCGGTAGACAACAATTAAGAGACGTTGGAAACATTTACTTTGCCTTCGATAAAGCAATTATCAAAGAAGAGTCTAAACCAACACTTGATAAAGTTGTAAGCATTATGAACAAATACCCTGAACTTAAAATAGAAATTGGCTCTCACGCCGATGCTAGAGGTTCAGACAAATACAATATGGCTCTTTCTGAAAGACGTGCAGCTTCTACTCTAGAATATCTTGTTGAAAATGGTATAGACCGAGACAGGCTAACTTCTAAAGGTTACGGAGAAAGCATGCCTCTTAACGATTGTACTCAACCTACCGGTTGTACTTCAGAGCAATATGCAAAGAACAGACGTAGCGAATTCACTATTATGAATTAATGCTAAAAAAAATGAGAGGTATCTTTTTATCTTTCATAAGGTTAGCTACTAACTAACCAACCAAAATGAAAAAAGCCCCGGAAATTTCCGGGGCTTTTTTATTGAATACTTTAAAAACCTAAACCCGGCTGTACTGAATATTCCTTTATTTCTTTGGTGGATAGGCTTCAAGAGCCTTTTTAGCCATCTTATTGAATACTGCCCTACGTTCTTCCGGACTAGCATTAGAATTAAATTTAGTCTCTACTATAGCCTGCCATATTAAAGAATCTTTATTTACATCTATAAAGTCAACAGTAAGCTCTAATATAACCGAATTATTCTCTAATGGAATTCCTCCCGAAACTCCTACTCCCAGGTTACCACCACCGCCACCAATACCTATACCAAGACTACTACGATTTTGATCTATATATTCCCTGGAATAAACATTAACATAAATATCGGGGCTTTCAGATTTAGAAAAACCCTGTACCTTCATCTCGGCTTCCAAACTTGTAATAAGCCGGGTTTCGTCTAATTGCGATAAACCAGATTGAAAATCAGGAAAAAATTGATAGGTTTTAAATTGATTAAAATTAACGCTATCATCGTAATCGTAAATAGCCCTGGTAGAATTACAGGAACTAAATATAGCACAAACAAAAAGTAAATTTATTAGTTTCATGAGTTCTTGTTTTTAATTATCATAAAAAAAGCAGCGAAGAAAAGATCTACGCTGCTTAAATTTAAACAAAAACTGTACAGAAAACGATTTAAGAAGTTTCCTTATTTAACATTTCCCATAACCTGTCTTTAAGCTCTGTTAAGCCTTGCTGTGTCACCGATGAAATAAATAAATAAGGTGCTCCTAGATTTTTATCCAACTCATGCTTCATTTCTAATTTTAATTCGGCATCTAACATATCACTTTTAGAAATAGCAACAAGCCTATCTTTATCCAACATTTCAGGATTATAACGTCTTAATTCATCCAGGAGAATTTCATATTGTTCAGAAATATTTGGCGCATCTGCCGGAATTAAAAATAAGAGCGTAGAGTTTCTTTCAATATGCCTAAGAAACCTATGGCCAATACCTCTTCCTTCTGCAGCACCCTCAATAATCCCGGGAATATCTGCAACCACAAAAGTTTTAAAATCACGATATTCTACAATTCCCAAATTAGGCTTAAGCGTAGTAAATTCATAGTCGGCAATTTTAGGTTTCGCGGCAGTAATTACCGACAGCAAAGTAGACTTTCCCGCATTAGGAAAACCAACAAGTCCTACATCTGCCAAAACTTTTAGCTCTAATGTAATGTCTACCTGCTTCCCTTCAATTCCGGGTTGTGAATAGCGTGGGGTTTGATTGGTGGCGCTTTTAAAATGCCAGTTTCCACGGCCACCCATTCCTCCTTCGGCAACAAGATATTCTTTGCCATCCTCGGTGATTTCGTGAATAATTTTTTGGGTTTCGGTATCTCTAATAACCGTTCCAAGAGGCACCTCAATATACTCATCGGAGCCATCTGCGCCGCTACTTCGTTGTTTACTCCCGTTGCCCCCATGTTCAGCACGAATATGTCTTTTAAATTTTAGGTGAAAAAGTGTCCAAAGGTTTTTGTTTCCCTTCACAATAACATGACCACCACGGCCACCATCCCCTCCATCGGGACCACCTTTCGCTATGTATTTTTCGCGGTGCAGGTGTGAAGAACCACTTCCTCCCTTCCCGGAGGCTACGTGTATCTTTACATAATCAACAAAATTCCCTTCAGTCATATTTTAAAAATTTAATAGAACTTATCGATAAACCTGAGCCGTTTAACCCTATGCTTTCCAATAATTCTGTAACAGGTCTTTTTGGTGTTCCCACCAATTAGTGTTTAGTCCTGTAGTTTATTAATTACGTCACTAAGCCTTTGGTTAATTTCTTCTATAGAACCTACGCCATTTACTCCGTAATATTTGTCTTGTTTTTTGTAATATTCTTTAAGAACTGCGGTTTCATCATAATACACCTTAATTCTATTTCTTATTACATTTTCATCGGCATCATCTTTTCTACCGGAAGTTTTTCCTCTTTCTAAAAGACGTTTTACCAAAACCTCATCTTCAACTTCTAAAGCAATCATTCCTGTAACTTCGGTATTCTTAGACTCCAGCAATTCAGCTAATGCGTCTGCCTGTGCCTTGGTACGCGGAAATCCATCAAAAATAAATCCGTTAGCTCCTTCGTTTTTATCAACTTCGGCATTCAACATTTTTATGGTTACCTCATCGGGAACCAACTGGCCTTTATCCATATAAGACTTGGCGCTTAAGCCTAATTCAGTTTCATTTTTAATATTATACCTAAACACATCTCCTGTAGAGATATGAACAAGTTTATATTTTTCCTTTAAGATGTCTGCCTGAGTTCCTTTGCCGGCACCGGGAGGGCCAAACAAAACCAAATTTGTCATGATTTTTTCTTTACGTTTATAGATTTGTGTTAGGTTACGTCCCAGACCATCGTAGTCTAGACCATAACCTACAATAAATTTATTGGGTATCTCAAACCCTTTATATTTAATCTCAAAATTCTTTTTATAAGCTTCAGGCTTGTAAAAAAGGCTCGCCACCTCATAATTACGCACCTCCTCTTTTTCTAAAATTTCATTGATTTCTTCCAGGGTATTGCCGGTATCTACAATATCTTCAAGTAAAATTACCTCCTTACCTTTTAAAGACTGATTTAAACCAAGAAGCGTCTTTACATTACCGGTTGTTTGCGTTCCCTGGTAAGACCCAAGTTTTACAAAACTCACTTCACAATCTCCAGAAAATCTTTTTATCACCTCGCTGGCAAACATAAAAGAACCATTTAGCACTCCTAGAAAAACAGGGGTAACATCCCGATAATCCTTATTAAGTTCTTGTGCTAGTTTATCTATGGCCGCGTTGATTTCTTCCTCTGAAATGTATGGCTCAAATTCTAAATCATGTAGTTTAATCAAATCTGAAAAATTTTAAAAGGCAAAGATAAGGATTCTTAACAACCCAAACTGCCAGATTTCCATAAGAATAATAGCACAACTTAAGCTAAAAAATTATTTTTGCTGAAACTTATACGCTATGATCAACTATTTTTCTTCAAACTTTAAACTAGGAATACTTGGCGGCGGTCAGTTGGGTAAAATGATACTCTACGAAACCCGCAAATACGACATTCAAACCTGTGTTTTGGAGCCAAACCCAGATGCACCCTGTAAAATTGCCTGCGATTATTTTGAAACCGGCGATCTTATGGATTTCGATACTGTAGTTAACTTTGGAAGAAAAGTAGACGTGCTCACCTTTGAAATTGAAAGTGTAAATATTAAAGCACTAAAACAATTAGCCAGCGAAGGGATTAAAACATACCCTTCGGCTGAAACTTTAGAGAAAATACAGAATAAAGGAGTTCAAAAAAACTTCTATAAAAAACATCAAATTCCAACGGCTGATTTTGAAATTTTCCCAACAAAGAAAGCATTACAAAGTGCCCTGGAAAGCAATAAAATTAGTTTCCCATTTGTTTGGAAAAGTACCACCGGCGGTTATGATGGTAAAGGAGTTTCAGTTATAAAAAACAGAGAGTCCCTAAACGAGCTCCCCGATGCCGAATGTATTGCTGAATCGCTTGTACCTTTTAAAAATGAATTAGCAGTAATTGTTGCAAGATCGGCTTCGGGAGAGGTCAAAACCTACCCTGTTGTAGAAATGGAGTTTCACCCTACAGCCAACCAGGTAGAATATGTAATTTGCCCGGCTAGAATTGAAGATACTGTAGCCACTAAGGCCAGGGAACTTGCAGTTAAAGTATCTGAAGCATTTGAACATGTTGGCCTACTGGCCGTAGAGATGTTTCAGACAGAAAATGATGAAATTCTCATAAACGAAGTTGCGCCAAGACCTCATAACAGTGGCCACTATAGTATTGAAGCCAGCTATACAAATCAATTTGAGCAACATATTCGTGCTATTTTAGACCTTCCCCTGGGAATAACCGACAGCAAAGTAGGCGGCATAATGGTAAATCTTGTGGGAGGTGCAAATTATGAAGGAGAGGTAATTTACGAGAATATTGAAAAAATTATGAAAATGCCAGGAGTTACGCCACATATCTATGGCAAAAAAATAACCCGGCCTTTTAGAAAAATGGGCCATGTAAGCATTGTTAACAAAGACCTTACTGAAGCAAGAAAAATAGCCGAACAAGTTAAAAATTCAATTAAAGTTATTTCTAAAAAATAAATATACCCCACAGGTTTCGAAAATCTCTGAGGTATTCATAAGCATAAAAATTATGAGTAAAGTAGCAGTAATTATGGGAAGCACCAGCGACCTACCGGTAATGCAGGATGCAGTAGACATCCTGGAAGGTTTTGACCTGGAGGTAGAAGTAGACATCGTTTCTGCCCATCGCACCCCCGAAAAATTATTTGAATATGGCAAAACCGCCCATGAACGCGGAATTAAAGTAATTATTGCCGGTGCCGGTGGCGCAGCTCACCTACCGGGAATGATAGCTTCACTCTCTCCACTGCCGGTAATTGGGGTTCCGGTAAAATCCAGCAACTCCATAGATGGCTGGGATTCGGTTTTATCTATTTTACAAATGCCAGGTGGAGTTCCAGTTGCTACCGTAGCCCTGGATGGTGCAAAAAACGCAGGAATTCTTGCAGCTCAAATTATTGGCGCATCAGATAAATGTACTTTAGACAAAATTTTAGTCTATAAAGAAGGACTTAAAGAAAAAGTAATAGAAGGCGCAAAAACGGTAAAAAAATAACAAAAGCCACGTCTTACGACGTGGCTTTCTATGTAGTAGACTTACCTATATCTGTAAAAAATTATTTATTAACCATTCTAAATATTTAAACCAGAAAACTTAAAAACTACTACAATATTTTAAAGCCTGAATATACAGTTTTTCATAGAAAAACATCGTTTTGTGTTAAAAAAAATAATGAAAAACGTCAAATTTAGGTTAAGTGCACCTTTCTACGCGCTTAGACCACTATTAATAAATAAATTAGCCCATTAAAATAAAGAAGATATAATGACTACTCATAATAATCCGCTTTTAGAGAAATTTGATCATGCTCCTTTTTCAAAAATATCGAACCAGCATTTTAAACCTGCCATCTTAAAAGGTATAGAAATAGCACGGGAAGAAATTAATGCCATTAGCACAAATAATACCGAAGCTACTTTTGCCAATACCATTGAAGCTTTAGAATATTCAGGAGAAAAATTAGATAGGGTAACCAGTATATTTTTCAATCTTAATTCTGCCGAAACCAACGAAGAAATTCAACAAATTGCACAGGAGGTATCCCCTCTTTTGTCTGAATTTAGAAATGATATCATACTAAATAAAGCTCTTTTTGAGAGAGTAAAAGCTGTTTACAACAAAAAAGATCTACTTAAGCTAAATACCGAGCAAAAAACACTATTAGAAAGAAAATACAAAGCTTTTGCCAGAAACGGCGCCAACCTGCCTATTGAAAAGCAAAATAAACTTAGAGATATAGATAAAAAACTTTCAAAATTAAGCCTGGATTTTGGACAAAATGTCCTTGCCGAGACCAATAAATTTGAATTACATATTACTAATGAAAACGAGCTAAAAGGCCTACCGGAAAGTTTTAAAGAAGAAGCTGCACAAGTAGCGGCCTCCAAAGAAAAAGAAGGTTGGATATTTACTTTAGAATACCCAAGCTACCTTCCTTTTATGAAGTATGCTGAAAACAGGGGACTGCGTAAACAAATGGCCCTTGCCTTTGGTGCTAAAGGCTTTCATGGAGATGAGTTAGACAACCAGGAAAATGTATTACAAATTGCTAAATTAAGATTTGAAAGGGCCCAACTTCTAGGCTATAAAACACATGCACATTTTGTCCTGGAGGAGCGTATGGCCGAGACTCCTGAAAAAGTAAATAGCTTTTTAGAAGAGATTCTTGAAAAGGCAAAACCTGCCGCTAAACGTGAGTTTACCGAACTAGAAAATTTTGCAAAAGATCTTGACGGAATTGATCAATTACAAAAATGGGATGCCGCCTTTTACAGCGAGAAATTAAAGCAAAAACTGTTTAACCTGGACGATGAGAAACTAAAGCCTTACTTTAAACTTGAAAATGTAATTGATGGTGTTTTTACAGTAGCTCATAAACTTTATGGCTTAAGCTTTCAGGAGGTTTTTGACGTAGACAAATATCATGAAGATGTAAAAATTTACCGGGTATTGGATGAAAACAATAAAGAAATGGCTTTATTTTATGCCGATTTCCACCCCCGCCCGGGAAAAAGAGATGGCGCCTGGATGACCGGTTACAAACCTCAATACAAAAAAGAAGGCAAAGAAGAACGGCCACATATTTCTATTGTATGCAACTTCACCAAACCTTCTAAAAAGCAGCCTTCTTTATTAACTTTTAATGAAGTTACCACACTTTTCCACGAATTTGGCCACGCGCTGCACGGTATTTTGGGAGACACCCAATATCCAAGCTTATCGGGTGCAAATGTTTATTGGGATTTTGTTGAACTTCCAAGTCAACTATTAGAAAATTGGTGTTATGAAAAAGAAGCGCTTCAGTTGTTCGCCAAACATTATGAAACCGGCGAGGTAATCCCTATGGAGTTAATTCAGAAGATAAAAGAATCTGCTAATTTCCAGGAGGGAATGGCTACCTTAAGACAATTAAGCTTCGGCATGTTAGATTTAAGCTGGCATGGAATAGACCCTTCAGCTATTGAAGATGTAAAAATACATGAAGACAGTGCTTTTGAACGCACAAAATTATTCCCAAATGTTGCCGAAAACTGCATGAGCACTGCTTTCTCGCATATCTTTCAGGGTGGTTATTCTGCAGGATATTATTCCTATAAATGGGCCGAAGTATTAGATGCCGACACCTTTGAGTATTTTCAGCAAAATGGAATTTTCAGCAGGGAGATTGCCAATAAGTTTAAGACAAATATTCTTTCACAAGGAGGAACGGATCATCCTATGACGCTTTATAAAAAATTTAGGGGAAAAGAACCTAAACCCGACGCTTTGCTAAAACGCGCTGGATTAATTGAGAAATAATTAAATTAAAGAGGCTGTTTGAAGAGTTTTTAAAATCGTCATTCTAAATTTATTTCAGAATCTAAGACTTTAGATAAGTAAAAGGTGATAGAAGTTAAAACAAGTACGCCTTAACGGACGGGCAGGTTCAGCTTGACGAAATTAGACTTTTTTCCAACAACCTCTTTTCTTTATTGATCCAATTTCAACATTAAAGAACCTTATAGAATCTATAACTGATAAAATCAAATACTTTTGTTAATTTTAATTTGTTTTTGATATAAGCCTATGCCAACTCATAAACTAGATCCCACAAAATGGGTGGACAAGTATTCAGATTACCTGTTCAATTACGCTATTGTTAGAGTTAACGATCGCGAGGTGGCAAACGATTTAATTTCTGAAACATTTTTAGCCGGCCTTAATTCTAAAGAAAATTTTGAAGGAAGGGCCACAGAGCGAACCTGGCTTATATCTATACTAAAACGAAAAATAATAGATTATTATCGAAAAACGAATTCTATAAAAGGCCAGGCCGAAGTTCGTATAAATTATTCAGATTCTGAAAATGATGGAGATTGGTTAGAGGAACAGGTAGCCGATGCTTTTGATCGTACTGCCGAGGATGAGATGGAAAATACCGAATTAGGAATGGCTATCTTAGAATGTTTAGATCAAATAAACGAAAAGCACGCCGCCATCTTTAAAATGAAAACCATTGATGAGGCTGATACTGAAGCGGTCTGTAAAGAATTTAATATCAGTCCGTCTAACCTTTGGGTAATTATTCATAGGGCACGTACCGCATTGGCCGCTTGTCTTGAAAAAAACTGGTTCTAAAATATGCCAAAAACAAAATTTTTTATTTTCGATTGTTCGAAAGCAGAAAACTGCTGTGACAAAAGTCAATATAACGAGTCGAGTATTCGCGAAAAAATGTGTATGCTCATGCATCTAATTTTTTGTAAACCCTGTCGCAACTACACTTCTAAAAATTCTAAACTTACTCGTTTAATTAAAAAATCTAATCTTAGAACCTGTTCTGAGGAAGAAAAAAAAGCCTGGCAAAATAAGATTGAAAAAGAAATGGCTAAGAAAGAATCTTAGCTATCAACAACAGCAGAAACCATAATACCGGAATTCCCTCTACCCAAAAAGACGAAAAATATACCCCCTGATTAACCTGGGCAGTTTTAATAAAATATACCGATGTTAGTAGCGTAAGACTTAGCGCGATTACATTTATTACTGAAAAATGGAACTTAAAAAACTCCAAAAAAAACACAATTACTACAAGAACATACCCCAATTTTTTGGTATTTTCTATCCCTATCTGCTGAGGAATGGTATGTAAGCTTCCAGAATCAAACTTTAAATCCCTTATCTCAAAAGGTAAAGTTATTGCTATCACAAAGAAAAATCGCTGAAAAAAAGTAATTCCCAATTCGCCGGGAGAAATTCGATTCATCAATGGTAAAATTGCAGTCACTCCAGCCCAAACTAAAGCGATTATAAAAATTTTCACCCCACCAATGTTTCTAAGATTTTGCTTGTTTTTCCACAGGGGAATGGCATACAATAGCGTAAAAACACCAAAAATAGCCGCTGCTATAAGTATTTCTATATTCTGCCTGAATGCAAAATATAGCAAGGCAAGAAAGCAAAAAAAGGAGAAAACCTGTATCAGTTTTAGGTTTTGGGCAAGACTGGCGTGATGTAGTTTTGCAATACCGGCATACTTCACAAAATTATAGCCGGTAATGCTTCCGAAGAAAACAAAAAAAAGCAGGTTTAAATCAATACCAAGATTGAACTCAAGAAGACCTACCAAACTTAGGGAAACTACCGCCAGAGCCACATGCAGACTACTGTTTATATAGAAATTCAATATGTTTTTAAAACGCTGCATGTTGCTAAATTAATCATTCTTCCTGCAACCAATAGTAGCCTCAAAAATCTTAACAAGTGTATACCGCTAATCATTAAAAAATTACGTAAAAAAATATGTACTTTTGCGGCACAAAACACAACTTTATTTTAATGAGAACAGATTCTTTTGCCCTACGCCATATTGGGCCCAGAGAAAGCAACCTCCAGGCAATGTTGGACACCATTGGTGTAGATTCGTTAGAACAGTTAATATACGAAACCATTCCCGATGATATTCGTTTAAAATCGGCCTTAAATTTACCTTCAGCACTTAGCGAAAACCAGTATGCCGAGCATATTGGAAAACTAGCTGCAAAAAATAAGGTTTTTAAGAGTTATATAGGTTTAGGTTACCATCAGGGTATCCTGCCTGCGGTAATTCAAAGAAATATCCTGGAAAACCCGGGTTGGTACACAGCTTATACGCCATACCAGGCAGAAATTGCCCAGGGTAGACTGGAAGCTTTATTAAATTTCCAAACTATGGTAAGCGATCTTACCGGAATGGAAATTGCCAACGCATCGTTATTAGACGAATCTACTGCAGCAGCAGAGGCCATGGGCTTATTATTCGCGGTGCGCGACCGTAAGCAAAAGAAAAATAATGCAAATAAATTCTTTGTTTCAGAACAAGCCTTGCCACAAACCATAGAACTTGTTCAAACACGTGCCAATTTTATGGGCATTGAGCTAGTGGTTGGCAATCATGAAGAATTTGACTTTAGCGATAAATTCTTTGGTGCATTAGTGCAGTATCCCGGCAAGCACGGGCAGGTATTCGACTATAGCGATTTCGTTTCAAAATGTAAAGATGCTGAAATAAAAGTAGCTGTTGCCGCTGATATTTTGAGCTTAGTTAAATTACAAGCTCCCGGAGAACTAGGTGTAGATGTAGTTGTTGGAACCACCCAGCGTTTTGGAATTCCATTAGGCTATGGTGGGCCGCACGCCGCTTACTTTGCTACTAAAGAAGCTTATAAAAGAAATCTTCCCGGAAGAATTATTGGGGTAACCAAAGATCTTGATGGGAACCACGCTTTAAGAATGGCGCTTCAAACCCGCGAGCAACATATTAAACGTGATCGTGCTACCTCCAATATTTGTACTGCACAGGTACTACTGGCAGTTATGGCAGGAATGTATGCCGTTTATCACGGGCCTGAAGGTCTAAAGTATATTGCCGATACCGTTCATTTTTCTACAGTAACTTTAGCTGAAGAACTTGAGAAAATGGGTGTTAAGCAACTTAACTCAGCTTATTTTGACACACTTAAGGTAAAAGCTGATGCTCAAAAGATTAAAGCAGAAGCCGAAAAGAACGAAATCAACTTCTATTATCCTGATGCTGAAACGGTTTGTATTTCTTTAAATGAAACTACAACCCAGGAAGACATCAATAATATTTTGAAGGTTTTCGCTACAGTTTTAGGTAAAGAATCTACTGAAATTGAAAACTTAAAAGAAGTATTGGCAATACCGGCAGCACTTCAAAGAAAAACAGAATTTCTAACGCATGAAGTTTTCAACCTTTATCATTCAGAAACTGAATTGATGCGTTATATCAAAAAACTGGAACGCAAAGACCTTTCATTAAACCAGTCTATGATTTCGCTTGGAAGCTGTACTATGAAATTAAACGCTGCTTCAGAAATGCTTCCGTTAAGCAATCCGCAATGGGGAAACATACACCCATTTGTACCTATAGAACAGGCGGAAGGCTATCAAATTGTTTTAAAAAGACTGGAAGATCAGCTAACTGAAATCACAGGATTTTCTGCCACCTCGCTTCAGCCCAATTCTGGTGCACAGGGAGAGTATGCAGGTTTAATGACCATTAGGGCTTACCACGAATCTAGAGGTGAAGGGCATAGAAATATATGTTTAATTCCATCTTCGGCACACGGTACCAACCCGGCCTCTGCAGTAATGGCCGGAATGAAAGTGGTTGTAACCAAAGCATCAGAAAATGGAAATATAGATGTAGACGATCTTCGGGAGAAAGCCATAAAACATAAAGACAACCTAGCTGCTTTAATGGTAACCTATCCATCTACCCACGGGGTTTTTGAATCGGCTATTAAAGAAATTACGCAAATTATTCATAATAATGGCGGGCAGGTTTATATGGATGGTGCCAATATGAATGCCCAGGTTGGCTTAACCAATCCCGGGGTAATTGGTGCCGATGTTTGCCACTTAAACTTGCATAAAACTTTTGCAATCCCACACGGTGGAGGTGGCCCGGGAGTTGGCCCTATTTGCGTAGCCGAACAATTAAAACCCTTTTTACCAGGAAACCCGGTTATTAAAACCGGTGGAGAAAATGCTATTGGAGCCATTTCTTCAGCACCCTGGGGCTCTTCTTTGGTATGCCTTATTTCTTACGGCTATATTACCATGTTGGGCAGTAAAGGACTTCAAAAAGCTACAGAATATGCTATCCTGAATGCCAACTATGTAAAAGAGCGTTTAAAAGAGCATTACAAAACTCTATATTCTGGAGAGCGTGGTCGTGCCGCTCACGAAATGATTTTGGATTGCCGTCCTTTTAAATCAAATGGCATAGAAGTGGTAGATATTGCCAAAAGGTTAATAGATTATGGGTTCCATGCCCCTACTGTTTCTTTCCCTGTGGCAGGAACTATGATGATAGAACCTACCGAAAGTGAAAGCAAAGCCGAACTCGACAGGTTTTGTGATGCTTTGATTTCTATTAGGCAGGAAATTGAGGAGTTGGATAGCGAAAAAGACAATGTACTTAAAAATGCCCCTCACACTATAAATATGTTAACTTCAGATGAGTGGAAATTCTCATATAGTAGAGAAAAAGCTGCTTATCCGTTAAGTTATGTGGCAGAAAATAAATTCTGGCCAAGTGTAAGACGTGTAGACGAGGCCTATGGAGATAGAAACTTAATGTGCACCTGCCCTCCTATAGAGGAATATATGGAAGCATAATTTTTTTAAATGCCTGAAAATTTATTGATCAGCTGTGCTGACATAATTTTCAGGCATTTTTTTATTAAGTGATTTTTATCACCAATAAGTTTATTTTTCCAATTTATTTAAAGCTCATTATATTTGTATTGAGTACATTCGGAGTCTAATCTTAACTAAAAGTCAGATGAACATTAAAATTACCGGCACAGGTAGTTATATTCCCAAAGTTATAACCGCAAATGCTGACTTTGAAAATCATGAATTTTTCAATCTTGACGGAACAGGTTTTCCACAGGATAACAAAACAACCATTGCCAAGTTTAAAGCTATTACGGGCATTGAAGAACGCCGTTATTTGGAGGAAAATTTAAATACCTCAGATATGGCAGTTATTGCTGCCCAAAAAGCTTTGGAGGATTCTGGAATAGATCCTGAAACGCTAGATTATATTATTGTGGCTCACAATTATGGAGATGTTAAACATCAAAGCATACAAAGTGACACCGTACCAAGCATAGCTACCAGGGTAAAATATCATTTACGTATTAAAAACCCAAAATGTGTAGCTTATGATATGCTTTTTGGCTGCCCGGGATGGATAGAGAGTCTTATCCAGGCACAGGCTTTTATTAAGGCCGGAATGGCAAAAAAATGCCTAATTATTGGTGCTGAAGCTTTATCTAGAGTAGTAGACCAACACGACCGCGACTCTATGATTTTTTCAGATGGTGCCGGTGCCGTGATTTTAGAAGAAACCGAAAAAGAAGGTGGAATCCTTGCTCACGAATCGGCTACTTATGCTTTTAATGAAGCTAATTACATCTATTTCGGAAAATCCAACCGTAGCGAAGCCCCTGAAGATCTGCGCTATATTAAAATGAATGGCCGAAAGATTTATGAATTTGCTTTAATGAATGTACCGGCCGCCATGAAAACCTGTTTGGAAAATAGTGGTAAAAGTATAGACGACTTAAAAAAGATTTTTATTCATCAGGCCAATGAGAAAATGGATGAAGCTATTATTAAGCGTTTTTATAAACTACACAAGTTAAAAGCTCCCGAAAGAGTAATGCCTATGACTATTCACGAGCTTGGTAATAGTAG
This sequence comes from Salegentibacter maritimus, assembly GCF_016236975.1. NCBI lineage: Bacteria > Pseudomonadati > Bacteroidota > Flavobacteriia > Flavobacteriales > Flavobacteriaceae > Salegentibacter > Salegentibacter maritimus. The sequence goes on from NZ_JAEHNY010000001.1 coordinate 377,962, forward strand.
CGTTGCTACAGTCCCCACACTTTATGATCTTGTAATTAAAAATAAAATTGCCCACCAACAACTTAATAAAGGTGATGTGGTAATGTTTGCCAGTGTGGGTGCCGGAATGAACGTGAATGCGATTGTTTACCAATATTAGATGTACGAAGAAAGCTTTCCCAACAAACGATATAAAGAAACTTTAGAGTTTTTAGAAACTAACGTTCCCGCTCCTGCTAAAATCCTTGATTTAGGGGTCAAAAATCCTTTTTCAGAAATTATGGAAAAGCATAACTATAAGGTTGAAAACACCAAGGGGGAAGATTTAGACCTAAATACCCGGGCGGTAGAAACTACGGCCTATCAGGTAGTAACTGCTTTTGAGATTTTTGAACACCTGGTTTCTCCTTACAATGTATTATCTAATATTAAGGCCGACAAATTAGTAGCCAGCGTTCCTCTTAAACTTTGGTTTTCCAATGCTTATCGCAGTAAAACCGATATGCGGGACAGGCATTTCCACGAGTTTGAAGATTGGCAATTTGATTGGCTTTTAGAAAAAGCCGGGTGGAAAATTATTAGTCGAAAAAAGTGGACCAACCCCGTTAATAAACTGGGGATAAGACCTATTTTAAGATATTTTACGCCAAGATATTACGCGGTTTATGCAGAACGCATTTAGGCGAAAATATTTCTTGCTAAAACTTTAAATTTTGTCTTTTGAAGATTTATATCATTATCCCCGCGTATAACGAAGCTCAATTTATTGGCAAAACTCTTCAGTCTTTAATAAACCAAAGTACACCGGCCAGTAAAATTGTGGTAGTAGATGATGGCTCTACTGATGAGACTCCCAAAATAGTTTCAGAATTTGATATAAAAAACCCGCAAATCTCGCTTGTAAACAATAATGCAATGGGCAAACATATGCCCGGCAGCAAAGTAGTAAATGCCTTTAACAAAGGGCTCCAAACTTTAGATAATGATTTTGACATTATTTGCAAGTTTGACGCCGATTTGATTTTTCCGGAAAACTATTTAGAAAGAATATGTTTTCATTTTAAGGAAAGCTCCAAAATTGGTATGGTTGGAGGCTTTTGCGAAATTCAGAAAAATGGAAAATGGGCACGCGAAAACCTAACCGGAAGCGACCATATTCGTGGTGCTTTAAAAGCTTACAGAAAAGCTTGTTTTAATAGTATTGGCGGCCTTAAACCTGCAATGGGATGGGATACAGCAGATGAATTACTTGCGCAATATCACGGTTGGGAGATAAAAACCGATGCAAAATTAAAGGTAAAACACCTTAAACCAACCGGCAAGGAATACACAAAAACTTCAAAATACAAACAGGGAGAAGCATTTTACAGTTTAAGATACGGCTTTGCTATTACCTTAATCGCTGCTGCCAAACTTGCCATTAAAAAGAAAGACTTTGGCTTTTTTCTAAACTGTATTAAAGGCTTCCTATATGCGCAAAATAAAAAACGACCCTATCTTGTAAATAAAGATGAAGGTCGTTTTATAAGAAATTTACGCTGGAAAAAAATGCAGGAAAAACTATTCTAGACTACCTGATTTTTTATCATCTAACATCATATACAATGGTTTTCCTGTATTTCCATTAGGAAAAGCTATACCTAACAAAGCAGAAACAGTTGGAGCAATATCTATTATTTCTGTACGCTCTGTTGTACTGCCCTGTTTTACTCCATTTCCATAGAAAATTAGCGGCGCGTGGGTGTCGTAATTTAAATCGCTACCATGAGTAGATCCAGTTCTTGAATATACAATGGTAGCAGGATCTAATACGTACATTATATCTCCACTTCTCTTTTGATTAAATCCATTTTGAATAGCTCTACCGGTACCTACAACAAAGCTACCACCGTTTATTAGCTGATCTCTAGTATATACTTTATCTATTTGGTCTAATTGAAGGATATAATGAGCTAATTTAGTCTGTAAAACTGAAGAGCTAATCTCCAATTCTTCCATTAATTCATAATTAAAGAATATTTGACTATTTGATACATTTTCTATAAGCTCCTCTTCCCCAAATTCCCTGTCAGCAAATTCTTTAAGCTCTTCTTCAAACTCATCAGACTCAAAGTATCCTGCCGGGATATTTACCGATTGCAAATAAGCAGGTACATCTACCCCACCGTGGTCTGCAGTTAAGAAAATCGTATAATTTCCTTCACCTACTTTAGCATCCAATTCTTTTAAAAGTTGGGCAATATTTTTGTCTAATCTAAGGTAAGTATCCTGAATTTCTTTAGAGTTCACCCCGAAGTTATGCCCTATCTTATCGGTACTTGAAAAGCTTAATGTAAGAAAATCGGTGTCCTCATCCTGCCCTAATTCTTCGGCTTCAACTGCGGCCAGGGCAAATTCCAGAGTAATATCGTTTCCATAAGCTGAATTTTCGATAATATCAAATCCGCCATTCTCATCACTCAATTCTGCCAGATCATAAGGGAAGGTAGCATCCTTTTTTCCTCTAAAACCTCCTTCAAAGTTATTTTTATCACTCCCGCTTTCTTTATAAGTATCAATATCATACAAGGTATTCCAGGGCTTTAAATAGGCTTCCACTTTATCGGAAGCGTTAAAATCTTTCACCCATTTTGGTAATTCATCCATATAAAATGAACTGGTAATCCACTTGCCCTCATCACCGCCATGAAACCAGTAAGCTGCGTTGGCAGTGTGCCCGGCAGGCAGAATAGAGCCGCGATCTTTAATAGAAACACCAATGGTTTTTCCTCGCATTTGGGTATGAAGCCTGTTCTCGTCGCTAACTGTGGTAGTTTTCATTCTATGTGGAGACATTTTACCGGCATTATCTTTAGTCCCAACCGGTTCTACAGTCTCATCTCCGGCACAATAAACAGACTCTTTTACAAATTTATCATACCATCCGTTCCCAATAATCCCGTGGTTCATTGGGCTGGTTCCTGTATAGACTGAAGCGTGACCGGGCCCGGTATAAGTAGGCACATAATTAAAATGGTTATTTTTAAAATTATAGCCTTCATTAATTAATTTCTTAAATCCATCTTCTCCAAACCGCTCCCAAAATCGGGTAAGGTAATCATAGCGCATTTGGTCTACCACAATCCCTACTACAAGCCTGGGCTTTTCCCCTTCTGTTTCCTGAGCAAAAGCCTGGAAACTAAACAATCCTATTAATACTAAAAATGCTAATCGCTTCATCTTATATATTTTTATTAGAAGTAGCCCAAAATTACTAAACTTATTGGGTCAAAGATTAATTCTACGTTAAATACTTTCGAGTAATTTTTTAGTATTTTAGCTTTACAAAAATTGCTTAATGAATTATCTACACTCCATTGGGGAATATTTTTTAATGCTGAAAGGAACTTTCCACCGAATGACTAAAACATCGGTTTTGAGAAGTTTGATCTTTAAAGAAATAGACGACCTCGTAATTGGATCAATGGGAATTGTTTCTTTTCTATCATTTTTTATTGGGGCTGTAGTGGCTTTGCAAACTGCCTTAAACTTAAACAATCCTTTAATTCCAAAATCCCTGGTAGCTTATGCTGCAAGGCAATCTATAATCCTGGAATTTGCACCTACCTTTATTTCTATTATTATGGCAGGTAAAGTAGGATCTTATATTACGTCAAGTATTGGGTCCATGAACGTAACCGAACAAATAGACGCCCTTGAGGTAATGGGTATAAACTCTTTAAATTACCTCATTTTCCCAAAGATTATAGCAATGCTATTTTATCCGTTCGTTATAGCAATCTCTATGTTTCTTGGCATTTTGGGCGCTTATACCGCAGCAGTTTTAGGAGGTTTCGTACCGCCTGATCTCTTTGTGCAGGGACTTCAGGAAGATTTTATTCCCTTTCATTTGGTGTATGCCTTTATTAAGACATTTTTATTTGCCTTTATTTTAGCAACTGTACCCGCTTACCATGGTTATTACATGAAAGGTGGGGCCTTAGAGGTTGGTGAAGCAAGTACCACTTCTTTTGTTTGGACGAGTGTGGTTATTATTATTACAAACTACGTTGTAACACAATTATTACTAAGTTAGATGATAAAAGTTGAAGATTTACATAAAGGCTTTGATGGTGAAGAAATTCTTAAAGGAATAGATTTTACCTTTGAAAGAAGTAAAACCAATCTTATTATTGGGCAATCGGGTTCTGGAAAAAGTGTACTTTTAAAATGCATGCTAGGCTTATTTACGCCTGAAAAAGGGGTGATAAAATATGATGGCAAACCCTACAATCAATTCACAGAAGACGAACGAAAAGACCTTAGTAAACAAATTGGAATGGTTTTCCAGGGAGGCGCTCTTTTTGACTCCATGACGGTTGAAGAAAATGTATTATTTCCATTAAGAATGTTTACCAAAAAGAAGAAAAAGGAAAACCTGGAACGGGTTAGGGAAGTTCTAGAACGGGTAAACCTTGATGGTAGTGAGAAAAAAATGCCTTCTGAAATTAGTGGTGGAATGCAAAAAAGGGTTTCCATTGCCCGGGCCATTGTAAACCGACCTAAATATTTATTTTGCGACGAACCCAACTCGGGGCTGGATCCTAAAACCGCTACTGTTATAGATAACCTTATTCAGGAAATTACGCATGAATATGATATTACCACAATTATCATTACCCACGATATGAATTCGGTACTCGAAATTGGAGAAAATATTGCTTTTCTAAAAGATGGCGTTTTAGCCTGGAAAGGAGACAAATCGCAAATCTTTAAAACCGATGATGAAACCGTAACAGATTTTGTTTATTCCTCTAACCTATTCCAAAAAGTAAGAAAAGCACAACAACAAGGGCTCTAATTAACAGATTTAACCTGTAGGGTATCGAGTTTCAATCTAACCTTTAGCCATTTTTCAAATCGGTCTTTCTGTTGAGACACCTCACTGGCTTTTATATTTTTCTTCCAACCTACTGTAAAAGTGGGAATAGTATCTGTCTTCGAGAAATTTGTGGTAATCAAATTAGAGTATCCCAACTCTTCTATTCCTTCATAATTTATTTTGGCTTCCTGGCTTAGATCGCTAAAAGAAAAAGAACTGCTACGGTATTTCGAAATTTCATTTTCTAAAATTGCTATTTTTTCATCTTTATCCTCTATTAGCTCCTGGTTTTTCATATACAAGTCTTCCAGGATCCCGCTTCTAACCTGCGTAGACAGCTCATCTATGGCCCCGGTAGGATCTGCTCCCTGATGTATAATTAGCTTCGTTTCCTTTAAAGCCTCAAAGTCTTTTAATTGTTTTTCCCAGGTGGTAATTGAAGTTTGCGGCACACGGTTCCCAATTAGATAAACTTCTATACTTTTTTCTTTATAATCGTAAGTGGCTTTAATGGTTTCTGTGCCTTCATACCTCATTACATTAGACACAAATTCTTTTGCTTTAGATTCAAAAAGCTGCTCCTGAAGCAGGAATACAAATAGAATCACACTGGGAATCATTACAATTACTGCAATGGTAGAAGCTATTTGGGCTGTTCTTTTTCTCCTTTTACTGTTTACATATTTTACCAAAGGAAAATCAAGCACCTTGGTTACCACAAAGGTAGAAAGCGCAATAAATACAGCGTTAATTGAAAATAGGTACAAAGCACCTCCGGCATAAGACCAGTTACCTATAGCCAAACCATAACCAACTGTACATAAAGGTGGCATAAGTGCAGTTGCTATTGCCACACCAAGAATCACACTGGCAATGGTACCTTTCTTTGTTTTTGCCACTATTAAAGCGAGACCACCAAAAATAGCTACCAATACATCTAAAATAGTGGGATAAGTTCTTGCAATAAGCTCAGGGGTTTCTTCTTTAACAGGCGAAATAAGAAAATAAACATAGGCGGTAAGCACACTTAAACCTACCATTAAACCCAGGTTAATAAAGGATTTTCTTAATGTAAGCACGTCATTAATGGCTACAGACATCCCTACACCAACAATAGGCCCCATTAAAGGAGAAATAAGCATCGCACCAATAACAACTGCTGTACTCCCCACATTAAGACCAACAGAAGCCACGAAAATAGAGAATATAAGAATCCAGGCATTATGCCCTTTAAAAGATATATCTTTCTTTACAGCTTCTACCGTAGATTCTCTATCGGTATCGTGCCTAATTTCCAGCAGCTCTCTTATAAGTGCCTTTATATTTTCCCAAATCCCTTTTGTTTTTGCTTCCAAGTTCCCAGACTCATCTTGAGTTTGGTGGGATATATTATTTTCTGGTTTTTGATTCTTATCCATAGAATTTACTCGATAAACGAGATTTAAATGCTACGAGCCTTAACTCGAAATTTATAGATTTCGCATGTGCAACCACCCGGGATTATTGTAGAGTGATCTATCCTAATTCTTCTCCAAATTGGTCAACTACCTTATCACGAATGGCTTTAATTTCCTGTATTCTATCTTTTGGAGTAATTAATAACACATTATCATTTTCTACCACTACAAAATCATGTAACTGGTCTAAAACTACAACTTTATTGTTTTTGGTTTTAATAATATTCCCGGTAGATTTTAATGGCAACAACCTACCGTTTACAATTGTATTCTGTTGCTTATCTTGTATCAACTCATCTTCAAGCGATCTCCAGGTTCCCAAATCATTCCATTTAAATTTCGCCGGAATCACATAAACGCTATCAGACTTTTCCATAATGGCGTAATCTATAGAGATACTCTGTGCCTTCTGATAGTTTTCAACTAAAAACTCCTGTTCTTTTTCCGTATTATACACCTCAACTCCTTTTTGGAAAAGTCTAAAAGTCTCGGGTTGATATTTCTGAAAGCTCTCAAGAATAAATTTAGCACTCCAGATAAAAATTCCTGCATTCCAAACGTAGTTCCCTTCCTCTAAAAAACTTTCTGCCTTTTTAAAAGAAGGCTTTTCTGTAAATCTTAGCACAGGCTTTAGCCCATCAGCATCATCTTTTTTATATTTAATATACCCATAACCGGTATTAGGGAAAGTAGGTTCAATTCCCAGTGTAATTAATTTATCTTCTGAAGCTACTATCTCAAAAGCCTCTTCAATATTTTCCTGAAACGCAAGGTCCCCCTGAATCCAGTGATCACTCGGTGCCACTAAGATTAAGGCGTCACTATTTTTCTTTTTAATTTTTAAAGCACCCAATAAAATACTTGGCGCCGTATTTCTCATACAGGGCTCTAATACAATTTGCTCATCCTTCACTTGAGGAAGCTGTTCTTTCACAATCTCTTTATAATCTTTATGCGTAAGGATTATAATATTTTCTGCCGGCATTAACTTTGCCAGTCTGTAAAAAGTAATTTGTATAAGCGTAGAACCTACACCCAAAATATCCTGAAATTGCTTGGGATATTGTGTAGTACTAACCGGCCAAAACCGGGAACCAATCCCGCCCGCCATTAAGATTGCGTAATGATTTGTGTTTTTCATAAAAGGGGAATTAATTTTTAAGCAGTTCTACTTCTGCATTTGGTTGAAACAAATAAACCTTTCCCGTATCAACCTCCAGACATTCGTAGCGTTTTATTTTCCGCTCTCCTTTTTTAAATGTTTTTCCGTTATAAATTCTAAAAATTCCCCCTACAGGAATTTCAAAAATATAGTTTTTATCGTTTTCAGGATCAAAAGTTTTAAGTGCCACCGATAATTTTGCATCGGTATCGCTGCTAGCTGTGGGATTTTTAAAATGCCGGGCAATTACCGGAAGTAATACCGAAGGAAAAATATCAGGCCTAATAAAAGGCAGCATTAATTCCTTAAAAGTATACTTCCATTCGCGACCGTGCGGCTTTATTTGCCTTCCAAATTTCTCAAAAGCCTGTAAATGTGCAATTTCATGAACCAAAGTGATTAAAAAGCGATATTCATTTAAATTGGCATTTACTGTAATTTGCTGTGTCCCATTAGGCATTCTTCGGTAATCTCCATGCCTGGTTTTACGTTCATTCACAATTTTTAGATGAACATTATTGTCCTTAATCATTTTAAAGATAGGAGAAACAGCTCGTTCCGGAATATATCTATTAAGGATTTCTCTCATTGGCTAAGGGGTACTATTTGAAACCTGAAGTATTTTACCATTATAGAATTTATGCCCGGTAAGACTAAAATTCGTAATATACTTGGCCATATCCTTTGCCGAAAGCGGAACTTCCAAACCGGGAAAGGCTTCCTCCAGCATCTCGGTTTGCACAGCCCCTAAAGCTAACACATTAAATGAAGGTCCTTTTTCTTTATACTCTTCAGCTAAGAGCTCAGTTAAGGTTATTACTGCAGCTTTACTGGAACTATAAGCTGAAAGGCCCGGGAATTTTACACTTCCCTGTATACCTCCCATAGTACTTATATTCACCACATGGGCATTTTTTTTCATAAAGGGCAATAGCTTTTGAGTTAAACCTATAACACCAAAGACATTAGTGCCATACACCTGCAGAAACTCTTCTGCTGAAATTTTTTCAAAATCCTTATTGACCAGGGCTCCGGCATTGTTTATTAATACATCAACCTGTTGCCATTCTGATTTTACAAAAGCTTCAACTTTATCTAGATCTTCGGGTTTTGAAATATCACAGGAAATAGCTGTAACCCCATCCAAATTTAATTCAGAAACCGGCTTGTCATTTCGTGAAAGCGCCAGTACTTTGTGCCCATTTTCGGCAAAAAGCTTCACCATCTCATAACCCATTCCGCGGCTGGTGCCTGTTATCACTATATGCTTCATTTGTATATAACTTTAATCACTATCCAGAATGAACCCTTAAAAATTATACGAGTAACATCCTATTTTATTTATTATTCATTCAATTTTATTTCCTTCTCAGAAGAATTGGCCATTTTTAGAATGCCCGGAATCACACTTTCAACAACCCTGGCCATATGCTCCACATCAAGTCTTTGCGCCTCATCTGCAACATGGTGATAATAATTGTAATTTGTAAAATCAAATGTTGAAATAGTTTGTGCTGGCACATGAAATTCCTGGTAAAAAGGGTAATTATCGCTTCGCTTAAAAAGATTATACTCCTTTGCCTGCGGCAAAAATCCAAGTACTTTTTTTCCAGAATATTCATTGAATTTTTCTGCGAAATTAGAGTTTTCATACCCCGTAAGGTAACCTATATAATCCTTCCCGGTCATAGGAACACCAATCATTTCAAAGTTAAATAAGGTGTATAGATCGAGCTTATCTTCTTTAAGCCTTTGTGCTATTTTCTTTGCCCCCACCAGGCCCATTTCCTCTGCCGAAAACAATACAAACATAATGCTTCGTTTATGTTCGCCTATTTCGGCAAATTTCTTGGCCAATTCTACCACTGCCACAGTTCCTGCAGCATTATCGTTAGCTCCATTGGCAATAGAATCTCCTTCTACAGGTTTCTGAACACCTATATGATCATAATGAGCCCCAAGAATAATAAATTGATCCTTCAATTTAGGATCGCTGCCCTCCAACATACCCACCATATTAAAACCCTTAACACCATCTATGGTAAAATTATGCCGGTAAGAATCAAAATATTTCTGGACATTGTTTTCTTTGAAAATACTTTCAATTTTTTGCGCAGCTAATTCTATTCCTTCTGTTCCGGTTTGCCTTCCTCTTAATTCATCGGAAGACAAATAATTTAACAGCTCCTGAATTTCAGCTTTTTCAACCCCGGTATTTAAGCCTGCTTTAATTTCTACTGAAGTTAAATCTGCCTGTGCTTTTGCGTCTGCAAAATTTAATAGAAAAGTCGCTAATAATGCAAAGTGTAATGTAATTTTTCTCATATCGCTAAAGATAAAAAAATCCCGCAAGAGTGCGGGATTTTAATAATTAGTTATTTATATAAATCTAGTTTATGCCAACATAGTTACCGGGTTCTCCATATACGTTTTAAGCGTTTTCAAGAAAGCAGCACCGGTTGCACCATCTACAGTTCTATGATCACAGGCAAGTGTTAATTTCATAGTATTCCCAACTACAATCTCCCCGTTTTTAACTACTGGTTTTTCAACTATAGTTCCTACAGAAAGAATTGCAGAGTTTGGCTGATTAATAATACTTGTAAATTCAACAATACCAAACATTCCGAGGTTAGACACGGTAAAGGTACTTCCCTCCATATCTTTAGGTTGCAACTTCTTATTTCTTGCTTTACCGGCAACGTCTTTTACATTATTCCCAATTTGGGTCATGGACATTTGATCGGCAAATTTTAAAACAGGAACTACAAGACCTTCTTCTACGGCTACCGCAACACCCATATGAATATGCTTAGCGATTTTCATAGATTCACCCGTCCACTGGCTGTTTACCTGCGGATGTTTACGAAGTGCCATGGCACTAGCTTTAATCACCATATCATTAAAAGACACCTTAACATCTGGCATCTCATTTATTTGCTTACGTGAAGCCATTGCGTTTGCCATATCTACCTCTATAGTTAGATAATAATGTGGCGCATTAAACTTAGACTCACCAAGTCTCTTGGCAATGGTTTTACGCATCTGAGAATTCTTAATTTCCTCGAAACTCTCTTCTCCTGCAGGCACATAAGGCTGTGGCTGTGCTGCAGCAGTATCTTCTTTGGCAGCGGCTTTAGTTTCAGCAGGTTTTTCTGAAGGTTCATAATCTTCAATATCCTTTTTAACGATACGGCCATTACCACCGCTACCTTGAACATTTGATAGATCTATACCTTTATCTTCTGCCATTTTCTTTGCTAATGGAGAAGCAAATATCCTACCTCCGTCTTTAGTTGCTCCAGAAGATTTCTTTTCTGAAGATTCACTACTACTACCAGTCTCCTGAGATTTTTCTTCTTTTTCCTCTGATTTCCCAGAAGTTTTCTTTTTAGACTTTCCATCTACCGAAACATTAGAAACATCGGTACCTTCTGGCCCAATAATAGCCAACAAGCTATCAACTTTTGCAGTCTCACCCTCTTCAAGCCCAATTTTAAGAAGCGTACCTTCATAAAAAGATTCAAACTCCATCGTAGCCTTATCGGTTTCAATTTCTGCAAGGATATCTCCTTCTTCAACTTTATCTCCTTCCTTTTTCAACCAGGATGCAACGGTACCTTCCTCCATAGTATCACTAAGACGAGGCATGGTTATAACCTCTACGCCTTCAGGGATATCTGAGTCATCACTTTCGTCATTGCTTTCTGTCTCATCTTGCCCTGCGGCTTCTGAGGACTCTTCTTTTTTGTCTTCCTTAGCGTCTCCTCCGCCATTTAGCAAGCCTGAAATATCTTCACCTTCTTCCCCAATAATAGCAAGCAAGGTATCTACAGGAGCGGTTTCACCCTCTTCGATTCCTATATGAAGCAAAGTCCCTTCATGAAAAGACTCAAACTCCATCGTAGCTTTATCGGTTTCAATTTCTGCAAGGATATCTCCTTCTTCAACTTTATCACCTTTTTGCTTTAACCATTTTGCCACAACACCTTCTTCCATGGTGTCGCTTAAACGCGGCATATTTATTACTTCTGCCATAATTTATTGAGGTTTATGTGCTAAAAACGGATAATCTTCCTGTTCGTAAACAACATCATACATTACGTTCTTTTCAGGGAAGTCTGATTCTTCTGCGAATTTCTCGCACTCAGCAACCTTATCTTTAACGCGCTTGTTGATCTTTTTTATCTCATCTTCTGAAGCATACTTTTTATCCTTAATTATACCCAAGACTTTAGTGATAGGATCTAATTTCTGATATTCTTCAACTTCTTCTTTTGTTCTATATTTTTGAGCATCACTCATAGAGTGCCCACGGTAACGGTAAGTTTTTAATTCTAAAAATGTAGGACCTTCACCTTTTCTTGCTCTTTTAATCGCTTCATCTAAAGCCTCTGCCACCTTAATAGGATCCATAGCATCTACAGGACCACAAGGCATTTCATAACCATTACCGAGTTTCCAGATATCTGTCCCTTTAGCAGTTCTAGCTACCGATGTTCCCATTGCATAACCGTTATTCTCTACACAAAATACTACCGGTAAATTCCATTTAACCGCCATATTTAAAGTTTCGTGAAGGGAACCCTGTCTTGCAGCACCATCTCCCAGGAAGGTAAGTGTTACGGCATCACGCTTAAAGTATTTATCTGCAAATGCCAGCCCGGCACCCAGTGGAATTTGACCCCCAACAATACCGTGACCACCGTAAAAATTATGCTCTTTAGAAAAAATATGCATGGAACCACCAAGACCTTGAGACGTACCGGTTCCTTTACCATAAAGCTCTGCCATTACACGTTTAGGATCTACTCCTAAACCAATTGGCTGCACGTGGTTACGATAAGCAGTAATCATTTTATCCTTTTCCAGGTCCATTACATGAAGGGCACCTGCCAGGATAGCTTCCTGCCCATTATACAAATGCAAAAAACCTCTTACTTTCTGCTGTATATAAACTTGCGCAAGTTTGTCCTCAAATTTACGCCAAAACAGCATATCCTCGTACCACTTTAAATACGTGGCTTTTGTTACTTTCTTCATTTAACATATTAATTTTAAGCCAGACAGATAGGGTTTGCCAAGCGGATAACAAAAATACTATTTTAAACAAGAATGGAAAACAGTTTTCAAGCAAAAATAACGAAAACGTTATAAGGCCGTCTTATCAAACATTAAAGGAAGTAAATCTTTTATGGAATTTGCCTTCATAACCTGCCCACTCTCCCCCATAAAAAATACCGGAATTTCAGATTTCTGCTTCACTTCATACTCAACCAGCGCCTGCCTACAAGCCCCACAGGGCGGCACAGGAGCATCAACTTTATGCTTCATAGATTTAGCTGAAATAACCATATAATTAATTTGTGCCTCTGGGTATTTAGCACCCGCATAATAAATTGCCGTACGCTCTGCACAAAGCCCGGAAGGATAAGAGGCATTTTCCTGATTACTTCCAGTAACAACTTCATTATTATTTAAGACAAGAGCAGCTCCAACCTTAAACTGAGAATAAGGCGCATAGGCATTATCACGGGCTCGCATAGCTTGCTTCATCAAATCCCGAATAACTTCAGGAAGCTCTTCGATAGACTCATAGACTTCAAAAGTTGAGGTAACTTTAAATGGCTTCATATAAATATATTGAACACAAAAGGTAAAATAAAGCTTTTATGCGGCAAACATTAAATTGCAAAAAGTATCCTAAAATTAAATTAGGTCGCGGCAAGCTAACAGAAGATTAGACGGAAATACTTTTTTTTAGACCCCAGAACCAAGCCTGGAGTCTCGATAACTATTAGGCATAAGTCCCGACTACAAATTAAATTAGTAGGCTGTATATTGATCTCCAAAATTAAAGGTTAAGCCAAAACGCAAAGTTCCCTCTAAAGGACTGGGAACAGAAGAAGTAGAAAATAAATACGACACATCTATATTCACCTGCTCGTATTTAAAACCCGCCCCGAAAGAAGCAAATCTTCTTGAACCTTTAGTTAGGCTCTCACTAAAATATCCGGCTCGAAATGCAAAAGCTTCGCGATACACATATTCGGCACCAAGGGCCCAGGTTACCTCCCTAAGCTCTTCACTAAAACCATCTGGAGCATCACCCCAGGATTTAAAAATTCCTTCAATAGCACCTATATCATTGTAACGCGCGTCATCTTCAGCATCAATTTCACCATCGCCATTAAAATCTTTAGGCGTTGGCACTAAGAGCTTATTGAATTCAACATAAGCTCCCAATCTATTTTCAATATCGAAAATAAAATCAAAACCCCCACCTACTTTAAAATTAGTAGGAATAAAGTTTTCCTGGCCGGCATCGTCATATTTCATTTTGGGACCAATATTGGAAATATTAGCACCCGCTTTCCAAACACCATCGAAACCAGAAAAAGTTAACTGATCACTCCTATAAAAAGCAGCTATATCTACCCCAAAACTATTTGCGGCACCTAAATCTTCTTCATCCTGCAAACCCAAGTTTGAGTGCAAATAACGCCCAGCCACTGCCATAGCAATATTTTCGCTTAATTTTAAAGAATAAGAAAGATCAAAAGTAAGTTCATTTGGATTCACCACAAGAGGTGCCTGTTCAATAGTAGAACGCCTTTCTATACTACCAAGACTAAAATACCTTAAACTGGAACCAAAGGCACTTCTTTCACTAATACGCTGGTAATAGGTGATATTTCCAAGAAAGATATCATTAACAATATCACTTAAGTAAGGTGTGTAAGAGACTCCAACCCCATGTTCACTAGGCGAAAAAGCGTACTTGGCAGGATTCCACTGCTGGGAAAAAACATCAGCGGAAGTAGCAACACCCTGATCTCCCATTCCGGCAGCCCGGGCATCTGCAGCTACCTGCAGGAAAGGCACTGCAGTAGTAATAACCCTATCCCTTTCTTCCTGGGCCATCATTTTAAACTGAGAACCTAAAACCACCCCAAGGATTAATATTGTAATTTTTTTCATCATGCTAGTTAATGATTAACAAATATATACTAATAATCTTGTTAAGAAAAGACCTTAAGTTTAAAATATCTTAAAAACGAAAAAGGAAATCGCTTTTATTCCCAGTTAAAGTCTAAAAATAATTAGTGTAGGTTTATAAAAACTCAAAATAGGCCAAAATATTGTATAATCAGTATTTTAACTACTTTTTTAATCCCAACGACCTTCAATTAAATAAAAATCATTTAATTTTGCTGCTTTCATGTGTAGCCTTCCCTTTAATTTTGAAAGTTATGCAGATGTTTTTAAAAACCCAAACACACCCTAAGCACTAAGGCCATCAGGGGTTTAAATAAAATTAAAGCCCTGGCACCAACATAAAATAAACTTGTACTTTTAGCGTTAATTACTATATTGCAAAGCCTAATATTTCTACCAAAAGAGAAAACAAATATGAGAATCAATATTGCTTTTAGAGCCTTTACAACCCTTGTTCTTGGCGTTGGTTTGCTAAGCTGTAACAATTCCCGAGACTACGATAACAGATCCAGAGCAACCGGATGGGACATTAATTCAGATGAAGGCGGATTTCAATACAACACAGATTACAAAGAGCAAGAAGCCGGCCCAGGGCTTGTTTTTGTAGAGGGTGGAACCTTTACAATGGGACAGGTACAGGACGATGTGATGCACGACTGGAACAACACTCCTACCCAACAGCATGTTCAGTCTTTTTATATGGACGAAACGGAAGTTACCAATATGATGTATATGGAGTATCTTGATTGGCTAAAGAAAGTTTTCCCTCCTACACAGGAAAATTTCCGAAATATATACAATGGCGCCGTTCCAGACACCCTTGTTTGGAGAAACAGACTTGGATACAATGAAACAATGGTAAACAACTACCTACGCCATCCCGCATATGGAAACTACCCTGTAGTTGGTGTTAGCTGGATACAAGCGGTAGAATTCAGCAAATGGAGAACCGATAGGGTAAATGAGCTCTTACTGGAAGAGGGTGGTTATACCAAAGAAGGTGCCCGTTTAACCGACGTACAGGCAGGTACCACTTTTAACACAGAAACCTACCTTAACGCCCCAAGTAAAGCATATGGAGGCAATACAGAAATTAGCCAGGGAGGCGATGAGTCTCAGGATATGATTGAAAACCAAAACACCGATGCAGAAGGCAATGCTCTTGGCGGCCAAACTTATGTGCAACGCAAGGATGGTGTTTTATTACCAGAATATCGCTTACCAACTGAAGCCGAATGGGAGTACGCTGCTTCTTCTCTGGTAGGAATTAGAGATTACAATGTATATAGAGGAAGAAAAAAATACCCATGGGACGGGCAATACACTCGGTCTGGCGATGTAAAAAGACAGGGAGACCAATTAGCTAACTTTAAGCAAAGCGATGGAGATTACGGCGGAATTGCCGGTTGGAGTGATGATGGTGCCGATATTACTGCTGAAGTAAAATCTTACGAACCCAACGATTTTGGTCTTTATGATATGGCTGGAAATGTTGCAGAATGGGTAGCCGATGTTTATCGCCCAATAGTTGATGATGAATTTAATGATTTCAATTATTATAGAGGAAATGTTTACACTAAGAACGCAATTAATGAAGATGGAAGTGTAAAAGTAGTTGGTGTAGATGAGATTGAATTTGACACCTTAGCTACCGGAAGATTGGTTGCAAGATCTTATCCCGGAGACATCGCACAAGTACCGGTTACAGAAGATGATACATACATGCGTACCAATTATACCAATAGTGACCAACGTAACTTTAGAGACGGCGACAAAAGCTCTAGCCGTTATTATAGATCGTATCAGGAAACCGAAGACGATTCCCAGCGTATGTACAACTCACCAACCTACAATGTAGCTGGCACTCGTGACACTTCTGGAGTGGCAAAACGAGGCTATGATAGTGCAGATAGAACAACCCTTATTAGCGATGAGGTAAGAGTTTACAAGGGCGGGTCCTGGAGAGACCGTGCTTACTGGTTAGACCCGGCACAACGCCGATATTTCCCACAAGACATGGCTACAGATTATATTGGATTTAGAAATGCAATGTCCAGGGTTGGATCAAAATCTTTAGATAGTAATAAAAAAGCTAAGAATTAGAGATTCTAATCTTCTAAAAATTATAAAAAAGCCCTATTCGTTTAGGGCTTTTTTTATAGTTTTATTTTTAAAGCAGCCAGAACCAAAAAGGTTTACAAAAAACCCATTATGAAAACAGCTATAATCCATCAAAGATTTCTTGTAAGCACCGGTATTTCTACCGACACCCGCAATATAAAACCAGGAAGCATCTTTTTCGCTTTAAAGGGAGCTAATTTTAACGGAAATAAGTTTGCTGCACAAGCTATTGCAAAAGGAGCAGTTTGTGCTATTGTAGATGACAAGGATGCAGCCTTAAATAACAAGGAATATATAGTAGTAAAAGATAGCCTTAAGGCACTGCAAAAACTAGCCACATTTCATAGAAAGTTCCTGGGAATACCAGTAATTGGAATAACCGGTAGTAATGGTAAGACCACCACAAAAGAACTTATTTCCAATGTACTCTCAAAAAAGTACAAAGTTACAGCTACACGGGGAAACCTAAACAACCATATTGGGGTACCTCTTAGCTTATTAACTATGACGGAAGAAACCGAGATAGGCTTAATTGAAATGGGAGCTAATCATCCCGGAGAAATTGAATTTCTATCTAATATAGCTATGCCTGATTACGGTTTTATCACAAATTTCGGAAAAGCTCATCTGGAGGGTTTTGGAGACTTAAATGGAGTTATACAGGCTAAGACTGAACTATATAGACATTTAAAAGAAAACAAGAAATTAATATTCCTAAATCTAGACGACGACGTACAGATGCAGGAAATCAACTATAAGCATACATTTAGTTTTGGAACAAACAGAAAGGCCCAGGTAAAAATTATTTACCCCGAAAATAGTGAGTCGGCAACATTAAGCTTTAACGATATACTTTTTCAAAGTCAGTTAAGCGGCAGCTACAATTCAAAAAACATGGCAGCAGCACTATGTATTGGCCTGTATTTTAAAGTTCCTCTTAATGAAATTAGGACAGCTATAGAGGACTACACCCCCTCTAACAATCGGTCTCAGATTATAAACTGCCATTCCAATAAAATTTATATGGATGCCTATAATGCAAACCCAACAAGTATGATGGCCTCCTTGCAACATTTTAACAACATACAAACCAACACCACCAAAATTGTAATCTTAGGGGATATGGGAGAGCTTGGGAATGCTTCAGAAACTGAACATCAAGTCATGGTCAACTTCCTGGAAAATGCCAATATTTCGGAAATTTATCTGGTAGGAAAACAATTTAAAAAGACCAACACCAACAAGCCTAACATCATCAAATTTGAGAACACCAAAAATATTAAAAAGCATTTACAGCTTGCAGAATTAAAAGACTGCAGCATTCTCATTAAAGGCTCCAGGTCTATGGCTTTAGAGGAACTATTAGAGGTATTTGATCCTAAAGCTTAATCTCCTTTACATCCAAAAACCCATACGCACTTATATTAAGAAGAATTAATAGCAAACTGTCTCCTGGAATAATTTGGACAACCTTAAGAGTATTTACATTACCTGAAAGAAAAATACCAGGTGCAGTTTCCATTTTATCTCCAAGTTTATCGTTTACCACCCCTAGCTGCTCTTTGATATGAGGTTTGAGATCTAACCTCATTTTATTTTTAATCTTTTGATAAATTAAGGTATTGGCAAATGCTTCTAGTGAGTTATCTATAAACCAATTTTCGCTATGTCCTTCCAGTTCATATTCCTCTACATCTATTACCTGATCTTCTTCATTAAAACCTAAAGAAATATGCACAACCAAATCTACCTCTTTATTTTTAAAAAATGTAGTTAGTGTTTTCAGTCTCAAATGAAGGCTAATATCAAAGTTTGGTTCTTTACTTTTAACCAGACTAACACCAAGCACTTCCACATAATTTTTTACGGTACCCCTGGAGTCTTCCATCCCAATTTGCTCACCCAGTAATTGTCTCTGGAGTACAGCTTCTAACACCCGGTAACTAATCTTTACCGGTAAATCCAACCTTATATTATCTTCCTTTAAAAATTTATTCATAACTGATGCTTCAGTTTTTAAATTAGCTTCTATAAAAAGGAAACTTAAGTTATTTCTGACAAAATATTCTGAAAAAGCAGTTAAATAAAATCAAACTTTTTAGTCTAATCTTATTTAGCAGAACACCTTATAATAGCGGAAAACGAAAATTTTAGACATCACTTCAAAAGCAGCTTAATTTTTAACCCAGAAACATCTGTTTACAAGTCTATAAATATTAAAAATAAATAAGAACCTCAGCTATTACAATTCCGAATCCAGTTTAAAATTAAAACTACCATTACTTACCAACTTCACAGAATTATCTATACTATTATAAGCTTTAAAACCAAAATTTCCCTTAACATAATTACCATCGTCTTGTTGAATTTGTATAAAGGGAAGCTTGTTTTCTGCCTGCCTTGTTTCAGCATAAGAAAACCAGTCTCCAGCCGGATTAACCAAAGCATACCTCATCCAACTTTCACCAAATTTATCATATCCAAAAGTATATTTCTTTGGACCAATATAATTGCTTAGAAAAATCTCCATAATTTCCCCACGACTTGTTTCTGCCCTTATCACAAAATCAATTCCGCCGTAATCATTTAATTGTTTTTTACAGGAAATAATTCCTTCTATACGATCTATTCTAATGTCTTTGTCATCAACCTGTGCAATTAAGAATTCTTGTTCTTGCTACAGGTTTACGGCATCATCCTCACTACATCCTACTAAAAGGCATACAATCAATAAACATGGGACTACCGAATATCTAAGAAAACCTCTCATAACTATAATGTTTAGCATTTAACAATCAACTACTTAAAATTACTAAACATAGGTCTATCAAAACAGGGGTGTTTCACCCTATTTAATTGCAAATCAATATTTTACATGTATTAATTTTTCTTAAATGCTTATTATAACAGCAAGAACCCGTTAATATTAACTATATAACTCTAAATCCCCCCTGACAATAAAATCCCAAATTGTGCTGTTTTTTCCTCAAAAACCAAAATATTTTATATCTCAAAATAATGATTTTCAGTATTTTGCATCCCATTTACGGAAATCCGTAAAAACCTACGTAACAAATGGCCTAAATTCGTGACACATAGAAGCAAATAGATCTGTATTTGCACTTGTTTAATTTGGCGATTAAATAATACCGGTTGCAACGGAGATTAAACTGAGTAGGGTCTGTTTAATTTTTACGTAGCCGGTATTTTTATTTAATCACCTCCCTTTTCTTTTTTCCGAAATAGTTTTTTAAAAGCCATCCACCCAAGAAAGTTGTAATTAAAGAAAAGCTACTGTAGAGAATCGGTACCAGGCTAATATTACTGTCCCTCAACACCTGGTTGGCAATAAATAGTGCAAGCACACTATTCTGTAGCCCCATTTCTATAGCTATTGTATAGGCCGAGCTATGTTTCAGTTTAAACCACACACTAACCAGATAACCGATAATTATCGTTGTGAAATTTAAAATTATGAGCGGAATAAAAAGATTTAGATGCTTTAAATATTCAACATTCTGTTGCGATTCATCAAAAAAGATCACTACCAGAAAAGCCAGCAACATAATACCAGGTAAGATATATTGTAGAGCCTTATGAAGTTTACCACCAAACTTATGCCCAAAGAATTCATTTAAAAGTATCCCTAAAATTACGGGCAAAATCACAGTGAATAAAATATCACTCATCGTATCTCCAAAGCTCAAGCTAAAGGAAAGCGCATCATTTTCAAAAATCAAAAAACTCAACTGAACCACCAAAGGAACCGTGAATAGAATAATAAAGCTATTAAACGCTGTTAAAGACACAGATAACGCCACCCTTCCCTTAAGTACTTTGGTCACTAAATTTGAAGCTGTTCCCCCGGGACAGGCGGCGAGCAACATTATTCCAATTTTATACACAGGCTCTATTGGCCAAAAATAAATTAAAAGAAATGCGATAACAGGCAACAAAAGAATTTGAATAGCCAGCCCGGTAATTATGGCTCGTGGATAAGCAAAAACCCTTCTAAAATTCTTAAAATTCAACTCCAGGCCTATACCAAACATAATAAGGCCCATAGCCAGCGGCATAAAAATATTGGCGATTTGTTGCATATTTCTTTTAAAACGAATTCAAGATAATATTTTTTTAGCTCGAAAGGACTTTCCCACATATTTACTCTTACAAGCCAAGAGAAAGAGTTAATACTACTTTAAAAACTTTAGTTGTAAACTCTTTGATTCTTTGATGCGCAAGAATCTTTATTTAAGCTTTCGAAAGAACAAAAAAATTGAAAGATTTTAAAACAAAACAATTAATGTAAAAAATACGTTTATTATCTTTGAAACTCTCTTAAAACAAACTGCAATTTGAAACCAACAGATCCAAACAAGAACATCCCGGAAGAATTTAAAGCTTTTAAAGCTGAAGTAAAGGTGGCTTCCCCAGGAAGAATTAATTTAATTGGTGAACATACCGATTACAATCAGGGGTTTGTAATGCCTGCGGCTATAGACAAAAAAATTTATTTCCAATTTAGAAAAAACAACTACAATCTAGCACGCATTTACAGTGAAACCTTTGATGCTTATACAGAATTTAAGCTTCAGGAAATCACAAAAAGCAGCAACTCCTGGGAGAACTATTTACTGGGCGTTATAGATGAAATCCAGAAATTAAACAAGCAGCTAGAGGGTTTCGATTGTATTATGAGAAGTGAATTACCCATAGGAGCCGGAATTAGTTCTTCGGCGGCGTTAGAATGCGGTTTTGCGGGAGGTTTAAATTCCTTATTCAATTTAGAACTAACCCCTATGGATATCGTTAAACTTTCACAACGAGCAGAAAATAACTTTGTGGGAAGTAATTGCGGAATTATGGACCAATTTGCCTCAGTAATGAGCAAAAAAGATCATTTTATAAAGCTTGATTGCGAGACATTAGAACCCAAATTTATACCGGCTAAAATTCAAAATTGTAAACTACTACTCGTAAACACCAATGTTTCGCATAACCTGGCCGACAGTGAATATAATACACGCAGAAAGGAATGTGAAGATGTCGTAGCCATGATTCAGCAAAAATATACAGAGGTACAATCACTAAGGCAGGTTTCTTTTGAAATCTTAGAAGAATTTAGAGATCAAATTGACGCCACAAGCTTTAAACGTTGCCAATATGTATTAGAGGAAAACGAACGTGTGCGCCAAACAGAAAAAGCATTACAAGACGCTAACCTAAAATCAGTTGGCCAATTAATGTATGCCTCCCACAGAGGTTTACAACATCAATACGAAGTAAGCTGCCCTGAACTGGATTTTCTGGTCGATTTTTCTGAAGATAAAGACTTTATTTACGGCTCCCGAATGATGGGTGGAGGTTTTGGCGGATGCACAATTAACTTGATTGAAGCAGATAAGATTAAGGCTTATATTGAAGAGGTAGAAAAAGTATATAAGGCAAAGTTTAATATTACGCCAACAGCAATAACAGTAGTTCCAGATGCCGGAACTCAAATTACTAAAGTTTAAAAGAAGCAAGATGAGCACCGAAATAAACAAACATCCACACAGACGTTATAATATTTTAACCGGAGAATGGATTTTAGTTTCACCACATCGCACCAAAAGACCCTGGCAGGGAAAAACTGAAAAAAACAATAATGAGAAACGGGAAACCTATGATCCCAAGTGTTATCTATGCCCCGGAAACTCAAGAGCAGGTGGAGAAACAAATCCTAACTACACGGAAACTTACGCCTTTGAAAATGATTTTCCTGCCCTATTAACCGAAGCTCCCATAAAAGACTTTGATAACGGACTTTTAAAAGCCGAGGCCGAAACAGGAATATGTAAAGTGGTTTGTTTTTCTCCAGATCACTCCCTTACCCTTCCTTTAATGGAAGTAGATGATATTACCGAAGTCGTAAAACTTTGGAAAAAGGAATACCAGGAACTGGGCAGTAAAGACGCTATAAACTATGTTCAGATTTTTGAAAACAAGGGAGCCATGATGGGGTGTAGTAACCCACATCCACACGGGCAAATTTGGTCACAAAAATCTATTCCAACAGAAATCTTAAAAAAATCCAGGCATTTTAAAAATTATTGGGACGAAAATAAAAGCAGTTTACTAGGCGATTATTTAAAACAAGAGTTAGAATTAAATGAGCGTATTTTAACTAAAAACGAGCATTTTGTTGCCCTGATTCCTTATTGGGCAGTTTGGCCATACGAAGCCATGATTATTCCCAGAAAGCATTATCAGCATATTGGGCAGCTAAATAAAGAAGAAGAAAAAGCTTTTGCCAAAATTATTAAGAAACTCACTACAAAATACGACAATCTTTTTGAGACCTCTTTTCCGTATTCTTCGGGAATTCATCAAATTCCTACCAACGGAGAAGATTATCCTGAATGGCATTTTCACATGAGTTTTTACCCACCGCTTCTAAGATCGGCTACAGTTAAAAAATTTATGGTAGGCTACGAAATGTTTGCAGGCCCACAGCGCGATATTACCGCAGAACAGGCCGCACAGAATTTAAACGCTCTTTCTGAAACACATTACCTTAAACAATAATCGAAACTAAAACTTTCATTTAAAAAGCCCTTTCATTATTTGAAAGGGCTTTATTATTTATCGAAACTGGACCAACATTGAATCAGGTTTCAAAGCAAGCGGGGTTTCCTATCCTACGCCTTCTTTCATATTAAAAAGAAAGCTTCGTTTGATACAAATTGGAAAAATTGTTTTCAAAACCCAGAAAATGGTCTTGATCCGAAGTGGACTAATAATCAAAAAGAAAGGGCAGCTATCTTATTTACCGAATATCCTGAAATAGAAAAAGCCTACAAGCTAGTAAATAACCTCAGGAATATCTTCAACCAAACAAAAAACAAAGGTGTAGCCTTTACAAAACTAGCTCACTGGTATAAAGAAGTAGAAGAATCTGGTTTTAAAAGCTTCAAAACGGTAGCCAATAGCATTTACGTAAACTAC